>NZ_JBVVPP010000007.1:88353-268170 GCF_055811315.1 Bradyrhizobium sp. MI1.4 | reverse complement strand
GTAGGCCCCAAGGTCGTCCCGGCGAAGGCCGAGCGCCCCTGTCTCTAATCGTCGTCCTGGCGAAAGCCAGGACCCATACCGGGTGATCTAGCGAGAGCACGCGGTATCGATACCGGCGAACGTACTAACTTCCAGTTTTCGCCAAGCTTGTCCCTGGGGTAATGGGTCCTGGCTTTCGCCAGGACGACGATTAGAGACAGGGGCGCTCGGCCTTCGCCGGGACGACCTTGGGGCCTACCCCTGCGTCCGCAGCTTCTCCGCCGCCTTCGGTGCGAAATAACTCAGCACACCGTCGGCGCCGGCGCGCTTGAAGGCGAGCAGGCTCTCCATCATGGCGCGGTCGCCGTCGAGCCAGCCGTTGTTGGCGGCGGCCGCGATCATCGCGTATTCGCCGGACACCTGATAGGCGAAGGTCGGCATCGCGAACGTGTCCTTCACGCGACGGACGACGTCGAGATAGGGCATGCCGGGCTTGACCATCACCATGTCGGCGCCCTCGGCGATGTCGAGCTCGACCTCGCGGAGCGCCTCGTCGGTGTTGGCGCTGTCCATCTGGTAAGTGCGCTTGTCACCGGTGAGCGTCTTGGCCGAGCCGATGGCGTCTCGGAACGGGCCGTAAAAGGCGGAGGCGTATTTTGCGGCATAGGCCATGATCTGCACGTCGAGCAGGCCGGTGCGATCCAGGCCCTCGCGGATCGCGGCAACGCGGCCGTCCATCATGTCGGAGGGCGCGATGATGTCGCAGCCGGCTTCGGCCTGCACCAGGGCCTGACGCACGAGCACAGCGACCGTCTCGTCGTTCAGGATCTTGCCGTCGGAGATCAGGCCGTCATGGCCGTGGCTGGTGAAGGGATCGAGCGCGACGTCGCAGAGAATGCCGATCTCCGGGAATTCCTTCTTGATCGCGCGCACCGCCTGGCAGACCAGATTGTTCGGGTTGGTGGCTTCCGAGCCCTCCTCGTCGCGCAGGGACGGATCGGTGTAGGGAAACAACGCGAGGCACGGGATGGTGAGCTTCATCGCCCGCTCGGCGTCGCGCACGGCCTGGTCGACACTGAGACGCTCGACACCCGGCATCGAGGCGATCTGCTCGCGCTTGTTGTTGCCGTCGATCAGAAACAGCGGCCAGATCAGATCGTCCGTCGTGAGCACGTTCTCGCGGACCATGCGCCGGGCCCATTCGGCCTTGCGGTTGCGGCGCGGGCGGACGGTCAGATCGAGGGCAGGGGAGGCCCCAGTGCCATCCCGGCGCGAGACCTCGCGCAACTCGATCGGACGTCCGTATTTGATCGCCATTACTTTTCCTCCGGCTGGAATTATTCTTATACCAGCTCGCATGGTTCCCGTCACCGCGGGTTGACCTGTCGCAAAAGATGGCAGCCGATTGATTTTGCGGGGCAAAGCAGCCAGAAGGGGGCATGTCCGAGATCTCCACCCGCGATGCGGCCCGCGACAGCACCAGGGATGCCGTCCGAGACAATGCCAGAGACAGCGCCATGTCGGTGGCGGCGATCTCGTCGGAGCGGGCTGAATCCGACGACAATGTCTGGACGCGCCGGCTCGTGCTGTTCCTGCGGGTGATGGCGCTGCTCTCGATCCTCAAGGGCCTCTATCATTGGGCGCAGGTGACGGGCTTCGTGGGCGGCGAGGACGAGGCCTTCGAGAACCAGTCGATGGCCTGGCAGGCCTCGACCATTTACTTCGCCGTGATCGAACTCGTTGCCGCGGTCGGGCTGTGGCTGGCGACGCCTTGGGGCGCCGTGGTGTGGCTGACGACCGTGGTGTCGATGGCGGTGATCGAGCTGATGTTCCCGGGCATCTACGGCGGCAGCCTGGTCGTGGTCGGCGTCGAAGCCTTCATGCTGGCGGCCTATCTCGCGCTCGCCTGGATGGCCGCACGCGAACGACCGCCATAGCAAACTCTCTTGCCCCGACTCTGCGCTCGGCTTCGCTGTGCTGGTCCGGGACACGAGATTGTCGCGCTTGGTTGACGGTTGGTTGCGTAAAATTCGACGTAAGTTTTCGCTAACCAGCGTGTTCCGCCACAGCTCTTACGCGGCCGTTTCGAAACGGGGCGGGGCTGTTCTGGAATGCGACAATCGGGGCGGACGGAGGGTGAACAGGACCTTGCGAGAGTCAACAGACTGTTGCGAAAAGTGCTTGTGGGACAGGCTTAATCCGCAATTCACTGTCTTAAATTCATGATCTCTTTATTCTCTTATTTAAGCCGATCTTCAAACGAGCCCCTTAAGTTGCACCTATCAGACGGGACACAAGTTTCGTCGAATGAGTGTCGATAAAAACGACAACAGGGGAAGTGTCATGATGAAAGCCGTCGCAACTGCGGCAGATACCGCAGAGCGCGTCTCCGGCCAGCAGGGTTCGGTGCAGACGCTCTATCTGGAAGCTTTGACTCTGGTGGAGCGGCTGCATCGCCGGCTGCTCGACGTCATCAAGGACGAGTTCGATCGCCGCGGCCGTGCGGACATCAACTCGGTGCAGGCGCTGCTGCTCTACAACATCGGCGACAAGGAGCTGACCGCGGGCGAACTGCGCACGCGCGGTTATTACCTCGGCTCCAACGTTTCCTACAATCTGAAGAAGCTCGTCGAACTCGGCTTCCTCGACCATCAGCGCTCGCGCGTCGATCGCCGCTCGGTGCGCATCCGCCTGACGCCGCAGGGCCAGGAAATCCGC
The DNA here is from genome assembly GCF_055811315.1 of Bradyrhizobium sp. MI1.4. Classification (NCBI taxonomy): domain Bacteria; kingdom Pseudomonadati; phylum Pseudomonadota; class Alphaproteobacteria; order Hyphomicrobiales; family Nitrobacteraceae; genus Bradyrhizobium; species Bradyrhizobium sp. MI1.4. The sequence continues at coordinate 265,473 of NZ_JBVVPP010000007.1, read as the reverse complement.
CGCATCGTCGACTCGCTCTACCAGAAGCACGTCAAGACGGTCGAACAGGTCGGCGGCATCTCGGGCGAGGAGTTCTCGACCCTGAACAAATCGCTGCACCGCCTCGAGCGGTTCTGGACCGACCAAATCCTGTATCGTCTCTGAGTTCTTTTCGACGGGACAAGGCCAAGCCGGCCCGCAACAAGACCGGCAAGCCTCCCGAACGTGCCTGAGCTTCCCCGAGCGCGCCGGCCCGGCTGTGTGTCCGGACCGGTGCGTTTTTCCATTTCGCGGTTGCGAAAAAATCCCCGACACCAGGGAACGAGTTCCCGGTTCGATGCTTATCTCCTCCGGATCGGAGGTTGACGATGCTGGTCGAGCGTGGCGTGGGGGTGATGAACGTGGAACTCGTGAGCGAGGCCTACGCCATCGCCGCGAACTATCTTCGCCGCTCCGGCGCGATCCGGGACACCCTCGTCACCGACGAGCGCCTGCTCGAGATCGTCATCAAGTTGCTCCAGCACGGCGAATTCAACAAGATCAGGCTGGCCAACAAGGCCATTGTCAGGTTCGAGGCGCAGTCCGAGGCCAAAGCGGTTGCCTGATCTCAAGTCCCAAACGCGGCAAGAACCAGAGGGTGCCATGGAAGCTGCCATCGACCGGATCATGCATACCTACGATTTGCTCGCCAACCGCACGTCCGCGGCGAGCGCGGAGGCGCGGGAAAAGGTCACGAACTACATCACCACCTTGATGGAAGCCGGCGAGAAGGACACCCACAGGTTGACGGTTTGCGGCCTGACCTATCTGCGGCAGCTCGACGGTAGCGTGGATCCCGTGAAGGCGGGGTATACCGGGCTGTAGAGGCCGGCCGCTCGCACCCGCGCGGCCTTTCGAGTCCAAAGCGGACCTTTCCTGGACATGGACGCCGGATACCACCCCGTCGTCCCAATCCTCCAATCCCACCATATCTTGCATAAATCACAGGTCCGACCCGCAAACCCTTGGCCTGTTGCGGGCGATGTGGTAGATCGCGCTCGCCGCTTCCGATCGCCACACCAGACCCGCCCGTAGCCCGCCAAAAGGCTGCGGCGGTGGAGATATTCGCAAGATGACCTTCGCCAAAACCGCCTCCGCGCCCGATTCGTTTTTCACCGCCTCGCTCGAGCAGGCTGACCCGGAAATCGCAGCCGCCATCAAGGGCGAGCTCGGCCGCCAGCGCCACGAGGTCGAGCTAATCGCCTCCGAGAACATCGTCAGCCGTGCCGTGCTGGAAGCGCAGGGTTCGGTGATGACCAACAAATACGCGGAAGGCTATCCGGGCGCGCGCTACTACGGCGGTTGTGAGTGGGTCGACGTCGCCGAGAACCTCGCGATCGATCGTGCCAAGAAGCTGTTCGGCGCCAACTTCGCCAACGTGCAGCCGAACTCCGGCAGCCAGATGAACCAGGCGGTGTTTCTGGCGCTGCTTCAGCCCGGCGACACCTTCATGGGCCTCGATCTCGCGGCCGGCGGCCATCTCACCCACGGCTCCCCGGTCAACATGAGCGGCAAGTGGTTCAAGGCCGCGCACTACACCGTGCGCCGCGAGGACCAGATCATCGACATGGACGCGGTCGCCAAGCAGGCCGAGGAGGTCAAGCCGAAGCTGATCGTGGCCGGCGGCTCGGCTTATTCGCGCGCCTGGGACTTCAAGCGCTTCCGCGAGATCGCGGACAGCGTCGGCGCGTATCTCCTGGTCGACATGGCGCACTTCGCCGGTCTCGTCGCCGGCGGCGTGCATGCCTCGCCCGTGCCTCACGCGCACATCACCACCACCACGACCCACAAGTCGCTGCGCGGTCCGCGTGGCGGCCTGATGCTGTGGAATGATGAGGCGCTGACCAAGAAATTCAACTCGGCGATCTTCCCGGGCCTGCAGGGCGGCCCCCTGATGCATGTCATCGCGGCCAAGGCGGTCGCCTTCGCCGAGGCGCTGCGGCCGGACTTCAAGGTCTATGCCAAGAACGTCGTCGAGAACGCCAAGGCTCTGGCGGAGGCGATGAAGGGCCACGGGTTCGACATTGTCTCGGGCGGCACCGATAATCATCTGATGCTGGTTGACCTCCGGCCGAAGGGCCTGAAGGGCAACGCCTCGGAGAAGGCGCTGGTTCGCGCCGCCATCACTTGCAACAAGAACGGCATTCCGTTCGATCCCGAGTCACCGTTCGTCACCTCCGGTATTCGTCTGGGCACGCCGGCTGCGACCACGCGCGGCTTTGGTGTCGCTGAATTCCAGCAGGTCGGCGGCATGATCGCCGAAGTCCTCAACGCGATCGCGCAGTCCGACGACGGCAAGGCGCCGCTGGTGGAAGCCGCGATCAAGGAACGGGTCAAGGTGCTCACCGACCGTTTCCCGATCTATCAGTAAGGCTCAAGAAAACCGGTCAAGGTCAACGGATGCGCTGCCCGAACTGCAACAGTCTCGATACGCAGGTGAAGGACTCGCGTCCGACCGAGGACTCTTCCGTGATACGCAGGCGGCGCGTGTGCGTCGCCTGCAATTTCCGCTTCACCACCTTCGAGCGCGTGCAGCTGCGCGAGCTCACGGTGATCAAGCGCAACGGCCGCCGCGTGCCGTTCGACCGCGACAAGCTGATGCGCTCGGTGTCGATCAGCTTGCGCAAGCGGCAGGTCGAGCCGGAACGGGTGGAGAAGATGGTCTCCACCATCGTGCGCGAGCTCGAGACCGGGGGCGAGGCTGAAATCTCCTCGGAGGTGATCGGCGAGACCGTGATGGAGCATCTGCGCACGCTCGACGACGTCGCCTATGTCCGCTTCGCCTCGGTCTACCGCAATTTCCGCGAGGCCAAGGATTTCGCCGACGTGCTCGGCGAGCTCTCCGGCGAGGAGGAAGCGCGGCTCGCCGCGATCCGCAAATGATCTTCCGCATCCTGGAGGATCAATTCGCGCAGAAGGCGCGCGAGTCCAGGGATGCCGACCGGCGCTTCATGGAGCTTGCGCTGGCGCTCGGCCGGCGCGGGCAGGGAAGTACCTGGCCCAATCCCGCCGTCGGCGCCGTCATCGTCAAGGACGGCGTGATCGTCGGCCGCGGTTGGACCCAACCTGGCGGACGGCCGCATGGCGAGCCTGAAGCGCTGCGGCGCGCAGGCGAGGCCGCGCGAGGCGCCACGCTCTACGTCACGCTGGAGCCGTGCTCGCATTTCGGCAAGTCGCCACCGTGCGCGGACGCCGTGATCGCCGCCGGCATCAAACGCGTGGTGGCCGCGATCGAGGATCCCAATCCGGAAGTCGCCGGTCAGGGCCACGCACGCCTGCGCGCCGCCGGCATCATGGTGGATGTGGGTCTGTGCGCGCGCGAAGCCGCCTTCGATCACGCCGGGCATTTCCGTCGCATCAGGGATCGCCGCCCGCATGTGATCCTGAAGCTCGCGGTCTCGCCCGACGGCAAGATCGGCGCGGCCGGCGGCAAGCCGGTCGCGATCACCGGCGAGGCGGCGCGCAACCGGGTGCATCTCCTCCGCGCGCAAAGCGACGCCATCCTAGTCGGCATCGGCACCGTGCTGGCGGACGATCCGCAGCTCGACTGCCGCCTGCCGGGCATGGCGGTGCGCTCGCCGGTGCGGGTGGTGCTCGACCAGAATCTGCGTATTCCCGGCGCAAGCAGGCTCGTGGGCTCCGCGCGCGAGATTCCGCTATGGGTGGTGGGTTCTGAACTCGCGGAGGCCGCGGCCGCCACGCGGCTCGGTGCGGCCGGTGCGCAGGTGATCCGCGTGCCGCCCGGCAATGCCTCGGGACTCGATCTTGCGGCCGTGCTGCATGCATTGGCCGGCAAGGGCATCACGCGGCTGATGATCGAGGGCGGCAGCCGCGTCGCGGCGTCCTTCATCGCCGCGGACCTCGTTGACGAGATCTGGCTGTTCCACGGCGCGGAAGCGGTGGGCGCCGACGGGGTGGATGCGCTCGCTGCATTGCCCCTGTCGAAAATCACGCAGTCGCAGGCCTACAAGGTTCATGCTAGCGAGACCTTCGATCAGGATACTCTCACCATCTACGAGCGCGCGTGATGTTCACCGGCATTGTCACCGATATCGGCGAGATCGTCGGCTTCACGCCGACGGCGCAGGGCGAGTTGCACCGGCTGCGCATCGCCTGCCGCTACGAGCAGACCACCATTGCGGACGGCGCCTCGATCGCCTGCAACGGCGTCTGCCTGACGGTGGTTGCTTCCGGCGTCGAAGGCGGCAAGGACTCTGCTCAAAGGACCTGGTTCGACGTCGATGCCGCGGCCGAGACGTTGGCGCTGACGACCGCAAAGCATTGGAGGGTCGGCACCAGGCTCAATCTCGAGCGTGCGCTCAAGATCGGCGACGAGCTTGGCGGGCATATCGTCGCCGGCCATGCCGATGGCATCGCGACCCTCGTCAGCCGCGAGGACCTGCCCGACATGGCGCGGTTCGAGCTCTCCACGACGCGGGAGCTGGCGCGGTTCATCGCGACCAAGGGCTCGATCACGCTCGACGGCGTCTCGCTGACGGTTAATACGGTGAAGGACGTGACCTTTTCGGTGCTGATCATCCCGCACACCCTGACGGTCACGACGATCGGCGGCTGGAAGGCGGGAGATGAGGTCAATATCGAGGTCGATCTGATGGCCCGCTACGCGGCGCGGCTGACGGAAATGAAGTGACGGCGTCTTTAAACTTGGCTTACCCGCTGGTGGCGACTACATAGCGCCAACCCCTGTGGAACGGATTTGACGATGGCAGACGCGCGGCGCGCACCCCTGAAGGACCAGACCGACGTTTCCGGCGCACGCGCGCTGATCGTCGAGGCGCGGTTCTATGACGATCTCCAGGACGCGATGCTCGAAGGCGCGGTGGCCGAGCTGAAGGCGGCCGGTCTGACCCACGACGTCATCACGGTTCCCGGTGCACTGGAGATTCCTGCGGCGATCGCCATCGCGGTTGACGCCGCGGCGACCAATGGCAAGCCCTATGATGCCGCGATCGCGCTCGGCTGCGTGATCCGTGGCGACACCATCCATTTCGAGATCGTCTCGCAGGAATCCTCGCGCGCGCTGATGGACCTGGCGGTGGCGCGAAAGCTGCCGCTCGGCAACGGCATCCTCACCGTCAACACCGAGGCGCAGGCCTGGGCGCGGGCGCGCGCCAGCGAGCTGAACAAGGGCGGCGATGCCGCGCGGGCCGCGATTGCGATGCTGCGCATAAAGCGCCGGCTGGCGCGGGCTTGATCATGGCCGATAACAACAAGAAGCCGCCGGCCGGCACGGAGAAGAAGGCGAACCGGCGCGGTGCGGCGCGGCTCGCAGCCGTGCAGGCGCTGTACCAGATGGATATCGGCGGTGCCGGCATCAACGACATTTTTGCCGAGTTCGAGAGCCACTGGCTCGGCAACGAGGTCGAGGGCGACACATATCTCCCGGCGGAAGCGGCGTTCTTCCGCGACGTCGTCTCCGGCGTCGTGCGCGACCAGAAGAAACTCGATCCGCTGATCGACGAGGCGCTGTCGAAGGGCTGGCCATTGAAGCGCATCGAAGCGATCCTGCGCGCGGTGCTGCGGGCAGGGGCCTACGAATTGGAACACCGCAAGGACGTGCCGGGCCGCGTCGTCGTGTCCGAATATGTCGACGTCGCCAATGCCTTCGTCGACCGCGAGGAGACCGGCATGGTCAACGCGGTGCTCGACCAGATCGGCCGCCAGTTTCGCGGTGACGAGTTCGGGCGGGGGTGAATTGAGGCGCAGGGCGGTGAATTGATGCGATGTGGCTGCCCCATATTCCGCCGTCATCACCCGCGAAGGCGGGTGATCCAGTACGCCGCGGCCTATCGATGTCACACGATCGTCTCTGGAATACTGGATCGCCCGGTCAAGCCCGGCGATGACAGCGAAGTGTGTGGCTGACGCTGATGACAAACCCGCACAATCCCTCCGCCGAAGACTCCCTCATCGCGCGCTATTTCAAGCCGCTGGCGACTGATCCCGGCGCCTTGGGGCTGGTGGACGATGCCGCCATCCTGCAGGCGCTCGGCAGCGACATCGTCGTCACCACCGACGCGGTGGTCGAGGGCGTGCATTATCTTGCCACCGATCCTCCCGATACCATCGCGCGCAAGGCGCTGCGGGTGAACCTGTCCGATCTCGCCGCCAAGGGGGCCGTGCCGGCCGGCTTCGTGCTGACATTGGCGCTGCGCAGCAAGGAAGACGCTTGGCTCAGTCCGTTCGCGGACGCGCTCGGCGAGGATGCGAAAACCTTCGTCTGTCCGCTGCTCGGCGGCGACACGGTGTCGACGCCGGGGCCGCAGATGATCTCGATTACCGCCTTTGGCCGCGTGCCGCAGGGGCGGATGGTCGGCCGCACCGGCGCCCAACCGGGCGACCGTATCCTGGTGACGGGGACGATCGGCGACGCCGCGCTTGGCCTTGACGTGCTCAAGGGCGGCGCGGTCGCGAATGCGCTGGCCTCCGATCCGCACGCGCGCGAGACGCTGATCTCGCGCTATCGCGTGCCGCAGCCGCGCAATGCTCTCGCGCAGTCCGTGCGTGACCATGCGACGGCTGCGATGGATGTCTCCGACGGCCTTGCTGGAGATCTGACCAAGCTCTGTGCGGCATCAGGCGTCTCGGCCACGATCGACGTGACGAGCGTGCCGCTCTCGGCCGCTGCCGCCGGCCTGATCGCAGGCAAGGTCGTTTCCGTCGAGACGCTGCTGGCCGGAGGGGACGATTACGAGGTGCTGTGCACCGCTCCGCCAGCGCAAGCCAACGCGCTGATTGCCTTGGGGCGTGCGGCAGGCCTTGCCGTCACGGCCATCGGCACGATCGTCGCGGGCCATGAGCGGCCGCGCTTCCTGGACGGGCAGGGCCAGGAGCTGGTCTTGAAGCGGCTCTCCTACAGCCACTTCTAGGAATTGCTCCAAACCGGCGTCCCGGCTGCCAAGACAGGCTAAATACCTGCCGAGATCGGCTTTTCGGCCTTATCTGGCGTTGCACCCTCAATTTGATTTTGGCAAGGTCGTGACCGACTAAGGCCGCGCCTTCGGGCAAGGAGCGGCCTTCTTCAAAATCAAGGCGCCGCACCGCACGACGGAAAACAAAAGGCGCCGGGGGTACGTTCATCAAGGATCTGAGGCAAAAAATCACATGACAGCATTATGGTTGATTGTGCTCTGCGGAGTGCTTTCCGTCGTCTACGCGATCTGGGCGACGTCTTCGGTGTTGAGCGCGGATGCGGGGTCTCCGCGCATGCAGGAAATCGCGGCAGCGGTGCGCGAAGGCGCCCAGGCCTACCTGCGGCGTCAATACACCACGATCGGGATGGTCGGCATCGTCATCTTCGTGCTGCTTGCCTATTTCCTGGGACTCTACGTCGCGATCGGTTTTGCCATCGGCGCGATCCTGTCGGGGGCGGCCGGCTTCATCGGCATGAACGTCTCGGTCCGCGCCAATGTGCGCACCGCCCAGGCGGCGACCACGTCGCTCGCGGGTGGTCTCGAGCTCGCCTTCAAGGCGGGCGCCATCACCGGCATGCTGGTGGCGGGTCTCGCGCTGCTTGGCGTGACCCTCTATTTCGGCTTCCTGGTCCATTCGCTGAAGCTTGCGCCTGACAGCCGCGTCGTCATCGACGCCATGGTGGCGCTCGGCTTCGGCGCCTCGCTGATCTCGATCTTCGCTCGTCTCGGCGGCGGCATCTTCACCAAGGGTGCGGACGTCGGCGGCGACCTCGTCGGCAAGGTCGAGGCCGGCATCCCCGAGGACGATCCGCGCAACCCGGCCACCATCGCCGACAACGTGGGCGACAATGTCGGCGACTGCGCCGGCATGGCCGCCGACCTGTTCGAAACCTATGCGGTGACTGCGGTCGCCACCATGGTCCTGGCGGCGATCTTCTTCGCCAAGACGCCGATCCTCGCCGACATGATGACGTTGCCGCTCGCCATCGGCGGCATCTGCATCATCACCTCGATTATCGGCACCTTCTTCGTGAAGCTTGGGCCGAGCCAGTCGATCATGGGCGCGCTTTACAAGGGTCTGATCGCAACCGGCGTCCTCTCGCTGGTCGGCATCGCCGGTGTGATCCATTACTTGATCGGCTTCGGCAAGCTCGCCGGCGTCGACTATACCGGCATGGCGCTGTTCGAGTGCGGCGTGGTCGGCCTTGCCGTCACCGCGCTGATCATCTGGATCACCGAATACTACACCGGCACCGACTATCGTCCGGTGAAGTCGATCGCCCAGGCCTCGGTGACCGGCCACGGCACCAACGTGATCCAAGGCCTCGCCATCTCGATGGAAGCGACCGCGCTGCCCGCGATCGTCATCATCGCCGGCATCCTGGTCACCCACAGCCTCGCCGGCCTGTTCGGCATCGCGATCGCGACCGCCACGATGCTGGCGCTCGCCGGTATGGTCGTCGCGCTCGACGCGTTCGGTCCGGTGACCGACAACGCCGGCGGTATTGCCGAGATGGCGGGCCTGCCGAAGGAGGTTCGCAAGTCGACCGACGCGCTCGATGCAGTCGGCAACACCACCAAGGCGGTGACCAAGGGTTACGCGATCGGCTCCGCCGGTCTCGGCGCCCTGGTGCTGTTCGCGGCCTACAACGAGGATCTCAAGTTCTTCATTGCGGACTCCGCGCACCACGCCTACTTCGCCGGCGTCAAACCGGACTTCTCGCTCAACAATCCCTACGTCGTGGTAGGCCTGTTGTTCGGCGGTCTCTTGCCGTATCTGTTCGGCGCGATGGGCATGACCGCCGTGGGCCGCGCGGCGAGCGCGATCGTCGAGGAGGTCCGCCGACAATTCCGCGAGAAGCCGGGCATTATGCAAGGCACCGACAAGCCGGATTACGGCAAGGCAGTCGACCTTTTGACCAAGGCGGCGATCAAGGAAATGATCATCCCCTCGCTGCTTCCGGTGCTGTCACCGATCTTCGTCTACTTCGTGATCTATGCGATCGCGGGGGGCGGGGCGGCCGGCAAGTCGGCGGCGTTCTCGGCGGTGGGCGCGATGCTGCTCGGCGTGATCGTGACGGGCCTGTTCGTCGCGATCTCGATGACCTCGGGCGGGGGCGCCTGGGACAACGCCAAGAAGTACATCGAAGACGGTCATTTCGGCGGCAAGGGCAGTGACGCCCACAAGGCGGCCGTGACCGGCGACACCGTCGGCGATCCCTACAAGGACACGGCCGGCCCGGCGGTGAACCCGATGATCAAGATCACCAACATCGTGGCGTTGCTGCTGCTGGCAGTCCTGGCGCACTGAGGTAGACGTTGCTGAACGAAGACCCCGCGGCGCAGGCCTGCGGGGTCTTTCTTTGCGTGTGTGCTGCCGGAGGCCGGCGCATCATCTGAACATGAAACCCGCCCGGCGGGACGCGGAACGCAACAATCCGGTCATCAGAGCGATCCATCGATGCCGAGGGCGTAAGCCGCCCGAAAATGTGCACCCTACGCGTGCGCACATTTAGGGTTGCTTAACCGGCCGAGTTCTAGAAATACGAGAGACTGTCAGCGGCATCTTAGGGAGCTCCGCAGCACGCGTGTGGTGCTCCGCGCGCGGCGCGCTCTCGACATGCTCAGGGGTTCGCTGCCCGCCGTCCGCGAGAGGGAGGTTCCGTTGCCTGCACGGCCTGTGAACGAGATTGAGCGGGCATTGATGGCGCATCCGGGCGTGGCGGATGCTTTCCTCAGCGCCGAGCCTGGCCACGGCGGTCAGTCCGAGGTCGCTTTCGTCGCAATTGACCCCGATCATCTGAGCGCCGGCAAGGCGAAGCGTCTCCAGGCCGAGTCGGATCGCAGAGTTGCGCAATGGCGTCGCGCTTTCGATCAAGCATATCGCCATGACGCCGACGGTGTTGTGCCGTCATTCGTCGGTTGGACCAGCAACTTCACCAACAGGCCCATTCCCGAACCCGATATGGTCGATTGGCTCGATCATACGATCCTGCAAATTCGTGCTCTTGGCGCAAGGCGGGTGTTGGAGATCGGGTGCGGCGTCGGCTTGCTCGTCGAAAAGCTTGCGCCCGGCTGTGACGTATATTGCGGGACCGACCTCTCGCCGGTGGCCGTTCAGCGGCTGCGTGCGTTCGCGCAGTCGAAGCCCGAGCTTCGGCATGTCGAGTTTCTAGAGCGGGAAGCCGCCGATTTGAGCGGCTTGCCGCTGAATTCGTTCGATGCAGTGGTGCTCAATTCCGTCGTGCAATACTTTCCCGGCATCGAATACCTGCACTTAGTCTTGGAGCAAGCCGCAGGCCTGGTGGCTCCTGGGGGGCACATCTTCGTCGGCGACGTTCGTAACCTCGAGCTCCTGCCGGTCTTCCATCGCGAATTTCAATCCGCGAAAGTTTCGGGAGCCACGGATGCCGCGCTCGCGCGAAAGATCTTCCTGTCGATCGCCCAGGAGCGCGAGTTGGTGATCGACCCCCGCTACTTTCAGGGTATTTTCGGATCCATCCCGCGGATATCGGGTGCGGAAATCCTGCTCAAGCGCGGATCAAGCTACGAACTGACCCGCTATCGCTACGACGTGGTGCTGCGTGTCGATCGCGAAGCTGCTTCAGCTGACAGCGGGAACAGCAGCCTCGTGCCGGACATGAAGCAAGGGGAAAGTGAGGGCAGGCCGCTGGCGACCGATCCGATGGCCGCCGCGTTCCTTCAGCATCTCGGCATGGAGCTCGGGGACGTGTTGCAGGCCCAGTTTCCGGAGGCGAAATTGCCGGCGGCCGTGATCGCGCTCAACCAGCGAGATTTTGCCGAGATCGTACAGGCCTCGTCGAACGCGCCGGGCGATCGCGGCGACAATGAATTGGTCGAGGCGTCGGTATGACCGCCCATAATCTGGCGCTGCATTTCGAAGAGACCGTTGCGTCCTCGCCGGACGCCGTCGCCCTGTTGTGCGAAGGCGACAGCTTTGCCTTTTCGGAGCTCAACCGGTTGGCAAACCGGTTGGCGCGTTGGTTGACATCGCGGGGCGTCAACAAGGGCGCCGTGGTGTGCCTTGAATTGCCGAAAATCGCCGAGGCCTATGCGCTCGCGATCGCCTGCATCAAGATCGGAGCACCCTATGTCTTCCTCGATCCTGCGGCCCCCGAGGAACGTGCCCGGCTGATGCTGGAGCGATGCCGGCCCGCGCTGATCGTCAGCGTGCGCGAGGGAGCTGGGCCGCGGACATTGATCGGCGATGCAATTGCCCGGGCTGCCTTGCATCATGCCCTGTCGCAGCTTGAAGACGACAATCTGCCGCTGACATCCCTGATCACCGGGGCCGATCCGGCCTATGTCATGTTCACCTCGGGATCGACGGGCGAACCGAAGGGCGTGGTCATCCCCCATCAAGGGGTGCTTCACCTGATCGCCTGGGCGAAGAGCGATCTTGGAATTGGACCCGGTGACCGGCTGACGAATGTCAACCCGATCTATTTCGACAATTCGGTCTTCGACATCTATGCCGGCTTCCTGAACGGAGCGGCGGTCGTCGCGCTGGACGCGCAGAAGGGGCGGCCCCCTGCAGAGCTGGTGTCGGAGATCACCAAGCATCAGTGCACGTTCTTCTTCGCCGTGCCGAGCCTCTTCATGTTCCTGGACTCCATGCACCTTCTGAGCCCGAATTGGCTGCCGAGCGTCAGCCGGTTCATGTTCGGCGGTGAAGGGTTTCCGCTGGCCCGGCTTCGTCGGTTCCACGACGCGTTTGCCGGCAAGGCGAAGCTGATCAATTGCTACGGCCCGACCGAGACGAGCTGCATTTGCAGCGGTTTCGAGATCGTCGAATCCGTTTTTGAGACCAAGGACGGGTTGGCGCCACTGGGGCGGCTCAATCCCAATTTCAGCTACCGGATCCTGGACGAAGAGATGAAGCCGGCGCTTGCGGGCACTGCCGGCGAGTTGTGGCTGGGAGGCCCTGGGGTAGGGCTCGGCTACATCAACAACCCGCAAGAGACCGCCCGCCGTTTCTGTCAGGACCCTCTGATCGACGGCTATCGGTCGATCCTCTATCGGAGCGGCGACCTCGTGGAGGCCGACCTTGAAACCGGCATCCTGCGTTTCCGCGGTCGCGCGGATAATCAGGTCAAGCTTCGGGGGTATCGGGTCGAGCTGGAGGAGATCGACCACGCGCTGATGGCGTGCAGGGGAATAACCCGTGCGCTCGCCGTGGTGCAGCACGACGCCAGTGGCGCCAGTCGGCTGCTGGCCGCGTATTCGGGTGCAAGAATGGCGGAAAGCGATCTGCGCCAGCACTGCACTGCGCACCTTCCCGCCTACATGGTGCCGGGCCGGTTCATCTGGATGGAAGACATTCCCGTCAATGCCAATGGCAAGGCAGACCGGCGCTCGGTAGCGTCACTGCTCGGCGAAGCTGTTACAAGGGCCTCGTAGATGCAACAGCTCGTAGTGATCGCGCGCGTTGTCCGATGAGTGTTGAAAGCCAGCCCTACGGCTACGCGCCATCGGGTCCTCTTGCGAAGCCGTCGTGGCGGTTGATCCCCAAGATCGATCGGGACCCGAGGCTCGTGGCGGGGGTCCAGGACATCGGTGGCCGCGTGCTGCTCTGCTGCGCGGTCGGACTGCTCGCGGTTTTGTTTCGGCAGATAGGTATCGATTTTTCAGCGGCGGGACTCGCGCTGGTGTGCGCCTATGCCGGCCGGTACCGGCGCGTCCTGATCTTGCTCGCAACCTTGTTGCTGCTCTATCGCAGCGGCTTCCTGATCGACCGTGGTTTTCTCGAACGGCTGACGATCGACGAAGGCGTCGGCGACCGGATCCATCAGCCGCTGCTGGAAGCGGTCATGCTGGTCGTCGTGTTTGCGCTGTTCGCGGGCCTGCTGATCATGCAGGGGCCAGGGACGGTGGTCTTCCGCCGCCCGACGCTCAGCCTGTTGCTGGCGTTCCTGGCACTCGTCGCGCTGACGCAGGCCACGATGATGGCCGGCCTGCCGCGTGTTCTGCTGTGGTCGTTTCTGATGACGTTCCAGCCCTATTTGTGGTTTCTTGCCTATGGTTTGGCCGATGCGGGCAGGAAGCGATCTCCGGTGTGGCGGCACCTGAGCGTTTTCCACCCCTTCTGGGGATCGTCGCTGACGCCGTTCGGGAAGGGGCTGTCTTATCTCGACCGCTTCGAGGCCAAGACACCCGAGGAGCTTGCAGTGACGCAGCTCAAGGGCGTCAAGCTTGCGGTCTGGATCCTTGTGCTCGCCATCGTCAGAGTCTGTCTCGTCGAGATCGTCCACGGACGTTTGCAGCTTCCAATGTTCGACGACAACCTGCTGCAATATCTCGCGCGCCATCCCTGGCCGCGTTTCGTCGGATGGGCGAGCCTCGTCAGCTTCTTCGTCGAGGACTTGCTGAGCATGACCGTGTTCGGCGGCGTCATCATCGCCACGGCGCGACTTGCCGGCTTTCGCCTGCTGCGCAACACCTACCGGCCTCTGGAGTCAACGACGCTCGCGGAATTCTGGAATCGCTACTATTTCTATTACAAAGAACTGCTCGTCGACCATTTCTTCTACCCCACCTTTGTTCGCTGCCTCCGCGGCCATCGCCGGCTTCGCATGTTCTTCGCCACCTTTGCCGCGGCCTGTGTCGGCAACCTGCTGTTTCACTTCATCCGCGATATTCATTTCGTCGGCGAAATGGGCCTTTGGCGGGCGGTGGTCGGTCAGCAATCGCACGCGTTCTACACGTTTGTCTTGGCCATCAGTGTCGGGCTCTCGCAGATGCGCCGCGCCCCGCAACTGGCGCCGCGAGGATGGCTGCGTGGCCGCTTGCTGCCTTGCCTGTGGGTGTCGAGCTTCTTTTGTCTCATTCACGTCTTCGATGCGCCGCTCGACCGCGAGCATTCGCTCGGGCAACGCGCCGAATTCCTGTTCTATCTCCTGGGAGTCTCGACATGACCACGAAAGCCGGCCCTGAAGTCAGATCGCAGATGCGACGCTACATCGTGCAGCGGCTGCTGATGAAGGGCGACAGCGCGCCGCTTGGTGACGATGATCTGCTGTTCACCAGCGGCCGCCTCGATTCGCTCGACGCGGTCGAGCTGATCATGAGCATTGAGACCGACCACGGGATCAACTTCTCCGACATCGGCTTCGATTTGACGCGCCTGGACTCGAGTTCGGCGATTGCCGCTTTGGTGGGACAGCCGTCGGCCGAGCTTGCATAGCAACCGAGGGTCGCCACGCACTCAACGCGAAAGCGCGGCCCGGCGCTGCATGTTGGTCCGCGGATGCGAAGGCTACTGCACGTCCATCTGCAGCCCTTCCTTCTGGATGATGCCGGCGAACTTCTTCGTCTCGGCGTCCACGAAGGCGGCAAACTGGTCGGGCGTGCCGTAGTCGGCGCGGGCGCCCATGGCCAGGATGTTCTTCTTGATGTCGTCGCGCTCGAGCATCGCCTTCACTTGAAGGTTGAGCGCTTCGAGAACGGCAGGCTGCACACCCTTCGGCAGGAACACGGAGAACCACGACGAGACGTCGAAAGCCGCAAGCTCCGGCGCGCTCTCGCGCATGGTCGGCAGGTTCGGCGCGAGGTCGCTGCGCTCGGTCGTGGTGACGCAGAGGCCGGTGAGGGTGCCGTTCTGTACCTGCGGCAGGCTCGGATAGAGGTTGTCGAACAGGATCTGGATGTCGCCGGCGAGCGCCGCCTGGAGCGCGGGACCGGCGCCGCGGAACGGGATGTGTGTCATCTTCAGCCCGGTGAGCTGCAGGAACCAGGCGCCGGTGAGGTGAGGGCTCTGGCCGACGCCGGAGGAGGCGTAGCTGAGCTTGTCCGGATTGGCCTTGAGATAGGCGACCAGCTCGGCGATCGACTTGATGCCGGTCTTGGGATGCGCCGAGACGATGTTCGGGATCCGGATCATGTTGGAGACCGGCTGGAGCTGGTCCGGCTTGTAGGTGAGGTTCTTGAAAATGCTGTAGGCGATCGCGTTCGGGCCGGGATTGCCGATCAGGATGGTGTGGCCGTCCGGCTTGGCGCGGACCACCTCGGCCGTGCCGATCGTACCGCCGCCGCCGGACCGGTTTTCCACCACGGCCGATTGGCCCCAGGCGGCCTGCAGATGCGCCGCCAGAAGCCGACCCATCACGTCGGTCGAACCGCCGGCGGCAGCCGGCACGACGAGGCGGACGTTTTCGGTCGGCTTCCAGTCCGCCAAGCTCGATCGCGGCAGGATCGCTGCGGCCGAGATAGCGGCAGCGCCAGTGAGCACGCGACGGCGGGACAGCAATTGATTGGGCACGAATCCACTCCCTGCATCTTATTTTGCAGGAGCGTATGGAAGCGTATGCGCAACGGCAAGCCGCACGAAGCCGCAGGTGAAGGCTCAGTTAAAGCTGAGCAGCTTGAAGATCGGCGTGAGGTAGCTCATCTCCTGGCCCGAGGTCGGCGTCGTCCGGCTGATGAAATCGAAGATCTTGCCGTCCTGGAGACCGTAATTCGCAAGCCGGCGCACACGCCGGTTCTTGTCGAAATAGACCGCGATGACGCGCTGATCGACCACCCTCTGGTTCATGAAGGCGACAATGCGCTCGGAGCGCTGGGAGATGTAATAGAACACCTCGCCGTCGAGGGTTGCGACGGTGGAGGGGGTGCCCATCACGATCAGCACCTGGTCCTGGCTCGCACCGATCGGGATCTGCTCCAGTGCGCCGGGCGGCAGGATGTAACCCTTCTGGAACTGCTCGCCGGTGCAGCCCGCAAGCGCGGCGCCAACCAGGGCCGCGGCCGCGAACAGGCGCAAGCCGCGCCAACGTGCATGAAGGCCGCGCGGCTTGTCTGCACGCAGGCTGGTCTGGTTCGTTATCGTCATAGCGGAACTGATTCCGTCCCCTTGCGTCGCGCGAGGCGCTGAAGTACCGGGCGGAGGCTCTGAATGCAACACGCGCGCGCCCGCTTGCGGAAACCACAATGCTTTGGCCGTTCAATCACTTCAGGAAACCCCGCCTAGCCTCGCCGGGCACCATTGAAGCCATCTATGGCATGATCGTGACGCAGGCGCGAGAACCCATGTTTTACCGCGACTTGGGCGTGCCGGATACCGTTAACGGGCGTTTCGATCTGTTGCTGCTGCACCTCTGGCTGCTGCTGCGCCGCCTGCGCACGGTCCAGAGCGCCACCGAGCTGTCGCAGGCGCTGTTCGACCGTTTCTGCGAGGACATGGACGACAATCTGCGCGAGATGGGGATAGGCGACCAGACCGTGCCGAAGCGGATGCGGGCCTTCGGCGAGGCGTTTTACGGCCGGGTCCAGGCCTACGATCAGGCCATGGAAGGCGGCGGCGAGGCGCTGGCATCCGCGATCTGCAAGAATATCTTGAATGGGGCCGGCATGGACCAGGCGCAGCAGCTCGCAGCCTATGCCAGGGCGGCCGAGGCCAACCTCGCCCAGACCGGCGAGGCCGCACTGCTGGGTGCGTCCTTCAAGTTTCCTCCAGCGCTTCCTGAGGATGTGACGCCATGACCCGACCGATACCAGCATCCGGGCCCGATCCCTGGCGGGTGCCCGTCATCGTTGCACAGATCCCGGATACCGGCCTGCATCGCAAGCTCGAGGCCTCGGCCGCCGAGCGGCAGGCCATGGCTGAGACGGCAGGCTTGCGCGAGGTTATCTCGGTCCAGGCCGATTTCGATGTCGTGCCGAAAAGCGGCAACCGGATCCAGGTCACGGGGCACGTTCGCGCCCGGATCGGCCAGACCTGTGTGGTCACGCTTGACCCGATGGAGAGCGACATCGACGAGGAGGTGGACCTGATATTCGCCCCCGAGGCCGAGGTCCGCCGCCTGGCCGACCTGATGGAGGAGGGGCACGACGATCAGGAGCAGGTCGCCGACCCGCCGGAGGCGATCGTCAATGGCATCATCGACCTTGGGAGGCTTGCCACCGATGCCCTGTTCCTGGCGGTCGATCCCTATCCGCGCAAGCCGGGGGTCGTGTTTGAGCCCGAGGTTATCGCCCCCGATCCGGAGGACCACCCCTTTGCGGTCCTGAAGGCACTTCAGGACGGGAAGAAAGACAAATAGGTGCCACCTTCTCCAGAGGACCGCTTCGGGACGGGGCGAGATGTTTGCGGCGGTGGTTTGAAAAGCTCGATTATCCGTTTGATTTTGATGTACTTCTTGTGAATTAGTCCGTCCGCAGCCCGATGCTCCCGAATGCAAAAGGCTGGGGGCAAGAGGTTGTTTCGGGATAACAAAACGCTATTGTCGCGCCCCGGTCCGGGTGCGGCGTGGCGCTTGACCGACCGCCATGTTCGTGGCGAACCCATTTGCGGCCCCGCTCGTTCAAGACCGCACCAGACCCAGGTTTCCAGGACTTTTATGCCAAGCAAGGTTCGCATCGCGCTTGACGCCATGGGGGGCGACGCCGGCGCCGCGGTGGTCATCCCAGGCGCCGCCATCTCGCTCCAAAGGCATCGCGAGATCGAATTCCTGCTGATCGGGGACCGCGCCAAGATCGAACCCGAGCTCGACCGCCACCCCGCGCTGAAGGCGGCCTCGAAGATCATCCACACCGATGTCGCGGTCAGCGGCGAGGAAAAGCCGAGCCAGGCGCTGCGGCGCGGCCGCAGGACCTCGTCCATGTGGCTTGCCATCGATGCGGTGAAAAAGGGCGAGGCGGATGTTGCGGTCTCCGCCGGGAATACCGGGGCGCTGATGGCGATGTCGCGCTTCCACCTGCGCACGCTGCCGGGCATCGACCGTCCGGCCATTGCCGGCATGTGGCCGACCAGGCGCGGCGATTCCGTCGTCCTCGACCTCGGCGCCAGCATCGGCGGCGATACGCATCATCTGGTGTCGCTCGCCATCATGGGCGCGGCGATGGCCAGCGTGTTGTTCAACAAGAAGCGTCCGACGGTCGGCCTGCTCAATATCGGGGTCGAGGAGATCAAGGGGCACGAGGAGATTCGCGAGGCCGGCGAAATCCTGCGCGCCAGGAACCTGCCCGAGCTCGACTATCTCGGGTTCGTGGAGGGCGACGGCATCGGCAAGGGGGTGGCGGATGTCATCGTCACCGAGGGCTACAGCGGCAACATCGCGCTGAAGGCCGCGGAGGGAACCGCGCGGCAGATGGCGGAATTGCTCCGGGACGAGATGAAGCGGGGCTGGCTGTCAAAGCTCGGCTATCTCTTTGCGCGCAACGCCTTCCAGGCCCTGCGCAACAAGATGGATCCGAACAAATCCAACGGCGGCGTGTTGCTGGGGTTGAACGGGATCGTGGTCAAGAGCCATGGCGGAATCGCTGCCGAAGGCTTTGCCTATGCGATCGATGTTGGCTATGAGATGGTCAAATTCGATCTCCTCAACAAGATCAATCAGATGCTCAATCGCGAAGGTGGTGCACTCAGTTCCGTGCAGGCCGCGCAGGAGGCTGTTTCGTGACTCAAATTCGTTCGGTCGTGCTGGGCTGCGGCTCCTATTTGCCGGAGCAGGTGGTGACCAACGCCCAATTGGCGGCGCGCATTGACACGTCCGACGAGTGGATCGTGCAACGCACCGGCATTCGCGAGCGGCATATCGCGGCCGAGGGCGAGTTCACCTCGCATCTGGCGCTGAAGGCGGCGCAGGCTGCGCTCGCGGACGCCGGCGTGGACGCGCAGTCGATCGACCTGATCGTGCTCGCGACCTCGACGCCTGACAACACCTTCCCCGCGAGCGCGGTCGCCGTGCAGCACGGGCTCGGCATCAACCATGGCGCGGCCTTCGACCTCCAGGCGGTGTGCTCGGGCTTCGTGTTCGGGCTCGCCACCGCCGATAATTTCCTGCGCACGGGCGCCTTCAAGCGCGCGCTGGTGATCGGGGCGGAAACCTTCTCGCGCATCCTCGACTGGACCGATCGCGGCACCTGCGTGCTGTTCGGCGACGGCGCCGGCGCCGTGGTGCTGGAGGCGCAGGAGCAACCGGGCAATGCCGCGACCGACCGCGGGATCGTGACCACGCATCTGCGCTCCGACGGCCGTCACAAGGCGAAGCTGTTCGTCGACGGCGGCCCGTCCTCGACCCAGACTGTCGGCCATCTTCGCATGGAGGGCCGCGAGGTCTTCAAGCACGCGGTCGGCATGATCACCGACGTGATCGTCGACGCCTTCAAGGCGACCGGGCTCAATGCCGACAGCATCGACTGGTTCGTGCCGCACCAGGCCAACAAGCGAATCATCGACGCGTCCGCGCACAAGCTCCATATCGCGCCGGAGAAGGTGGTGCTGACGGTGGACCTTCACGGCAACACCTCGGCGGCCTCGATCCCGCTGGCGCTGTCGGTGGCGCGCAAGGACGGCCGCATCAAGCGCGGCGACCTGGTTCTGCTCGAAGCCATGGGCGGCGGCTTCACCTGGGGCTCCGCGCTGGTGCGCTGGTAAGCCACAGTCCATAAAATTTTGCCAGAATCGGCGCGAATTATCGATGCGCCTGCATTGATGAGCGCTGTTGACCGCCGTAACGTAAGCTCATAATTTCAGACAACAATTGTTCGCCGTGATGTGGGGCAGGGCGATGACCGATCAAAGTAAAACCGTAACGCGTGTCGATCTGTGCGAAGCCGTCTACCAGAAGGTGGGGCTGTCGCGCACGGAATCGTCTGCCTTCGTGGAACTCGTGCTGAAGGAGATCACCGATTGCCTTGAGAAGGGCGAGACGGTGAAGCTGTCCTCGTTCGGCTCCTTCATGGTCCGCAAGAAGGGTCAGCGCATCGGTCGCAACCCGAAGACCGGCACCGAGGTGCCGATCTCGCCGCGCCGGGTCATGGTGTTCAAGCCGTCGGCGATCCTGAAGCAGCGGATCAACGCCCAGCACCGCACCAATGGCGACGCCAGCAAGGCGCAACCCGAGGCGTAATCCGCCCTCTGGATAAGGATTTGGCATTTGGACAAGGCGCCGGATGCGTTCCGAACCATCAGCGAAGTAGCGCAGGAACTCGACATTCCGCAGCACGTGCTGCGGTTCTGGGAGACCCGATTCTCCCAGATCAAGCCGATGAAGCGCAGCGGCGGCCGCCGCTATTACCGCCCCGACGACGTCGACCTGCTCAAGGGCATCCGCCGTCTGCTCTACGGGGAGGGCTACACCATCCGCGGGGTGCAGCGGATCCTGAAAGAGCACGGCGTCAAATCGGTGCAGGGCCTCGCCGACAGCGCGGCCGCGGTCTCGTTCGGCGCCATCGAGGACGCCGTCGGCGCCAGCCTGATGGAGCCCGAGGAGGAGACCGGCGTCCGCGGCGCCCGCGACAGCGACGATGACGACTACCAGGGCGAGGAGGAGGAGGGCATCGACTTCCGCTTCTCCGAGACCGATGACGAGGAAATCCTCACCACCTTCCGCAAGGGCGGCACCCCCGCCGCGCCCGCAGGCCCCAGCGCCATCGACCGGGAGCGCCTCGGACGGGTGCTCGCCGAGCTCATCGCCTGCCGCGAAATGCTGGATCAGGCATTGAAGGACGCCTGACGCCGGACTCCGTCGGCTTTGGGCCAGTTCCGAGGCCTTTCGGCGGAGACAGCAAAATGGTGTCACCTCGCCTTGCGCAAAGCGGCGATCCTAGCTAATGGAACGACGTTCGGAGCGTGGCGCAGCCCGGTTAGCGCACTAGTCTGGGAGACTAGGGGTCGGAGGTTCAAATCCTCTCGCTCCGACCATTTTAAGAAAGAGATTTCAACAACTTAGCGGATCGGCACATTTTGCAAAAACCGCCCTTTTGCAAATATTTTGCAAAATCTGTTCTTAGGTTGTTCCGTTTTCGGTGATTCTTGCGTCGCTTGGTATGCCAGCATTCGCTTTCCGATCGCGGTAATCTTCAAGCTTTGCGATGGCGTGCGCTGCCAATGTGCCGCGACGGGCTAGATAAACTTCAATTGTTTTCTGTGCGCGCTCAACCGTCCAAGCCAGCGCTTCGGCGATTTCCAAAGCAGTTGCGCCAGCTTCGGCGAGTAGCGTTGCGGCGGTGCCCCGGTTGTCATGAAAGTTCAAATCGCCTGCGCCGATCGCGTCCGCGTCTTCGCGCCAATGCTCATTGAAGTAACGCCGCTGATATGCGCGATCAGTCACCGTCAAAAGCACAAGCGATCCGCGACGGTCCAAGCCGTCAAGATGCGCTTTCAATTCGCGGGTTGCCGGTATCCAAAGTGACTTGCCGGTTTTGCGCGATCGAACTTGGACGCGTTCGCCGTCGTATTTAGTCCAATCGAATTTGCGGATATCGTGCGCCCGCATAGCCGTGTTGCGGACTAGGTACATTGCTGTTGCCATGGCCGGGCGTGCGTTCTTTAGAAACGCTTGCTGTAGTTCTTCCGACCACGTTTTATCCGCCCGATGGCTTTTATAAAGCCGTTCGAACGTATCCAGCGGGTTGAACTTAATCACAACTTTTTCTTTGGCGTAGGACAACACGCGGGCGAGGGCGGATAAGAGGTTGTCAGCCGATCGCGTGGATTTCTTGCCTAGCTCATTGTGCCACGCGAGCGCGTCCCGTCGAAATTCTAGCGCGTCGTCGGCATCGTTGAACGTGGCTACAGGAACCCATCCCCATTTCGCTTCAATGCGCTTGAACTTCCAAACGTATTGCTTGCGGTGTTCCTCGCTCAACGCGTCGAAATAAGCGGACGTGTCGAAATGCCGGATCAGTGAAACCAGCGTGTCATCGTTGCGCGTCCGCTGTTTCTTTTCCGCTGCCGCGTAGCTTTCGGCGAGGTTGTCCGGATCAAGTTTTATTCCAGTGGCGCGATGATAGAAATAAAACTTGATTGAGCCATCAGCTAACCGCATCGGAACGCGGTTGATGCCTTTCAGCTTAAGCGGCTTGCGCTTTACTCGCATGTTCGGCTTTGGCTCGCTGGTAGGGTGACAACTCAACGGCAGGGGCATCAGTGATACCCGAAACCGCATTCAACGCCCTATCCACTGCAACCCGATCGAAAACGTTGGTGCCGGGGATTGGCTCAATGCTTATAACACCATCCCTACGCCAACGGTCAAACGCCGCGATGGTGCGGCAACCGCAATATTCCGCCGCTTCCCGCTTAGACATTCCACGGTTTTGCATGCCGCTTGACCATCCGACTTTCCAGATGGTCAACTTACCAGCTGGAAAGTTTCCGGTCAATCTTCCGTTGGAAATTCCGTGTCAACGGTCAACATCATCGGGGGCGGAACCTCACCTAAAATTCTAACGATGACGTTCGCGCCTTTGTTCAGCCGGTCAAGTTCATCAGGTGTCGGCGTCCAAGCGGTTTCCATCGCTGGCGCGTGTTGTGATGTTGCTTTGTCAACTAGCATCACGTCGCGAACCGGAAGGCCCAAATATCCCTGTGCTTTTCCGCACACGCGCGTTGCGCCTTTAATCATTGCGATGATCATCGTTAGCAAGCCTCTTTCCGCGTCACGTTGAATTTGCAAAGCATCCGTTCGATTGCCTCACGCACGCGCGGACTGCGATCGTTGATAGCGTCTAGGATGATTTCGGTTTCGATGACGGGCGCACACTCGCTCTGAGGGCGCGGCAGTGGGGATGGCCCGAGTGGCTGCCAATGCGTCGCCATGCCGTGATACATCCCGTCTTTGCCGCAGTCTTCGATTTCGATTTGCCACTGGTCATCGCAGCAAACCCACACGGGGCCTTCGTATTCCCGGCCTTCGTGGTGGTCATGCCATTCCCCCGGCGCAAAGCGAGCCTGGGTTACGCCTGTCGAGGTCAGGATCAGGATTTCCGACCCGTCTTGTGGAGCCGTCTCAATCGGCTGCCACACGCCAGATGTCTGCGGTTCATTGAGGGTGACGCGGCGCACCTCGTAACCAAGCCTGATGTTCTGCTCAGTGAGCCGGATAAGCTTCGGAGAGGTGTGGACGCCCCAGTGAACTGTGTAGCCATGGACGGGATGCCAGCCGCACCAAAGGTCGTTGTTCTCCGGCAGAGAGTCCACCCAAGCGTCAAGTTCGGCTTCCACATTGCCGGCAGATAAGTGGTTATGATCGGTCATGCTGCATCCTCTCGATTAAGTGTCATGGGCAAGTTGCCGTCCGCGATCAAATCCCAAATCTGCATTGCGCGCGTGATCAGCGGTGCGTCGTGATCAATCTTGCGCTGATGACCTAGCGCGATCTTGTCAACGAACAACTCGTTTGCGCGGGGTGCATGATCGGTATCGAATGCTCGCGATGGCAAACCCATCGATCGCCATTCGTCGCGCAAGGCGTGATCACTTCCGACACAGCCGAACACAAGGCGGCGGAAATAGGCGGGATGACCTAACGCGAAAACAACATCGTCCAAGTTCAGCGTTTCGCCAGCGGCTTTTAATGTCGTTGCAACTTGGTATGCCGGATCATTTCGCCGAACGGTCACAGCCGTTGCGATCGATACGATTTCGCAGGAATAGCCGTTCATTTCGAGAACGTCCGCAATCGCGCCGATCAGCGCAGCACGAATGATTGCGTTATCAGCATCGATGCCCGCTGACATGAAACATTCAACAAAAAACGTGACGACTTTTTTTCCTTCGCGCTTGGGACGCGCGATCATGTGTGCGGGGTTGCCTGCAAGCATCCGCCCGATGTTCACTGATCCGCCTGCGACCGTATGCTTTCGCCTGCGTTCCTTGGCGTGCTGGCCTATCAGTGCTTCGTGTATCTCTTGCGCGAGTTCAACGCCGTCATTCCAACCCTTGCGCGCGATATCGATCGCATCGCCCATACAATCGGTTCCCGACCATCTTTCATCGCCGCGTATCCAGCCGCGCCCGTTGCGGTCGCGTTCGGGCAATCGTTCAAGATACTTGACCATTGCCGAAAGGCTGGAAAAGCCAAAAAAGCCGATCGGGTTTTGATCGCGGAAATAGTTGAACCAAGTCGGATCATCGCCGTGAACGTTGGTTCGGCCGGGCGCGATGGAATTCGAACGCTGTTTGCCGAAGTCGTTTAGATCAACGGTGTCATCGTCATCATCGAATTCAAAGCTGATCGGTTCGGGCCGCGCTTCCGACTGTTCGCCGATGACAACGCCAACATGCGCCTTCAACTCGCTGCGTTGTGCGGGCGATAGCGAAGAAAATTCCCAAGCCTTGCTGTCAGCATTCCAGCGACCGCCCAATGATTTCAGGTGGTCGCGCAATTCAAAGGTTTTGCCGGATACGGTTACGGGCATTTACGCGGTCATTTTTCTTGGATTTTTCAACACAACCATGTGGCAAAAATTGATAAATTCGTCGTCGGTGTGTTGACCTTTTCCATAATTATAGAGAGTTACAACCAATTGAATGTTGCAGTCGGTGTAGCCCTTAAAGCTATTAATTCTATCGAGAGAGGGTGCGAACGGATTGCGCCAAGTCTTATTTGAAGGTGTCAAATCGAAACCAATCCCTGTCCGTTCACATGTTCCGATCATCAAACCGAGTTGAACACGCCCTAAACTCAAGGTGAAATCTATGTTCTTTTTCGAAGCGCTGCGTTTCGCGGAATTATGCAAAGACAACGCGCGACCTTCTAAACTCGAATATCTGTCGCCAGATTGTTCAATCAATTTAGCACGATTGCGCTGATAATAATCTTTATGATAATCCCGATACCATTCTTTGTTTTCTTCTTTGTGTTTCTTGTTGGCAGCTATTCGACCTTCATAATTATCAACATAGCGTTGATGACTTCTGATGGCAGCGCATGACTTGCATTCGGCCGCAGGTTTTCCGCGCGACAAATAAAAGCTGTCGAGTGACTTTTCATTCTTGCAAGCGCTACACTGTTTCACGTCACTCATGATCGAGTTTATCCCGATCTTTCTTAGACAAGCCCTTCCAAAGGTAAATTTCCTCTACTTCATCGCGCGGAATTCCAACCTGCAACGCGGCTGATCCCATGATGATTGCGCGGGTGGAAACAACGTGCCTGATCTTGTTTTCGGTGACTTTCTTGCGAGTGCGCCAAACGTATTCCAGCCATTCAACGTTGCCGTTGCATAGCATCCGTTCAAGCGTCAAATCATAACCGACGTTGATAGTCGCGAACCGGTCTAGGCTCGCCGCGTCCAATTCGTTGCGCCCCACATAAACCCTATCCGCACCGTGCCCGAACGTGTTTGCCGTGGCTATCATGCGGAAATTCGGATGCCGGGCTATTGGGGCAGGGCTATCAGGAAACACGCTGTAGCCGTTCGCTAGGGCGCTGTTAGCCGCCAGCAAAGCCGCCGCGTCCCAAGCGTCGATTTCGTCGGCAACCCATACCCCGCCGTATTCGAAAGCGTCGCGAAATGGCTTGCGATGATAGATGCCGTGGCCGTCGATAAACCCGGTTAGTTCGTGCGTCTCGGTGACGGTGCTTGTGATGTAGAACGGCAGGTTGAGCGCTCGCGCCGCATGATTGCCGATCGTCGTTTTCCCGCAACCGGCCGGGCCAACCATCATAATGGGATGGTTGATCGCGCAAATCTGTATCACGCGTTCCGTCGATTGATGCAATGGCCCGTCAAGGATGATGTTCGATTGCAGCCCTAGAATTTCGATCTTGCGCGTTGGCAAGTTTTCGAGTTCGGCGCGGATGATATGGCGCAACAAATCCGGATCAACTTTGCTGCTCTGGACGGTCGCGGTAAGTTTCAGCAACAAATCGGCGGCTAACCGTTGCAACTCGCTGGTTTCCGACTTTATTTCGTCGGCCCGTTCGTGGTAAAGGTTGGAAAGTTCAACGTTTGTCATGGCGTAGACTTCGACCGGCGCGATACCGATCGCAATAGCCCAACGCCGCAACGGCTGAATTAGACGGTGCGAAAGTATGAAGTCGGAAGGCGGCCCAAGCAACCGCTCTAGGTCGGCAAGTGTTTCAGCCATGGGTAATCCGTTGTTGGAATGTCGGTCTATCAACAACGGAAACGCAAATCAAGCGCTATTTTGACCATCTGGAAAGTCGTTAATCATGGCGAGGCAAGCGAAATACGGGCCGTACAATTACGAAAGAACGCTTGGAAGCCGAAACTACAATTTCAGCGCAACGGTTGAGGGGTTCGTTACCGAAACCGAAAAGCGAATGCGAGCGCTGGCGATGCAGGCAACTCAAGACTTGATCAACGAAGTTCAAACGCCCGTAGCGAAGGGCGGCAAGATGCGTGTTGATACCGGCTTTTTGCGCGCGTCCGGTCAAATGTCGCTAACCGGAATTCCAAGCGGCCCGGTTCGCGGTGATCCCGATAAGAGATATGCATGGGATAGCGCAACCGCTATCGCGGATTTCGCGAATTTCACGCTTGGTCAAACGATTTATTTCGGATGGACCGCGAATTACGCGAAGTATCGCGAAGCCTATGACGGGTTTCTGATCAGTGGAATTCAAAATTGGCAAACGATCGTCAACAGAGTTGCAGCGCAGATCATCGCGCGATCACCGGCAAGTAGGGGCAGCAAATGAACATGATTGAAACGGACGTGTTGAAGGCACTGCAAACGGCAGGCATCGCGGCTGTTGCAGCGAGCGCAATTCCGGCAATGCCGATCAAGCCGATTGGCGTAACCT
Source organism: Bradyrhizobium sp. MI1.4 (assembly GCF_055811315.1). Taxonomy (NCBI): domain Bacteria; kingdom Pseudomonadati; phylum Pseudomonadota; class Alphaproteobacteria; order Hyphomicrobiales; family Nitrobacteraceae; genus Bradyrhizobium; species Bradyrhizobium sp. MI1.4. The sequence goes on along the minus strand of NZ_JBVVPP010000007.1, from coordinate 239,003 downwards.
TTGACAACACCAAGAAAGCACCGGACGGCAAATATGTTGAATTCGTCAACATCGTGAACAACCGAACAGGCGATTATTGGGGCGATAGTCGGGTTTATCAGGGCGTGTTTCGCATCATCTTGCATTGGCCGATTGACGAACAAGGGCCGTATCCCCCAATGACTTACTTGGATCAACTCGCTTCATTCTTCACAAAGAACACGCGGTTGGTCAGTGGGCAGGCGAGCGTTGAAATATACGAAAACCCTGTGGCGTCCGGTCAGGTGGTTAACGGATCAGAACTGCTATACCCGGTTGGCTTGCCATATCGCTGTTTCAAGTCTTGAGTGGAAAGGCGTTGTAAATCGTTGTGGAAAGTCTTCGAATATGAGAGAGATGGCCCGGCGCGCGTCGCGTGGCGCTATTCATCCATTCCGAAGGGGTTTCCTATGAAAACCAAGTTCCTAGCCGCCGCGCTGCTTTCGAGCGCGCTTGTCCCGGTCGCGTTCGCCAACTCCAATGCGGGTTCGGTACTCTATTTCTGCACCACGCCGCAGCAGTCGGATTTGGTCAAAGCCGATTACGAAGCCTTGGTATGGGTTCAGGTCAAATCCATCGGCAACGTCGGCGAAACCGGTTCGAAAACCAACGTGCTGAACTATGACACGTGGGACACGACCGTTATTCAGAAGGCGAAGGGCCTGACCGATGCCGGTTCGCCGACGCTGGAATTTGCACGCATCCCGACCGATCCCGGTCAGATCGCATTGCGCGCCGCCGCAAAGACCAATCTGAACTATGCGTTCAAGATGGTCCGCAATGATCCGGCATCGGTCGGCGGTGTTGGCACCGTGATTTACAATCGCGGCTTGGTGATGGGGCCGACGCGCCCGAACGGCAAGAATGAAGACTTCGACCTTGAAGTTTTTCAACTCGCGCTGAACCAAGAGGAAGTTGTTGTTAACCCGCTCGCGGGCGGCGTTCCGCCGACGAACACCGTTCTTCCGGCGATCACTGGCGCGGCAACGCAGGGAACGACGCTCAACCTTTCGAACGGCACGTTTACCGGCGATGCTGTGATCACGTATACCTATCAGTGGTACGCTGGCGGTGTCGCGATTGCAGGCGCAACCGCCAACACGTTCACCCTGACTTCCGCACAGGTCGGCAAGATCATTCAGGCGCGCGTCAATGCGACGAACGCCAGCGGTTCGGCGTCCGCGTATTCGGGCGCAACCGCAGCCGTTACCTAAGTATCAACAATCGATAGCGGCGAGCGTAACAACTCGCCGCTATTTCTTTATCTGCAACAGCGACACCAAAGGATACAGCGACCATGCCCGAACTTTCAAACATCAAACCGGCCGAAGGCATTCTTGAAATTGTTCATCCGCGTTCACTCGAATTGCTCGGCATCAAAGTGCCGCTCTTGTCGATCGATGATGAAGCGATGAAAGCGGTCAAGAAGAAAATTCAGAACAACGCCAGCATTCTTTCCCGGCGCGGCAAGTCGTTTGATGCCGATCAGATCGAAGCCAACCACAACCTCATTTGCTTTACGGCAATGACCGGTTGGGATTGGACCGGTGTTGAGGTGGTTGACGAACCGGAACGCAGGGACGGTGACACGATTATTCCCGCAAAGACCCACTTTGAACCCGCGTTGTTTCACGGCGAAAAGCCTGCGTTCAATCAAGCGATGGTCTACAAAGTCTTTGATGAATTGCCGTGGTTCCGCGATCAGATCAGCGAAAAGATCGGCGACACCGCAAGTTTTTTTCAGACTTAGAGATTGCGCTTTGCGAAGCGATTTCCGTTCACATTCGGTATGAAACACCGGACGAAAACGGACAAACTCGCCGCGAACGCAACGAACAGTTTGACACGGCTTCTCCGGAATTCATCATTCCGGAGGGCGGTGAATACCTTTGGTCGTGGTATTTCGAGATATCGGACGGCGTGAGGCGGGTTGATGATGGGGTCTGCTTCCCTATCCCTTGGTCCGAATTTTTGGCATGGAAAACAGCATTAGACCGTGTGGTAAGTGCGGACGAATATGCTATTTTGCGCGCAATGGATGCCGCGTTCTGTGAAGAAACCAACAAAGAGTTGCAGGCGTATCACGAAAGGCGGGCCGAAGCACAGCGGCGCGAAATAGAGGATGCCGCGCGGCGGCGGTAAGGGGCGGGCCATATGGCTGATATCGCACAAATCGGCTTCGCTAGTGACACGTCCGGGCTAGAGCAAGCCTTACCGGCGCTCCGAAATCTTGTGCCAGCGGCCAAGGCTGTTGAGACTGCCGCGAACAATGCCTCGGCGGCGCTGACCAACACCGGGGGCGCGGCCAAGGTGACGGCTGCGGCGATCGGCGCGGCAACGCAAACAACTAGCGCAGCGGCAAAGGTGGCTGATGCGGCTGCGGCTGCAAACGACAATCAAACCGCAAGCCTTCGTAAGCTTGCAGCAATTCAAACGACGGTGAACCGCTACGCAGGCGTTTTTTTGCCGGGCGATACCAAGGGCCGCGCGGACGATATCGCGGCGTATGGCGCGAGCTTGGACGCATTGCGCGCGAAGTATGATCCGTTGTTTGCAGCCGGTCAGCAATACAAAGTAACGCTGAACGAAATCAACAACGCGCTCAAAGTCGGCGCGCTGAACGAAAAGCAACATGCCGCCGCGATCATGGATACTAAGGTTGCGTTCGTTCAACAGGTGAACAGCATTCGAGGTGTGAACGATCAGTTCACCGCGTTCAACAAAGGCGCGAACAACGCGCGTGTAGCAGCGCAAGGCTTAAGTTTCGAAGCCAAGAATTTGTCATATCAGTTGGTTGACGTGGGGCAAGGTTTGATTGGTGGTCAACCGCTGTTTCAAATCTTCGCACAACAGGCGGGCCAAATCGGGCAAGTTCTCGCAACCGCACCGAAAGGCGCGGCGGGATTGTTCAAGGAAATCGGCACCACGATTTCAGGCATTCTTACGCCAGTGCGGTTGCTCGCACTTGGGTTTGCTGCGCTCGGTGCGGCAATGCTCTTTATCGTGTCGTCAACCATCGCATCGTCTCGCGCATTGGACGATCTGAGCAAGTCGATTGATGTTAGCGTTGAAAAGCTTCACGGCTTGCAACAGGCTGCATCGTTCAAAGGCATTTCCACTGACGAATTCGCGCAAGGCATGATGCAATTTGCAACGTCGGTTGACGAAGCACAGCATAACATGGGTTCGCTGAAAGGTCTTATGATCGCGAGCGGCAAGAGCGCGAAAGACTTTAGCGGCTATCTGATGAACGTCGCCGATCTTGTGGCACAAACCGCAAGCGGCGTCCAAAAGCGCAATATCCTTGAAGCGGCAGGCTTGCCGACAACGCAAGCTTGGGTTCGTCTCATGTCGCAAGGGCGAGAGGGCATTACCGCTGCAATCGCGGAAAGCGTGAAATTCAACGGTTCGGCGGAAGCAAACCTTGTGCAGAAAGCACGCGATTTTGACGATGCTTGGAATAGAGCCACAACGAAAATGGGGCAGTATTTCAAGAGTGCCGTTATTGATGCAATGGGGTGGCTTGATCAGTTGAGCAAAGCCGCAACATATGGGTTGGCGGCTGCGGCTGGCGTCGTCGCTGTTCTTACCGCTCCGTTCTCGCTGATCGTCGCAACTCTACTCGCTGTTGCTGCGGCGATCACGGCAGGCGTTGCCGCGTTGAAAGGCACTGGCGCGGTTGGCGATGCCGCGAGTGGTGGTGATGGCAAGCAACGCATTTATGTCGGCCCGAACAAAGACGCCGGGCCGAAAAAACCTGATCCAAAGACGCAAGCGCAACTGTTGGCGGAAAACCAGCAGTCACAACAGCGCATTACAATTCTTGGCGATCTTGCAACCGTTCAGCAGCAAGTCACTTTGAAGCAACTCGAATTGAACGCGGCAGGTTTGCAAGGTGTCGGCGTTAGCGATGCCATGGCGAAAAAAATCATGCTCGGTGTTCAGGCGCAAGCCGAAATGAACCGCGTCAATCAACAGGCGACGGCTGGCATTTTCAACATGCAATCGGCGCAAAAGGCGGCGTCCGATACGCTGCAACATTGGATTGATCAAGGGTTGGTCGATAAGACCAATACCGAACAGATGGCCGCAGCGCATCTAGTGCTTTCGCGCAACATCAAAGCCACTTCGGACGCGGCAGCAATTGCAGCAGCACCGTTACAGCAGTTGAAGCAACTCGAATTGGATAGCAGCAATTTCGCTAAGGTGCTCGATACCGGTGTTACCGGTGCGCTCAATAACCTTGTGCAGCCGATCCAAGACGTGATGAACGGCGTTACTTCGATGGGGCAGGGCTTCAAAAACGCGGGCGTCATCATTCTGCAAGCCATTCAACAGATGATCATCAAAATGTTGATCCTCGCGCCGATCGCGAAGGCGTTGCAGGGGTTGTTGGGTGGCTTCGGTGGCGGCGGCATCGGCAGTAGCATTCTCGGTCTATTCGGTCTTGGCAGCAACGCAACCGATGGCATTGGTGGATACGGCCCAACCGCGCCCGTGAAGAATGCATTAGGCGGTGTCTACAATTCGCCAAGCCTTAGCGCGTATTCAGGGCAAATCGTGAAGTCGCCGACGCTGTTCAAATTCGCATCGGGCGCGGGATTGATGGGCGAGGCGGGGGCGGAAGGCATCTTGCCGTTGAAGCGCGGGCCATCAGGCGCGCTTGGCGTCCAGATGTACGGTCAACAGGCGAGTAACGACAACGGCAGTTCGCAAAGCATCGTTTATGCGCCGCAAGTCACCAACAACATCGGTGGCAGCGTTACATCTGATGATCTGGAAAAGTTGAGGCAAGTGCAGGCGGAAGATCGCGCGAACTTCACGGGTCGCGTTGCGCAAGCCAACAGGCAACTCAATAAGCGGAATTATCGCTAATGGCCATCACCTATCCGCGCCAATTGCCGAACAACGCTCATATGAGCGAAGCTTGGTTTGAGTTGATGGACAACGTTGCAGCATCCCCGTTCGGCAACGGCAACAAAGTCAATTTGTCTCAGGTGAATGATCCAACTTGGAAAGGATCATTCAAAACCGCAATTCTCAACCGGGACGATGCCGCAATTTGGCAGGCATGGAAGAAATCGCTTCGCGGCGGTATTCAAAAATTCATCGCGTATGACGTTCGCAAGTCAACCCTGCGCGCATATCCTAACGCCAAAGCGTCAACCGATATCGCGCCCGGCTGGAACGGGACATGCTCGGTTGCGAGTGTCGGGTTATCTGGCGCGCTAGGGCTGTCAGGGCTTCCGCTGGCGGGTTTCCAGTTCAAGGCGGGCGATCGGGTAGGGTTAGAGCAAGCGGGCCTGTACGGGTATTATGAGGTTATGGAAGACGTGACCGGGGGTGCATCAACCGCGTCCGTCACGGTTGCCCCGTTCCTGCATTCGTCGGTGTTCACGGCTGGCGTCGCCGTGTGCCGCCTTTGGCGTCCGTGGTGCAAATTCATCATTGCCGATTGGGTTGAAAGTGGCACCGTCGAAGATGCCCCGGTGAACTTCGGCGGGGTACAAACGCTGTGATCACGCTTCCATCGTCGGTTCTCAATCTTTTAGACGAAGGCCGGATTGCCGTTCGCGGGTTGATCCGTTTCGATTTCGGAACGGGCACGTATGGGTTTGCAAAATCAATCGTGCCGATCACCTATTCATCGATCGTTTATCAGCCGGGCGGCGCAATCGCGGTTTCCGATTTAAGCGACGATACCGGGTTGACCGCTTCGCAATTCACCGTCTCGCTTTCAGCGTCTCCGGATGACGGATTGACGCCGGAAGTGTTGCAGACGATCGAAGCCGAAGATTATCGTGATCGTCCTGTTACGATTTACGATGCGTATTTTCATCCCGATACGAATGAAATGCTTTTCGTTCAGGCGATGAAACGCGGATACGTTGATACAATCGATCATGTTGATACGCAAGATGTTGGTTATACGATCATTGCGAATTGCGAAAGCCGCGCACTCGATTACACGCGTATCAATGGCCGCAAGCGTTCTGATCTAGATCAAAAGCGCCGCAATCCCGGTGATGGGTTCTTTCTATTCGCGGCAACACGCGGACGCGAACAAGTCTATTGGGGCAAGGAAAACCCGAACAGCCCATCTGTTTTCAACCGCGCTTTTATTAGTGCGGCCGGGCGATCGTTGTTCGGAAGGTGAATGCCATGCGCGTGAAAGATTGGGATAAGGCCCTTGCTGCGGTCATCAAGAAACACCAAGCGTTGTCGTCGCAGTACGGAGTTTCGGATTGCTATCTGATCCCGGCCGATGCGGTCGCAGCGATCACCGGTCATCCGATGTACGAAGGCATCAAATACGATAGCCCAATTGGCGCTGCAAAATGCTTGCTCGCGCACGGCTTTCAGAATGTCGAAGATGCATTTGCGGCGAAGTTCGAAACCATTCATCCGCTTCAAGCGCAACGCGGCGACATTGGCGTTGTTGAGAACGAAAAAGGCGAACTTTGCGGCGGTGTATTTACGTCAATTGGGTTTATGACACGTACCGACGAAGGCGTGATTTTCTTCCCTCATTCCAAAGTCAAAACTGCCTTCAAGGTTGATCGCTAATGCCGTTTATCGCACCACTTATAGAAGTTGGCGTTGCAGCCTTCGGCGCTGTTAGTTCTTTCGTTGCTGCTACCGGGGTAATCGGAACGGCGATCATTGGCGCGGGCTTGAGTGTTGCTGCGGGTTATCTGATCCAAGCAATGATGCCAAAGCCTGATAGCGTAACAACTGCATCAGGTTCGGAATTGTCGTTGCAGTACGGCACGAACGTTTCGCGCAAAGTGGCAATCGGTCTTTGCGGAACGGCGGGTCATGATGTGTACGTTAACACGTTCAACCAAGCCAATCGGACGATGCAACGCGTCTACGTCCTGTCGGATTTCTACACTTCGGGCATCAATCGAGTTGCGATCAATGGCAACTATGTAACGCTCGGTCCGGACGGTGGGGATGGTTGGGGCTTCCCGGTGACAACTGCTGAATTCAGTGGTTACATTTGGATCAAGTATTACGATGGTCGGCAGACTACCGCCGATGGGTTGTTGCAAGCACAGTCTAATCCCGCAGGGCGATGGGCATCCGACAATATCGGGTTGGGAATGTCCTACGCCATGGTTCGTGTTGAATTCGACAAAGACAACATGAATTCGTTTCCTGAGTTGTTTTTTGAGTTCAAGGGTGCGCCGCTTTATGACTGGCGGCGGGATAGCAGCGCAGGCGGATCAGGTTCGCAACGTTGGAATGACGTTTCTACGTGGGCTTACAGTGAAAATCCCGTGGTTGCGGAGTATTGCTATCGACGCGGTTTTGCAGTCAACGGTGATGTGTTCTGCGGAATGGATATGCAGCCTAGCGACCTTCCCTTAGACAAGTACACGGCTGCTGCTGTTCTTTGTGACGAGTTATCACCGGTTGACGGGCTTACGAAATATCAGGTTTCGGCGTTCCTCGATTGCATGGCTAATCACGGCGACAATATCAAGACGTTGCAACTTGCTTGCGGCGCGATGGGTGTTGATGCGCTTGAAGGGTCTTGGCCGATCGTCGGCAGTGCGCAGCCGTCCGTGATGACGTTTTACGATACTGATATCATTTCCACGGCTGGCAACTTTAAGCGAACCGAATTGCGGTCAATGTCGGAGTTGGTGAATTCTGTTTCTGGCAACTTCACCGATCCCGAATTAGTATGGTCATCCAACGGCTACAAAGAACAAACTGATCCGGTGTATCTAACGCTAGATCGTCGCACGCGCGATGTTTCGATTGATTTCCCGCAAGTTCGCAGCATGCGACAAGCCAACGATTTGGCATCATTGTATTTGCGCGAAAATCGCTACCAAGCAACCGGGGCTGTCACGCTTCGCCCGCGCTTTCAGGTGTTGGAAGTTGGCGATTGGGTTGATTGGGTGTCCGCTCGATACAACAACACCAAAACATTCGCGGTCACTGCGAAGCAACTTGTTTCGCTCGAAAAGGACGGGCCGCGCAACGTTATCTTGGGCTTGCAGGAACGCAACGGCGCTATTTATGACAGTGCTAGCCCGATCATACCAAGCTTTCCGTTGCCGAACGGTACGCCCGTTTATATTTCCGAAGTTGATACGCTTACGGCGATTGCTGTTGCGCTGACAGGTGATGACGGGCGTGCGCTGCCGGGAATTCGCGCGAGTTGGAACGCAATAAACGATGTCACGGTGACTGCGGTTGAAGTGCAGTATTTTCCAACTGCTCAACCCGATGGCATCTTGTTGAAGACCGTTCCGGCTGCGATCACGGTCGCGTTGCTTGATGGCGTGGTTGGTAACACGGAATACACGGTTCGGACACGCATCGTCACCGAACCGTCACGAACGACCGTCTATGATGTTGGTGTGACCGTCACCACGTTGGATATCAAAACCGGTTACGCTGATTTGAACGCTGATATTCAGTACAACATTACAACGTTGATGGGGCAGTTTCAAAGCGATTTGGACAATTTCAAAAACTTGGTTTCGTCGCTTGTTGGTAATCAAGACGGCAGGAATTGGCTGGATAAGAAATTCTTGCGAACGCAGATCAGTGCGCAATTCGGCGCGGCGAATGCAAGCATTGATGAAGTGCGAACAGTTGCCGTTGATACGCAAACCGCGCTCGCTGATTATCAGCTTGTGGTTGATGCTGAATTTGATGATGTTAACGCGTCCGTCACCACGCAGGCTACAGCCATCGCGACATTGAACGGCTATGCCGCTGCGCAGTATGCCATCACGCTTGACGTGAACGGCTATGCAACCGGCTTCAATCTGTTCAACGGCGGGCCCGGTCTCACCAGTGCAACGTTTATCACTGATAACTTTCGCGTCGCTCGCCCTGCGTCCGGTGCGGCTGGCGCTCCAAAAGACATATTTGCTATCGGCACGGTGAACGGTGTTTCAACGATCGGCATCAAAGCAAATATGTTCATTGATGGCACAATTACCGCAACGATGATGAACGTGATTTCGTTGAGCGCGATCAGCGGCAACATGGGGACGTTGACGGTCGGTAAAATTCAATCGACTGACAACAAATTCCTTATTGATGCGACCAACAGACAGATCATCATCAGTGATTAAATGACAAAGCGAATGTATATCGATACTAGCCGGGTGACGATCAGCAAGCCCGGTTTTGACGCGCAAAGCCCGCCTGCGCTTGATTATCGCTATCTCGCTTACGATAGCAGGTTGAACCGTGGCTTGCCGGTTGAGGTTGGCTTGATCCCCGGCGCGTCTTTCAACTTCGGTTCAATTTTCAACTACTCACAAACTTACCCCGGCATTCCTGCGATCGATATCATTACATATGGTAGTAACGTACTTGGCCCGGTTTACAACAAAGCCGTCGCGATACGTGATGCCGGATCGTTCATTTATACACGAACATCGTTTTATTTGGTGTGTTACACGGATCATTTCCAAGTTGTGGATGATGCTCAATATGTTCGAACCTCCTATTTCGGGACGTTGAACTTGTATTACATTCTTTGGCAAACTTGGTGATCCGATGGTTCAGCGAACATTGATAGGATATCACCCCGGTTTCGGTGTTGTTGGAATGTGGATTTCCAAACCGGGAATTGACGTGCTATCGACTACAACGGAGGGGGATTTTCTATTTAGCTCTACGCGGCAGGTGATGCAGATCATCATGTCGGGACGCGTGTACGCTGCCAGCGGCTTTACTGTCGATGTTTTTTTCCCTTTAACGTTTTCGACAAAACGCCCTTATCTGTTCTTTCATGAAAGTCAAAACGGAAGCGTTGGGCAATACCCGCATGATTTAAACTATGGTGGCATTGTTGGTTTGGCCGATGCCGCTAGTGGTTCGGTAATCAAAAGCGATCGGATCACGTTCGGCCCGATCGGCGGCAACATCAATGATCACTACATGGATTTCATCGTGTTCAATAAGCAGATAAACTGATGACGCAACGTGTTCTGATCAAAGGTGGTGCGGTTGATCTGGTCTCGGTAAGTTTGCCGGGATACGATGTCACCGTTGCTCAACTTGAACAAATGCAGTTCGATAGCCGATGGTCCGGGCTGCAATTCCTGATGCAAGGAACGTTGACGGCTGCGGGGAATAACAGTGGTGGTCAAGGCACCGCATCAGCGAGTTTTCCAGCAACGTTGCCGGAAGTGCCGTTGATGATGGGATATGTGAAGCAAGGAAGCAACGTTTACGGTTGGACGCCAGCCGTATTCCGGGGCAACTCAAGTGATTACTGGTGGGCTGCGGAACTATCAACTTCCAACATAACGTTTATGTCGCAGGCGTTCGCAACGACACTAACGCTCTATTACACCATCTTTCAACGCCCATCAGGATAGACCATGATTGTGATTTATGACGATACCGGACGTATCACACAAACGTTTCTTTTCGTCGCGCCATCCCTTGAGGACTACGCGGAAACGGTGCTTGAACCGGGTGGCGCGAAGTACGTTTTTTACGATGGTGACAACATCGTAAGTTCATACGTTGTTGACGGTGCGGTGATCGAACGGCCAACCATCAAAGTGACGGGCGATGCTCCGTCGCAACTCGCTGTTGATCAACTGGCAACCTTGGCGATCGATCAACCTGCAACCGTCCGCGTGATCGCAAACGGTCAAGTCGTTGCATCGGAAACAGTTGACGACGGAACTATTGAATTATCATTTGATCATGTCGGGAAATACGTTGTCGAAATCGGCGGTACTTTCCCGATCATCGAAACCAGCTTATCGATTGAGGTTGTCTAATGCGGATCAAGGTTGATCCGGTTCCGGCTGCGAAGGCAAAAGCAGAGAACCGCATAAACGTTGTGTTTGCCGCCAATGCACAGAACATCGCGCATTTCAGCAAACGGCAAATGGCGCTTGCAATTGTTCGGGACGGAAGCGATGCAACCGTTCCGGATGAATTCGCGGAAGCTGCAACGATCGAAGGAATGCACGTCAACGATTACGCCGCTCTTGTCGTGTCGAAACCCGACGAAATGATGCAAGCGGAAAACAAGCGGCGTCGGCTAGTGGTCGCGATCCGGGCCGCGACGACCATTGAAGAAATCACCGCAATTTTAGCCGCCGAAGGTTTGACGCAGGCAAATTCCGGTGACGCGCTGCCCGTAGCGTGATGCGTCCCGACTGATCGCGGAAACCATTCTGCTGCGGATAGCAGCCGCGAAGACGCCCGAAGAATTGGACGCGGCAAGCCAAATCGGGTAAGTGGTAAAGCGGCGCTGACCACGTGGTAAGGTGCCGTTTTCGGGGATGGCCCAATGCCGCTTAATTCTTACAGCACAGGCACCGTAACGATTGGTGCGGGTGCAACAACGATCGTTGGTGCGGGCTGCATATGGTCGTCGCCTAACGCGCGTCCCGGTGACACGTTCGTTTGCAATGGGTATTCGAGCACAATTCAGGACGTGGATGATAATACTCATTTGATCATTGAACCTTGGCCGTTTGGTGCGATTGCAGCCGGTTCGGCGTACAAAATTTTGCAAATGTCGCCGTTTCGCTTTGCTGGTGGGCAAGCGATGGCAGACGTTTCCACGTTGGTTGCGGCGTTGAACACGACCGGCTTTTTTATCTTCGTCGGTATCGATGAAACCGAACCTGATCCATCGCTTGGTGAAGATGAACAATTTGCGTTGCAACCATCAACGAAAAAGCAATGGCATAAGGAAGGCGGTGTTTGGGTTTTCGATGGGATTTTTGGCGGGTTTGGTGTTCCCGCTCCGTATGACAACGCGCATACATACAATCAACTTGAAGTCGCGACGTTGGGCGGCTCGTCTTACGTTTGGATCAATGCGACGGCTGCGAGCGGTCACGCGCCGCCTAACGCAACCTATTGGGCTGTGCTCGCTTCAAAGGGTGATGTCGGTTCAACCGGCCCTATTGGTGAAAGTGTTGGTATCAAACTAACGTATTCGAGCACGACAACGGACGCTGATCCGGGCGCGGGTGTGTTTCGCCTGAACAACGCGACGCCTGCAAGCGCAACGGCTGCATACATCGATAATACGCAAGTCGGTGGCGGCACAATTTCCGGCATCCTTGATGCATGGGATGACAGCACCAATACGGTTAAGGGGTTTGTTCGGTTTCAGAAAACAACTGATCCAACTGTTTGGGCGATGTACATTGTCACCGGCACGGTTGTTGACGGCACAGGTTACAGAAAGCTTACGTTGTCGAGCGGTGCCGCATCTGGAGCGTTCACGAATGCGGATGCTTTTGCTGTTGCATTCTATCGCTGCGGCGATGCCGGAACCGCTGCGGGTGCGGCACAAACCGCAAACAATCTATCTGACCTCGCCAATATTCCTAATGCGCGACGCAACTTGAACGTTTCGAACAATCGGGTTCCAATCGCGGCGGGTCAGGCGTTCAACGTCTTTTCCGATAGTATCGGCACGGGAACGGGCGCGAGCACGGCAACCAAATTTGGCTGGAATTATCTTCTCGCGAACCGTCTTGGTCTCACTCACAATAACTATTCGACCTCCGGTCGAGCATCGAATTTTGCCACTAAGCAAGCCTTCGCAAACCTAGCCCCCTATAACCGTCGCAGCGAGGCGTCGGCTTGGATGGCCTACCATAACGACGTTTACCGGGGCGGCGCTGCGGCGGCGACACTGGCGAAAATCCAAGGCGAGATGCGCAGCTTCCTCGCCAACGCCTTTTTGGCTTCAGCGGTGCCGATCAACGACGCCAGCGTTACCAAGGCAGGCACATGGACCATTGGCGCAGCGATCAATGAAAAAGCTGCCACCTTGAATGCGGGCGCTGGACGCCTGATGTATTCGACCACACTTAACGACACCCTGAGTTGGACATTCACGGGTGACGGCCTAGTGGTCGGCCTATTCAATACAGACGGAAGTAGCGGTTTTCGCTATGGAACCTGCACGATCGCTGTTGATGGTGCGACTTCCGGCAACGGCTTTACGACCTTCACGGGCGATAGCCTTGCCGATGGTATCTCGGACGGTGCCTATGATAACAAGATCACGCATAACGCAGTCATTCTGGCGGGTCTAGGCACTGGCAGCCATACCGTTGTGCTGAAAGTCACGGGTACGCTTGGCCCCGTCTATGTCGATTATTTCGGGACGTTGGCCGCACCAAGCTCTTGCGCACCGGTCCTAGTTGCAGAGGCTTCGCGCCCGAATGCAGCGGGCTATTCGCTCGGTGGCGGTGTATGGTCTTCGGCGGCTTTCGATGCTGCTGACGCAGCCGTGCGCGGCGTCGTCAATGAGTTCTATAACTACCCGGTCGCGCTAGTGAAGACGAATGATTGGGTGAACTACACAACCGGCATCAGCGGTGACAATGAGCATCCGAACGATCTTGGTCATTCTCAAATCGCGGCGGCGTTCAATGAGGCGCTCTTGCCCGCTAGAATACCATTCGTCGGCGCAACCTGCTTGGCTATGTCCGCTGATCAGAGCATTACGAACGCGGCCTATAATCAAATACTGTTCGCTACTGAAAATTTCGATGATTACAATTTGCACAGTACATCATCGAATACGTCGCGCATCACCTTCAACGCGGCCGGGTGGTCTCGTTTCGAGGGGCATATCGGCTTCGCGAGCAATAGCACCGGCATTCGCGAGGCGTTCATTTTCAAGAACGGATCGCCGCTGCGCATGGTGGCAACGTCGCCAGCACTCGCGGGTGACAATACAGTGTGCCCGTTCAACACTGTTATTCAACATGCGGCAGGCGATTATTTCGAGCTTGCGGCCATTCAGAGTTCGGGCGGGGCGCTCAACGTCGTTGCGGCTCAAACGTTGTTGATGGTGACGCCAATTCGGTAGGTTCGCATTTTTCGGGAAGTATCTCGTTGATACCTCCAACAATAGCGGAAATCCAACTCGCATAGCTGTTCAATGCAGGATGCACGCCATCAATCAATTCATACGAAGACAAGCCGTTTAGATCGATGATCGGGAGTTTCTTTTCCGCTGCAATCGCACGGATTTCATGATCGATGGATTTAGCAAGGGTTGGCGAAATGTTTTTCCCGTCAGACCCCGCAAAATCGATCGGTGCCAAAGTTGCTAGTGCAATCCGACGCGATGATATGCGGTTGATCAAATCATCATACGTCGCTCGAAAGTAGGGTGATGTTTTATAACGGGACTGTGCATCGTTTACACCTACTGCAACAATGATAGCTGCTGGCGATGCGCCGATTGCGTCCATTTCCTCTACAAATGAAACGATTTGCGACGTGCGGCTACCGGATATCCCGGCGTTCACCAGCGCCAAGCCGCATGTACTCGCCGGTAACGGTGCGCGTTGGGTGATGCTATCACCTAGTACGACGATATAGGAATTTGGCGCTAGGGCGCTGATCCTGTCTAGGATGGCGCGCTTTCGTTGTTCTGTTGCGGCTAGCCGCAACAGCGTGTTGATCGTGTCTCGGTGCGCCGCAACGGACGACTGAAGCGCAGTAACGGCGTTCTGATGTTCTGTAGCGGAACGCAGGATTTCTGCCTGTAGCGCCCGGACATTGGCATGCTGCCAAGCCAACCCGATGGAAGCCAAAGCGATTAATGCGAGTGCCAGATATTTCATTGCGGGGCGGACACTATCCGCCGCAACTAGTCCGTGCAAGTCACGGTTAGCGCTTTTTTCCACCTGGAAAAAACTTGCAGGCTGGAAAGTTTAACCGTTTGTGATATAGTTAGTTGCAATTCTAGCGGTGGTCAAGTGATCATCGCAACAATCATCGCAAGGAATTCCGGCTATGATCATTCCCGCCCCCATTCGATCGAAGAACCCCGGCGCAATGTGGGGCATCAGCGGCAAACGCAAGTCACTCGAAAAGTTCGCGCCAACCACCAACAAACTTGCGGTGAAGTGGGGCAGCGTCCAAACCGAATATCTCTATGACGGTTTGAACCAAGGAAACAACATCGCTTATTTCCCGTCGTTTATGCAGGGCATTTGCGCGCAACTCGAATTGTGGCGCACGTCCGATCACTACCGAAACAAGAAATTCAAAGACGCAATCGCCACGTGGTCAGGCGGGAATAACGTGCCGTCTTACATCGCGTATTGCAAAGCGCGCGTTCCCGGCCTGACCGAAAACACCGTCATGGATGACGCGTTTTGGAATTCGGCGATGGGTATCGCGTTCCTTAAAGCGCAAGCCGGTCACGAAGCGGGCGTTACGCATTATCCCGCTGCGGATGCCGATTGGATCGAAGCGCAGCGCCGTGTGTTCGCCAATGATCCGCCGCCGAAGACTGCCGCGCTCGCCGTCCAAGTGCCCACGGCACGCGTTGACGAAGTGTTGCGGGCGTATCAGGCGGCTTTGATCGGCTTCGGCTATCATGAAATCGGTGAAGCTGATGGGCGCATTGGCGGCAAGACGTTGGGCGCAATCAAAGCGTTCTTCACCGATCGCGGCATTGATAGCCCGGCTGCTTACCCGTCGCGCGATCTTGCGCCCGCGATCGATGCCGCCAAGGCGGAAGGCTGGCACCGGCCGATTGCCCCGGCTCGCGCATACAAGACCGAAGACGATCTTAGCGGTTCGCTCGCGTCGCTTCCCCCGGCCAAGAATGCGTCATTGATCAGCCGGATTACCGGATGGTTCAGCGGCGCGGCTGCGATCGGCGGTGGTGCGTTGAAATTGCTTCCTGATACGCATGACACGGTTGCGCCGTACAAAGACATGATTGCGGATTGGTTCGGTGCTGTGCCCGGCTTCGCATGGTTCGGCATCGTCGCGGCAATCGCGATCGTGACTGCGTATCAAGTCAACAAATCGAAGTTGGCAACCGTCGCGGATTATCAGCGCGGAAAGATCAACTAATGTGGTGGTTCGAATGGCTTTGGAACCATGTGCCTTGGTATGTGCCCGCGATCTTGATCATTGTTGCGGTTGGGTTTTGTTGGCAATGGATCGCGCCGATTTGGCTAATCCTACCGGGTTGGGCGCGATGGTCGATAGCGTCCGCAATCGCAGTGTTGGTTGCAACTCAGTACGGACGTAATCGCGGCGTTGCCGGTGAAAAAGCCCGGCAGAAATCCTTGAACGAACATGCGACCGAACAACGGGACAAGATCAATGCGACTGTCAAAGCTATGCCGTCCAATGCTGTTACTCGCGCTCTTGAGCGGAATGGGTGGATGCGCGACTAGCGCGGGGATTTGCACGTTCGGGTATATGCATCCGTCCCATAAGGACACGGACGGCACGGCGCGGCAAATCCTGTCTTACAACACCTTGTTGCAGCAGCAGGGATGCCCCGCCAGCGCTTTGCAGAAGGAACAGCCGCCCGATGATCGCGGCCCGCTTCCCGGCCTTCGCTGGCCCTTCGCGCGGTAAAAGAAAGCCCGGTCTCTAGCCGGGCTTTTCCATTGGCGGTTCTGTCTCGACTTCAACAATTTCGAGTAAATGATAATCCGTGCCAAGATAGGGCCAAAGCCACCGACGTTCGGCCCGGCCTTCGTCAAAGTCTGCCGATTGGCCTTCCGGCAACGCAATTGCACGCCATTTGCTATGGTCGTGCATTTTGATGATTGCGACTTTCATGCTTCAATGATCCTTTTCAATAACGCTCGCATTTCAAGCGTGCTTTCTGCAAAGTGACCTTCGCGGTTCACGATCGAATGACCGCAACGTGGTTGAATGTCGGGAATATACATTTCCGTTGGCGGTAGCGCGATGCCTTGGAAGCGAAGGGAAGGACGATGGAAGGCAATTGTTTGCGCGCCCAACTCTTTCATCATGTCGAATTCGTCAAGAAAGCGGATATTGTCAACGACGACGTGCGCGCCCGTTTCCATGCTGCGCTTGATTTCGGTACGCATCTGATTAATCCAGATGTTGCGCCCCATCCGGTTGCGTCCCCATTCGACGCCTAGCGTATCCGCAGCAAAGCGAACGGTCTTGCCGTCCAATTCCCGCAATGGTTCATCCCATCGCGCTTTGTTGTACATGATATCACCGGGCACGATCGCGGCGAGCATGTCATAAATTGGCTTGGCGAAATTCGTTTGATAGATCGGCAGCGAGATAAACGAAGTTGCCGGGTTGAAGATCGCGGACGCGGTAACGGTTGACTTGCCCGCGCCTTTGAACCCGCAAAGGCCGATTAGCTTAGGTGTATTCATTTCAGGTTGTTCCAGTTCGGCAAACGAACATCGTTGATGAATGCAACGTCACACAAGCGAAACATGCCGTCCCGGCTCTCACGAACATAGGTGTCCGCAAACGCGCGAGATTGCATCATGTCGGAAAGCGAGGCGTGCCAGTAATCGGACGGCAAAACTACGCCGCAACATTTCGGATCGAAGCCCGCTTTCATTGCTGCCTGTGCGACGGTCAAAGCAAATTCGTTCAACCTATTGAGTTTGTCTTGTTGGCTCATATGATTAGCTTCCTGCTTTCATCGATGTAATACTTATAATTTACGTTCGCGAAATCGAACGCGGACGCGTTGTTGCATTCCGCGACAAGCCAACCGGCTTCAAACGCTGTTACGCGATCCTCATATTTGCTCTTGTTCTTTGTGCAAACGGTCGGATCATGCTGCCATCCGTTCGCGTTCATCACGCGCAAATAGTCGGCTTCACTCACGCCGTTTGCTTTCTTGAATGCGCCGTGTGTTGCGTTGCCGGGCAGGGAAGGCGGGCTAATCTTGCGTAACCCCGCGCCGCTGTTCGCGACGTAATAACGCGACGTTCGCTGCAACTCGCTGTTACCCAACATCAGCCGATCGGAGCGGCCAACCTTCGCGCGCAACATGAAATCAAACTTGTTGGTGTGCGCGCGAATGAAGACTTCCGGGGGGATGCCGTGAACCATCGCGGCGACTGCGGCCATGATACTTACGCAATTACCCAAGTCTTTGTGCCACGCGGGCGGCTGGCTTTCGCTGATGCTTTGCGCGTAATTGAGCGGGTCAGGATGCCAATAAGCACCTTTCTGTTTCAGCTTGCCTTTCAAGTCTTCGGCGACGTAATTGTTTACGTCCCTGATGAACATGCGATGATAGCGCACGTCTTCAAGCGTCAAACACGTGAACGCTTCCCAACGTTTCCGGATTTCGATCGCTTGCGGTTCATAATCGCGGTGAATGCGGTAGGTAATGCCGTCCGTGTTCGCTTGAATGATTTGCAGAGTGGGGACCGCGATCAGCCATTCCGCCAACATGCAAAGCATCAGTTGGCAGTTGATCGTGATTGTCATTGTGTATTGCGGATCATAGAAACAGCTAAACGGGCTGTTGCTCTTGCCGTACACGCCGTTACCGGCAAGCTTTAGGCTGTTCGCCTCAACGCATTTCTTGCCCTTGCGCTTTTGCCATTCCTTGCGCTCGGGTTTTAGCTTGCCGTACTCGCGCACATAGGCATCGCCCAAATGCGCGGGCGCAACGCCGTTGGCGACGGCTGCTGATGGATAGTAGCCTTCAACGTCAACGTCAACAATCCACCATGCATCGGTTGCGATGATCCGTTGCGGCGTGACGCTGGCGTGAATGCCGCCCGTCCCGAAATGGAAATCTAAACCGCCAACGTTCGCCTTGACGCCTTTCAACACGCCTTTGGTTTGAATAATGCCAGTCGGCTGATCATCCAAATAAACTTCGTCTTCTGTAACCAAGTCTTCCGGCTTCAAAACCTGCTGTTTCATCCACGCTAGGACGCGGGCGAATTCGGGATTGTTGAAGTGGATATATGGGAAAATGATTTCGTTGAGCGCGATCCGCGATCGGATTGTTTGGCGAGGGGTCTTGCCGTATCCGGTTTCCTTGCGATCAAAGCAAACGTCTTCACCGATGCGCTGGATTAGAATTTGCTCGCCAATCTTCGTATCGTTGAAGTTGAGAATATCGCCCTTCAACGTATCGAGCAAACCAATACGGAAGTTGATCGCATCCATGCAATGATGCGCGAATTGCTTGGTTTCGGACGTGTCATGTATTCCGTAGGGGACAAGCAAACCGCCGATTTCGTTGTGCGTAAGATGCTTGCCAATTTCAACCGGCATATCAACGACGGTTTGCGAGCGCATATTGATTTGCAGCGCTTTCAGGCTTGTCGTCTTCGCCTTGTTGTCAAAATGGTTGATCTTGAACAGATCGATTTGCGGCGCGAAGCGGTCGCGCTGCCAAATCTGATGTTCGAAGCGGTTTTGATTTTGCGATGAAATGATTGCTTGCGACTTCGCGAAAAGTTCAGCGTTGGTCGCGCGTGGGTTCATCATCAGCGAATGAATAAGCGGGTAATCATATTGCAGTGAGAAAAAGCCGATCATCGGGATTTGATTGGCGCGCAGATATTCGAACCACGCCAAGAGTTGGGCGCGATCGTCGCGGAAGTCGGATATTTCCCAAACGCTCTTAACGTCTTTGTGCAGCATTTCCGCTTGCAACGTGAACACGTTGGGGAAACATTCCGTATCGAAGACTATCGCGTTGTCTAAGTTCATGGGTTGCGCTCAACGACCGCTTTGCACAACGCAAGTAATTCCTCGTCTGTCATTTCACCTTTCGCCATGTTATATTGCCAAATGACAACGCGGGTGTTTTCGTTCGTGTAGCCCTTACACGCATCTACTCTGTCGAGAGAAGGCGCGTAAGGGTTTGCTTTTCTCGCGGTCTGACTATTTAGTTCAAACCGAATTCCGGTGGCGGGGCAAATTCCCGCTTCTATCCCTTTGACAATGTGTTCAAGCGTGACAGTGCAATGTGTGATCTGTGATGCAAGCGATCTGCGAGCGGTGCGCAGAATTGCTTTCGCTCGCCCGTTTATGGTCGAATAGTTCTTCAACATCTTTGATTGCGCTTTCGCGCGATATGCGGGATTAGAATACTTTTTCTGATACCGGGCTGCTTCCATTGCCTTGACTTCTGGCAACTTGCTGCGATTTTGTTTATAGATGCGCGCGCAAGCAGTACAACGAGCATCAACGCCAAATTTTCCACGTCTCTTCTTGTGGTAATTTTCGACGGATTTCCATTGATTGCACTTACTGCATTGCTTGAACATCGTATCGCTTGCCGTTCATGTCGATAATCGCGCCCGTGTGTCATTGACGAACAAACACACGGGCGCTTTCAAAAGGGACGCAATCGTTAAACGGTGTAGTCGGGCCGAAACGGCAGGGTTCGTTTCCTGCCGCTCCGCACTTTTTACAAACCCGCTGCACCGTTAGCGGTTTGGGGGCATCATCCCCGGCTGCGGCTGATGCATGGGCATCTGACCGGGCTGCTGCATCATCTGCGGTGCGGGCTGCATCTGGCCCGGCTGACCGTTCTGCGGATGGCCGGGGTTCGGGTAGCCGTTCGGCTGCATCATCGGTTGCTGACCCGCGTTATGAACGAAGTCATGCGCGGGCTGAACCGGCTGCTGCATCATCTGCGGCTGCTGACCGGGCTGCATCATCTGCGGCTGCTGACCGGGCTGCATCATCTGCGGCTGCTGCATGGGCATCTGACCGGGCTGCTGCATCATCTGGCCCGGCTGTGGCTGCATCTGCGGGCCGGTGCCGGGCATCGAAACGCCGTTGGCCGGTGCGATCGGCGTGGGGCTCGCGCCGGGCGGCAACTGGCGTTGCTGACCGCCGAAAAGCGACATTGGATCGGGGCCGTTCTGAATTTCCTTGCCGTATCCAACGAATTCGATCGCAACGGGGTTGATGTAGAGCGATGGTGTGTGCGTCGAATTGGACGCGGGCACGTTCACAACAAGTTTCAACGCAACCGCGACGTAATCACCGGTCTTGATTTCGTGCGGCTCCATCTGGCGATATGCGCCGTTTTCGAATTTATAGATGGGCGGCGCAAACGCTTCGCTCGAAACCGTCAGAACGTAGCAACCGGCATAGCCTTCGCGCTTGTTGAACGGTTGCCCGTTGCTATCGATGCCGTCGCCGTCCTGATATTTCCACGCAAAGCGCGGCGGCGTCCCGTTCGGGTATCCGCTTGCCGCTTCCTGCGACATTGCGGGCCAAATCGTCGCCTGAAATTCGGCCTTCGGAAAGGCGATGCCGAATGCCCACTGATTGACGGGCTGCCCGTCTTTCAAAACGGGCTGGCCTTTCTGCGGGCCTTCCTGCTGCTTCTTGACTTGCGCCTTTGCGGGATTTCCCCAAACCAGTCTTCCGACACCTGTCTTGACCTCAGTCGGCATGATATCTGTTACCTTTCTCTAGGTTTTCCCGCCACCACAACGGTTGCAGGTTGGTGTAATGACAAGCCGCCCTGAGTTGTTCAGGATCGGTCAAGTCGAATGACGCTAAAGGGCGCTTATGATCCAAATGCCAACCGCGCAACGAACGGTTTTCCCAATTCATGCCCGGTAGCCAAAGGCTTTCATTTACCAAGCAACCTTTCAGCTTTTTTGCTTGCCTTCACGCGTTCAAGCTGAACGCCTGTCGTTGGTCGTGTGGAAAGCGTTTCCATGATTTCTTTCGATACGCCGCGTCGTATTCCTTCGGCTGGCGTACAAAGCTTCTGAACCGTCATATCAATTCCGGTGATCAATTTGAGCATCGGGGCGTTTAGCCCTTCTTTGAACACGGAATTGCCTAGACCCATTTTCACCGAATAGTTTTCGACAACTTGCCCGGCTGCGATGCGATGCTTTGCAAGTTCACCGAACGCAGCAAGGCGTTGCTTGATCATGTCTTGCGCGCGGCTGAGATTGTCGAGTGAGAACGAAAGCAATTCGTTCGATATTGTGTCAGTGAATACAGTATCGCACGCGTCGATTGCGTTCATTTCAGCACGGCGCGCGGCCGGGCAGACTGCGTTGGCTTGGCACGTTCCGCAACTGCCGTTCGTG
This sequence comes from Bradyrhizobium sp. MI1.4, assembly GCF_055811315.1. Classification (NCBI taxonomy): domain Bacteria; kingdom Pseudomonadati; phylum Pseudomonadota; class Alphaproteobacteria; order Hyphomicrobiales; family Nitrobacteraceae; genus Bradyrhizobium; species Bradyrhizobium sp. MI1.4. The sequence goes on along the minus strand of NZ_JBVVPP010000007.1, from coordinate 217,149 downwards.
TTGAGCGTATCGGCAGGGTTCGAAAGCGTACCGTTCAGTTGATCGAACAACCGCGTCAATTCATCGTAAGCAATCGTCACGGTTCGCAAGGTGCCGTCCGGATGATATGGACGCGGCTGGAATATTCCGAATGTTACCGATGACGGCGGGGCGAATTGCGATTGTCTGCAATGGCCGATCGCGTGGCTGATCAGCGTCCAATTGTTTTCCGGTTCAACGATGCGCCAACCGTATTTGAAATCCAGAACGATCAGCGCGCCGGAGTTGTGACCAAGAGCGGCAAAATCCGCGCGACCATTCACAACCCAATGGGGTGAACGATCGTGCGAAGTGTCTACTTCCATCTTGCCGCCCGGATGGCTAACGCACACGTCAAGATACGCCTGAACGTGTTGGGCCATTTCGGCAGTCATGAAAACGCCGTTCGGCGCTTTGCGGTCGATAAGTTCTTCCAACGAATGTTGACCGTTGAAAACGGCTGCTGCCATGTAATGCGCTGCCGTGCCTTCGTCGCGTTGGGCTGTATCGCTCGCGGATGCCGGTGTCGCTACCGGCATCCTGACCGAACCATTGCAAGCCATGAAACGCGGTAAGTCGCCTGCGTTGATTGTAAGCATTCGTTTCCTCAAAATGTCGCGCGGAAAGTCGGGACTAATTACGTTGTCAAACCGGATATCGAGACCGCCCGTCCGAAACGGTCGTGAGACAACAACCGCACTCGATTAATTCCAGCGGCCATCCAAGGTGATCAGGTTCACAGCGAAGGCGATCACGTCGGGGAAATTGGCAATATCGGTGATGGCGTTGAATTGCCGCCCGAACTGCACCGACAACCGTTGCGCGACACCGGCAAGATAATCGGTGTTGATCAGCGGTGCGCCGTTCGGGTCGCGCTTCGCCATCTGCCCGGCCAAGTGCGTCATGAACGCGTTGAAATCCATCGGGCCGGGCTGCTGCATGACGGGCTGTTGCATCATGGGTTGCTGCATAACAGGCTGCTGCATCATCTGCGGCTGCTGCTGATCCGGCATCGGCGGGACGTGGTTCGGCATCTGCTGCATGACGGGCTGCTGCATCATCTGCGGCGCGGGCTGCGGGTTGTTCATGCCGGGCTGCTGCATCTGCTGTACGGGCGGCTGCATCTGCGGCATCCGCTGGCGCAATTCCGCCTCAACGTTCGCCACAAGCCCTGCGTCAACGTTGCGACGCTTGCGCCAAGTGCCGTCCGCGTTCATCGCCTTGTTTTTGGAGTGAATGCGATCGTCCCAAGTAAGACCGGCAGCATCAAAGCTAGGCGCGTTGGCGTTCGCGGGGCCTTCGTCATCGTTGCTCGGTGCGCCGCCATTCTGCGGCATCGGCACAGAGGACGTTGCGCCCGTGGTGACGGCGGGGCCGTTTGTGATCGTAACAGCGGGAACGCTCAGGGCGAGTACAGATGATCCGCCAAGGAACGCGGTAATTTCTTCCTTGGTCGCATCGGAGATCGTCAAGGTGAATTTCATGGATTGTCGCCTTTCCAGATGGAAAATGGATGGAAAGACACTTAATCACGATTGACAAACGCGGTCAAATGGAATTTAACCGGCTGGAAAGTTTTTTCCAACGGCGAGGTAAATCGATGAACTGCGAGATTTCATGCGAACTTTATGCCAGAATGACCGCAATTCCCATGCTGCTCGCCCCGGATGATGATCGTAAATACTTCAAATCGGTCTATATCGAGCGCGAAAAGAACGAATTATTCGTCGTGGTAACGAACGGCAAGCTGGTAGCGATCGAAAGAATAGGGGCAAGCGAAGGCCCGGACGAACGCACGGCCATTGCGGTTGATCCGGTGTTGATTGCGCAATCACGGAAAGAAATCTCGTTTGGTTCATCTTTGGTGATCGTCGCAAATCCTGCCCTGAACTACACCACGATCAAGACGACGTTCGGATACCAGTACCCCGCAAACGGGATGGTGCAGCTTCCCGCAAAGAACTACTTCAACACTTGGCGGGAATGGGCACCGGATGAAATCCCGACCGCTTCGGCTGGCGCGATGTACTGGAACGCGAATTCCATTGCAGCGCTCGCGACGGCATCGCCAACCGGCTGTATCTGTTTCCCCGAATTCATCGATATCACCAAGCCCGTAGTTCTTCGCGATATCCAAAGCGCGGATTGGTTCGGCATGTTCATGCCTATTCCGGGCAACGAAGGCGAGACAGCCGAACCCGCGACCGTTCCGGATTGGGTGCGCGCGTGATCCCGCATCACTGCATCGTCAAGCATGATCCGCCGAACTCATACGGCGATTGCTTGCGAGCGGCGGTGGCGTCCATCCTCGATATCGACAAGACAACGGACGTTCCGCATTTCTTGCGCGACGGTGATGACGAACAGGCGCAAATCGAGTTTCGCGCATGGCTGTTGCTTGAACATCGGTTGCGCCCGTTCATCATGTTGTTCGATGGAAGCGCATCACTTCAAGACATTTTCGCATCAATGAAGAACGGCAACCCTGATGTTGATTACCTGCTGTTCTGCCAATGCGGCGGCGGTGATCACGTTGTTTGTTGTTGCAACGATCAGATGACGCATAACCCGGCATGGGACAATGCCGCAGTTACCGGGCCGCTATCTGATGGTACGTGGCTTATCATGGTGATGGTGCGCGCGTGATCGTTCTCCGTCCGGATCAAGCACAGCTAAAGAGCGGAATATACAACGGCTGGAATTCCGGACGCCGCAACATGCTTGCTGTGCTGCCAACGGGCGGCGGTAAGTCTGTCATCGTTTCAGATATCGTTCTGGATAAAAACCAACTCGGTGCGCAACAGACTGTAATTGCCCATCGCAAAGAGTTGGTGGGGCAGATGTCTATGCATGTCGCTGAACGCGGCATCATGCATCGGATTATCGGGCCGCAGAATGTTGTTTCGCTGATCGTCGCGAAGCATCGCAGCAAATTCGGCCGATCGTTTATCAATCCATCCGCGAATTGCAGCGTTGCAGGCGTTGATACGTTGCTTGCCCGCCAAGACGATTTGAAGGATTGGGCCGCACAGCAAGATTTTTGGACCGTTGACGAAGCCCATCACCTATTACGCGGCAATAAGTGGGGCCGTGCTGTTGAAATGTTCACCAATGCTTACGGGCTTGGTGTCACCGCGTCACCTACGCGCGCCGATGGTATGGGCTTAGGTCGTCATGCCGATGGCGTGTTTGATGACATGGTTATCGGGCCATCCACGCGCGAACTGATGGATTTGGGCGCGATTACGGATTATGAGCTTGTCGTTCCGGCAAGTGATTTTGAAATTGGCGACGACGCTATTACCGATAGCGGCGATTTCTCGCCTGTGAAAATGCGGGAAGCATCTAAGAAATCGCGGATTGTTGGCGATGTCGTCAAGGAATACGTTGGCCGCGCATTCGGCAAGCGCGCCATTGTGTTTGCTACCGACGTTGAAACCGCCAATGACATGGCGAGGCGGTTTAACGAAGTCGGAATTCCCGCCGCGTCCGTGTCGGCAAAGACGCCTGACCATGTGCGCGATGATTACGTTGAACGCTTTCGCGATGGTCGTTTGTGGGTTTTGGTCAACGTCGATTTGTTCGGCGAGGGCTTCGACGTTCCCGCTTGCGAAGTGGTGATAATGGCACGCCCAACCGCTTCGCTTGCCGTGTATCTGCAACAGGCGGGGCGAGCGTTGCGAGCGTTCCCCGGCAAGCTTTTCGGGCTGATCATAGATATGGTCAGCAACTATAAGCGCCACGGATACCCGGACAGAAAGCGTTTTTGGACGCTGGATAGGCGAGAGAAGCGCGCCAAGCGTGCGCCTGATCCGGAAGAAATCGCCTTGACCGCTTGCCGGAAGTGCAGCCGTCCGTATGAGGCATGCAAGCCGTGTTGCCCGCATTGCGGTCATGCTCCGGAAGTGACGCCAACAGGGCGCGGCAGCATCGAAAAGATCGATGGTGATTTGATCCTGTTGGATCGCGCGAAGCTTGCGGAGTTGCGCGCGGCTGCGGAGTTGGAAAGCCCGGCCGATGTTGGCAGGCGTGTTTCATTTGCGACGGGCAACGAATTCGCGGGGAAGGGTGCCATCAACTCTCAAATCGAGCGCATTCAAATGCAACAGCGTTTGGATCACGCCATAGCAGTTTGGGCAGGGCATCAGCGCGCGTTAGGTCGTGTTGATCAGGAAAGCTATCGGCGCTTCTATTTGACGACGGGTGTTGACGTTCTCAGTGCGCGAGCATTGCCGCGCGTCGAAATGGAAAAGTTGGCATCGCAAATTGAGGGGTGGGTTTGATGACAAAGTTTGGTGTGTTTCGTTCGAAGCCGGAACACGAAATCGCATTTCAAGACATTACCGCGCTTCTCGAAAAGCATGCGGGAAAACTCACTTCGTTGGAAATGCTGGCAATTGCCGCAAACATGGTCGGTAAGATCGTCGCATTGCAAGATCAGCGTTATGTCACGTCGGAAAAAGCGATGAATGTTGTCATCGAAAATATTCAGAACGGAAATAAGCAGGTTGTCGATGAGTTGCGCAACAGCGTCGCGGGGAATGCATGATTAAGTTGTCAGGCAATCGCCGATTTCGAGTTTTGCAACGCGCGTTCAAAAAGCCGTTGCTTGTGCTTCAAGTTGAGGAAGTCGGATTTACAACGGCGCTTTTCGGCGGTGTTGTTGACACGATCGATGTTCAACGATGGCGCGATGCAACCATTGAAGACGTTTCTTTCGGAGCGATTGAGGCGGCGAGCAAATGAGCAAGTTCAACGAACGCGAGTTGCAGTCTGTTCTTTGTGGTGCGCTGATAGCGGAAGGTTCGGCGCGGAAGGTCTATCACTGCAAACCCAACTCGCGCTTGGTCGTGAAAATCGAGCGTGCCGCGCGTTCGTTTCAGAACGTCGCCGAAAGCGAAATTTGGTCGTTCGTTATGGGCGATAAGCAAATGCAAAAATGGTTCGCCCCGTGCGTCTTCATTTCGAACGCTGGAACGGTGTTGATACAGGACAAGGTTGAACCGTTGCGGCAAAGGGATTTGCCTAAGTCGCTTCCTGCGTTCCTTGTCGATTTGAAGATTGAAAACTTCGGGATGCTGAACGGTCGCGTTGTCTGCTGTGACTACGGCACGATGATGTATTCGATCAAGACGGCTTCACGTCGAATGGTGAAAGCGGTGTGGCGATGATCTATGCAGGCATAGGATCACGTAGGACGCCCGATGACGTTTGCGAACGCATGCGCCTGTGGGGTGCGTACCTCGCTGCACAAGGGTTTATGCTGCGTTCTGGCGGGGCATTGCGGGCTGATCAAGCGTTTGAGCGTGGTTGCGATAGTGTTGCGCTCAGTCACAAGGAAATTTTCTACGCCGCAGACGTGCAAGGCCCTGATGCGTGCAAGTGGGTTGAACATGCCGCGTCGTTTCATCCGGCGTGGGACAAGTGTTCGCAATGGGCGAGGGCGCTACACGCGCGCAACTCGGCAATCATGCTTGGATCATCGCTTAACCAACCGGTTAATTTCGTTTGCTGTTGGACAAAAGACGGTAAAGCGACGGGTGGCACGGGGCAAGCGTTGCGGATTGCTGAGCGTATGGAAATACCCGTCTTCAATTGGTTCTTTGATGACGCGGAGCGCAAATTGCGTGCACTTCTGCACACTTATTACTCGGGTGGAACATTAACCAATGTCTAGTGAAACCGTTGTACAACAAAAGACGCGCTTGGCGTTCGCGAAGATCGGCCCTATGTGGCGGAACAATAGCGGTGCGTGTTTCGATGACACCGGGCGATTGATTCGCTATGGCCTTGGTAACGATAGTGCTGCGCTTAACGCTGAAATAAAGTCAAGCGATCTTATTGGAATAACCCCGGTGACAGCGTGGTTAGCCAGTGCTAATGCATGGGTTAAGCTTGGTGTGTTTACAGCGTTGGAAGTCAAGCCAACGGGTTGGCAACAATCGCCAAGCGATGAACGCGCGAACGCGCAGGCAAAGTTTCACGCTATTGTGCGTGAGGCTGGCGGATATGCAGGGTTTGTAACTGATGAAAAAGCCATTCACGCTATCATACGGCAATTATGAAATGACGCATTCAGATCAGGTGAAACAGCAAATTTTGGAAACCGGGGTGAGGCTATGGCCTTACGCCACGGCACGCGCGATCGGCCGCGAACTAGACTTGTCGCACAGCGCAATTCTATATCATTTTGGGAGTAGCGATCTGTTGCAATTGGACGTGGCGCGTTACGCCATCCAAACCGGTAATGCCAAGGTTATCGTTCAATTGCTGGCAACCGACCATCCGGCCGTGCAAGGTATGAAGCCAAGCGAGCGCAAAAAGTATCTTGGCGGCTTGGAATAAAGCCGGGGCATTCGCGCCCCGGTCCTTTAGGTCACTTACTTGATGGTTCTGCTGCTGCGAGCAACGCGCGCATGTGATCAGCGTGAAGTTCTAATTTCGCGTCGTCGCCGTGCTTTTTCAGCAGTTCGCGCATGTGTTTTATGTGCGATAGCCCCGCTTCCCGGTATTGTTCTTTACTCATCAACTTTGCCATGGGTAGTACCCCGTTAGTTCAGGCGATTGCGGTTCGCCCGCTTACCGTTCCTTCAAGTCTTTAGAAAAGCAGCCCATGCGTTGCTTTCAAAGCCGGGCGGGTAGTCCCCTCGATCCCTCCATTCGAGTTTCCAAATTCCTAGTGCTCCGGTGGTGCGATGTTTGGTCAACACGCAAGTTTCGTTGCGTGCGATCACCTCGAAAAATCGTTCGTCTAGTTCTAGCTCGGGCGCTGGCATGCGGCGTCCCAAAGACCGCGTTGGCCTTCGCTAATAAATTCAACGAAAGTATCGTTCACAATTCCGATCGTGCCGACTTTGGATCGATCGGCGGTCACGGCATAAGCCATCTTGAGGAAGTCGTTTTCGACGAAATAGATTTCGCCGTCCCTCCAATATTTTGGTGTGCCGAACATGTCTCGCATGCTGTCGGCTATTGTCGCGCCTGCCATTCCATGAACCTTGTTGCGATTTCGTTACGGTTGTCGATTGCGCAGATTTCTACCGCGTAATTGTCCGGATCAAATCCATACAATCGATCATCTTCAACGTACCCAAGCACTCTATTCCCGTTGAAGATCATCACGCGGTCGTCGCGATCTATGATCTTCACCATGGCTTTGGTTTATCCTGCGCGGTTGGCTCGCCCGATGACTTGGACGAAGCGTTGTGAAAGCAAACTGCTTTCAAGTTCGGACGCCTCTTGGCGCAAACGTCGCGCAATCATTTCGAGGCTATCGGCTTCCGCGCGTTTAAGCGCGACGGTCACTTGATCAATCGTTGATGATCGCATTGGACTAGCTCGCAATCTTCAATGATTGGGATGCGACGGACGGCGGCGCGATCGGCTTGCCTTCGCGGTCAACCATCATACCGTTGGTTAGGCCGTTGCCGTCGCCCGCCACTTCGTTGTTGTCACCGATACGGCTGATGATGCCTTGCAACTGATCAACATCAGTGCCTGGAACGGGCGGAATGCCGTTGGCCTGTGATGCGATGCGAGCGCGGACGCTATGAGCGATTTGGAGAGCGCGGGCCGATCCGGAAACGATGAACTGCAACTGTGCGGACAACTCAAACGCGTATTGAAGATACGAATTCTTGTCGGAGTTCGCCTGTTCCAGCGCTTCACGCAACATCGAATTCGTCGCGTCGCTCTTTTCTAACTCCCGGCGCTGATCCTCAATGGTCAAGCGGGCGGTTTCCAACTCGCCTTCAATTCGTTCGTGTTCATCAAGGAACTTCGCTGCCGCCGATTTCGCTTCAATTGTTGCATTCATCGCCGCTATCCCGAGTTGGTGGTTAATTCGTATCCGTCCATCCGTGATTTCACGGTGTCAGCACTATTTACCAGCCGGTGAACGAAGTTCCCCGTTGGTATATCCCATGTTTGTGAGCATCTGGCGCACTAAGTTCCAGATATGAAACCGTTGGCTAGGCCAGTTGATGACGCGGCCTGTTTTCGACGGTGTAGCGCGATCTAAAGCGGCGGCGTTCCGACCGATATACGCTGTTCCTTCGTACACGAAAGCCTGACCGTCATAGTTCCGTTTGACGGAACTGCCTGTTCCATCGTTACAAATATCCATTCGGGCAAGCTCGGTAACACTGTGGTCAATTGCACTGATTAAGTGAACGCTAACTCGGATCATTGTGTCAATCCCGCCATTATTCGCCATTCGTCGGTGTTATCCGACAGCAACCCCATTGTTTCCACGGTAAAAACACGATCGCCGCGCGCGAAGGTAAAAACGTTAAGCCGTCCATTACGGTGAATGGAAAGTAAACGGCAACAATCCAGAAAATTCGATGCAATGTCGTGTGACTTGGTTCGCAATATCGCAAGTTCGTTTGCATTGGAGCGAGCAACGTTCCGGTAGTAACGCGCACTGGAAACCGCGAGCGCGAGCGCAATCGTTAAGATTAGCACGACCGCATAAAGAACGAACTGGATCACCGGAGAACCTTCGCCATGGATGCGCTCACATAGTTGACGGCGGCGCGATCGTCGCTTTCCAAGTGGTGAGTCGATCATAGATCTGATTTGCTAGATTCGTGCAAGTGGAAAGTTGCGGAAAATTGCGAGGGTGTGTGGAAAGGTGTGGGAAATCGATTGACGCGGATCGGGCGAAGCAGATACGGCTTTTGACCTCGACTTTCCACATGGTCAATGGTCGGAACAGTGCCGAAAATCCTAAAATTAATTGATGTTGCGAACCACTTGGGTATTCCAAAGCGGACGTTGTACGACATGATCAACAGCGGGCGGTTCATCGCGCCGATACCGGGGACGAAACCGCGTCGCTGGAATTTTGAAGACGTTGAACGCTGGCGCTCGCCTGCTAACGCACAAGCCGCCGACACGATCAGCGGCTAATCGCGATGGATGCTCAAGATTACAACAGCGCCTTTCACTATGTTGCTGCCCTTACACAGTCTGACCCCAATACAACGGTCATCGACGTAAGGTTTATCCACGACAGCAATAAGGATGTTGCCGCAATTCCTCGAAGGGGAACGCTCCCACAATTGTGGGCCGAAATCGTGGGTTGGAACAACGCGGGTTTTGGTTGTTTCGTCAATATTTCTGACATGGATGGAAACGGCAGAGAGTATGCAAACGTTCGTGCGATCCGTTGCAACGTTATCGACCTTGACACGCTTTCAGCCGAACAGAACTACCAACGTGCAGCACAATGGACGCCAGCACCTTCGTTCGCTGTACAGTCGTCGCCGGGTAAGTTTCACTGCTATTTTCAAACGTTGCATCATCGAAATCTTGACGGCTTCACTCTGCTACAGCGCAAACTTAGAGTGCTGTTCGATGGCGATAAACGCGTTACCGATCCAACTAGAGTGTTGCGATTGCCGGGGACGTTCCATCTTAAGAACCCTGCCAGCCCGCATCTTGTGACGTGTTGGGCACTCGGGAATTACAATAACCCGATTGATCCGGTCGTTCTAGAGCAAGCATTGCAAGGCGTGTCCGTCATTGACGGCACTGGTGAACGCTATCCGCTTGGCGAACCGAAAATGCAGGCACCGGGTTGGGATTGGTGTTTACGTGCGTTGCAAGAAACGAACCCGAATGACTTGGACCGTGCAGATTGGGTGAGTTTTTCAAGTGCATGGAAGCAAGCCGCATGGAATTTCGCGCCTGAACAACAACTATATGATGTTTGGGCGCAATGGTGTTCGCAATACATTGTTGATGGTCAAAGCGCACCATCCGATGCATACCTTAGAAAAAACTGGAACAGTGTCAGAAACACAGAGGTCGGGTGGCCATCCTTGGAGCGACGCAACGGCAATCTGCACGCGCTGCGGCTGTTCGGCGAGAAGCTTCAAGAGCGCAAGCCGCATTCGCTATCATCGGACGTGCCGACAACTGCACCGATGCCGCATGAACAGCAGCAGACACAAGCGCCGCAATCAATGCCGGTGCCGGTTGGCGAGTTGCTGACCGATAGCGAGCAACGCGAATGGTTCAAAGGCTGCGTCTACATCGAACGAACGGGCGAGATACTAACCGCCAGCGGTCGGTTCATGAACGCGACCAAGTTCAACGGTAGCAGCTACGGCGGTAAAAAATTCATCATCGATGCATTGGGCAAGACGGTGAACAAGCCGTTTGAAGCCGCGACGAATTCAACGCTATGGACAATTCCGAAGGTTGATCACATTCGCTTTCTGCCGTCGCGTCCATATCGCGAAATGATCCCCGATGCGTTGGGGCGGCTCGGTGTCAACACGTATCAACCCGCGATCATCAACGCTGAACCCGGTGACGTGACACCGTTCCTCAATCATCTTGCGGCGCTGTTTCCTCACGAAAGCGATCGGGCGATTTTGATCGAATACCTTGCGCATAACGTGCGCTTCCCCGGTCACAAAATCCCGTGGGCACCGCTGATCCAATCGGTTGAAGGTGTCGGCAAGAAAGCGTTGAAAATCATCATGCAAGCCGCGATCGGCAAAATGTACACGTATGAACCGAAAGCGCGCGAGCTAATCGAAAGCGGTTCGAAGTTCAACGCGTGGATGCGATCTAAGCTGTTCATCATCGTTGACGAAATCAAAACCGACGAACGACGCGACATGATCGAAATTCTGAAACCGATGATTTCGGAAGACACGATTGAAATTCAGGGTAAGGGCGTCGATCAGGATATTGAAGACAACCCGGCCAACTGGATTTTCTTTAGCAACCACAAAGATGCAATCCCGGTCGATAAGAACAGCCGACGTTTTGCGATCTTCTACAGCGCGTTGCAATCGAAGGAAGACTTAGAAAAGCGCGGGATGGATAAGCGCTATTTCGATTGGTTCTATGACGGATGGCTGAACGTCGGCGGCGATCGATATATTGCGCATTGGCTGTTGAATTACCCGATCGAACGCGGGGCCGTCCCGATGCGAGCGCCTAACACCACGTCAACCCCGGAAGCCGTGCGGCAGTCGCGCGGGCCGGTTGAGATTGCTATCCTAGATGCCGTTGCGGACGCGCTGCCGGGCTTCCGTGGCGGCTGGATTAGCTCGCAGGCGGTAGCGAACCGGATCAAGGGAACGGCTGTGCGCAACGTGTCTGCAAAGACGCTAGGCACCATCTGCGAAACGCTCGGCTATCATCACGTTGGCCGCGCGCCGCGCGCGTACTTTAGCGAGAACAAAGATACGCGCGCCGATCTCTATTCGATCGATCGCAACGCACGTGTTGAAGATTTCGCAGTGTGGCAGGGGTATTAAACAGGAAGGAAAGACGAATGGCAAAGTTCACGGTTAATCTAATCGGTCATGACAACGCGGACGTTGTGACCATTGAGACCGATAACGATGATATCGGCCGATCAGCAATCGCGATCAACGCCGGTCGCTATTACTACTATGAAAGTTTCGTTCAGTCGCCGAAGCCTAGCGCCGTCCCGCATGTGGTGACGTTTCGCGAGGCAGACGTTTGCAAGTTGGATGCCCCGGCTTAGTTGCCGGGGTGATCTAATCCCAATGGACGCCATCGGCGCACTGATACGCGCGCTGTTCGGGATGCTCTCGCGCCATGACAACACCGCGCACGGATAGAACCTTGTCGGGTGTGAGCAATGTGCAATCCCGTTTCAGGCGCATGGTATTGGCGAACGTGTAGCCGAAGAAACCGCAGAACAGCAGCACTCCGGCCGCGATCAGCACGCCTAACACCTTCAATTCACGCTTGAGCATGTCCCGATATTCCCGGTTGTAAAACCGGGGGAGGGGATACCTTTTCGGGGCGCGTGTCAATCTTGGCCTCGCCAGCCGCAATCATGGCCCGTGCGACGGCTGGCGAGATTGCCCGCCACTGCATCCGCCGAAAGTAGCGAGCGCATCGGCGGCCTTGTGCGTCCGTATAAAAGCGTATGTAGAGTTTGCGAACAGCAGCCATTAGCGATGCTCGGTCGTTGCGTGTTCGATGCTTGCCCCGGTGGTGTGAAGCACCGTGCCAACGATTGTTGCGCTCGCGATGATGATCGCGGCTATTGCGATGTATTCCACGATATTCAAAAAAAATGACCCCTGTTCCGGCCCTGTGGATAATGTCAGAAACTTTCCAGATGGTCAATAGGTGGTCAATCAAAAAAAATGGCCCGGTGGTTAGCCGGGCCGGGGTTCGGTCCTAGCGGACGTGAACCAATGTGCGTTGGTGATAGCACTGGATATTGTAACCGCCCGCGCCAATCACGTTAATCGTGACGGTCTTGGTTTCGCCCGCGTTGGTCTTTACGGTAAAGCTTCCTTCGAAACCGTCGCTGTAATTCACCGCAATGGTTTCATCGGCGAGGGAAGTAACGTTGTTATCCGCCAGTTTGCGACCGATCAGGGCGTTACGGGCATCGCGGATCATTTCGCAATTCTTTTCAATGAAGGCGTTGCGCTTGGCTTCGGTCATGCTGACAACGGCATACCAAGTCTTGCCGCCCGCGACGTGATGCAACTGCTGATAATACTTGCTATTGTCGTTGCGGCGCATCGTCTTGGCTTCGTCGGAAGCCTTGAACGCGGCGACGGCTTCAACGCGCCCGGCAACCCAAGTCTTTTGACGGCTGAGCATTTCTGCGTCCAAGTCGGCAAGGTAAATGTTCAGCTTGGCAACGATCGCCTTGATAGCGGCCGAAAGATCGCTGCCGGTTTTCTTGGCCTTGTTCGCTGCGGCCTTGTCCGTCTTCCACTTGTTTGCAGCCTGATAGGCTTCCGCAGCCGTTGCGAATTCCTCGGTGCGGTGAACCGAATAACCCTGACCGTAAGCACCGGTATTGACGTTAGCGTAAAACGTGCCGGTCTTGCTCTTGGTGGTTCGGATGCTGTAGCCCATCGCCGTATCTCCGTTGTTGATGCGTTATTTGTAGCGGCGACTTTCCATTCGGTCAAGCGAATTGCGATGAAAATTGCGAAATAATTTGCGATGAAAATTGTGATGGTAGGTTGACCGATTTGCCAAATTCTATATTGTTACGGACGTTGGAACAGGTTTCGCGCCAGCATTTGCATCGCACAAAAAATTAGCCCGGTGGTTAGCCGGGCTTTGGGGGTTTAATTTTCCTCTTTCTCTCGGTCTAGGCGCTCGCGAGCTTCCTTGCGCGTCTTGTAAGGCCCGGCCCACAACTGCCCACCATATGCGGGCGTATATCTGATTTCCCAAAGCCCCGTGTACCAGTCTTTGACGACGTGTATCGTTTGACCGCATACGGTTGCGCTGTTGATGTACGTCATTAGTTCGGCCCTTCTCTCTCCTAGCTCGGTTGGGTGGCCCGGTGGTTAGCCGGGCCGGGGATTGTTACAGGCTGGTTTCCAGCCCGGTTTGATTGGTGAACAGATCGCGCAACTGATCGGCGTACACGTTGCCCTGCGTGTGAACAATGCGCAATTCCAGCTTGCGAAATTTGCCGAACGTCACGCGATACGTATCGTTGCAATCCAGCGTAATCGAAACGTGATTGATGCCGTTCGAAGCCGGGATTTTGAACCGCAGCGTATCATCACCGCCGACAAGGTGCTTTGCACCGGTCATGGCGAGGAACTTGTTACCGCCAAGTTGGGCAAGGATGGTGTTCGCAATCTGCATCGTCATGGTCGCCGCTCCGTTGTTGATGCGTTGTTTATAGCGATGAAAATTGCGATGGTCAAGCGGTTATTTATGCGATGGCAAAAATAATTTGGCCCGGTTGTTAGCCGGGCCGGGGTTTCATTCGTCTTTGACGGCGGTATAAATCACCGGGCTATCGTGGCGGCTTCGCCATCCGGCTTGTTTCTTGGCTTCCTTGATTGCGTCCGCTTTGGTCTTGGCGTCGATTTCATAAGTGCCAGGCGTTTCGCCAGCGGCGGGGAACTTATCCCTAGCGGTCACAATGTAGCGCGGCATGGTGTGCGGTCCTAGTGAGTGGCTGGCCCGGTGGTTAGCCGGGCCGGGGAGGGGTTCAGGCTTCGACAAACCGAACGGGGCTTTTGCCGTACTCGCGGCGAGCGCTGCGCTTAGCTTCCGTCTTGGTTTTCCAGCTATTCAGCGTGTAGCTGACTTCACCCTTGCGATAGACCGAAGGCGTTCCCCACTTGAAAGCCTTTTCGTTAAAGCCGTTCGTGGTTTCCTTGATGGTGACGGTAACAGTTGCCTTAGCCATTGGTCATCGCTCCGCTGTTGATGCGTTGTTTATAGTGATGAAAATTGCGATGGTCAAGCGGCTATTTTTAATAGTCTTCAAAAATTCCGCGTTTATGTCGCAGGCTGTTCACTCCGGATAACGAACCGGTCAACCGTTGATTACCTTGTTCCTCGCCATATCGTGCTTCCCAATACACACCTATATGTTTGTCGGGTTCTCGGACGGTCCAAAGTTTGTTGAATTGTCGCGTTGCCCATGCGCGAGTTACGCCCGTTTTCATGATGTCAACAGCGGGCCAATCCCGCTTTTCGATCAGCTTTCCCTCTAGCTTTACTTCAACGGTGACACTGCAAGTGATCACGGCGAACAACGCTTAACGATGTCCGAAAGTTTGCTCGCATACCGGAAAGCCGCTTCCGCGCGCCGTTCCTTGCAAGCTTCGTCATCCGGATCAACGACCGATCGGAGATGTTCGACAAGGCATGTCAGCGTGAACAGTTCGTCATCCGTGATTGACTTCGGTGGTGTCTGCGGTTCATTGAGGGCGGCGGCGATCAGCGGAACAGCGTAGTCATCGAACTCACCGGGGCCAGCGCAGGTTTGGCGCCATGCCTCCGCTACGATGGCCTTCGCGCGCTCGGTGGTGTCGGCAGAGGAGGGCGAAGCAGGGGGTTCAATGGGCGCGAGATAGTCCGCAGCATGTAGCAATGCCTGTGCGAATGCGCGAACGTCGCGCAAGTCGGTGTAGCGGATGGATACGGCAACAGGATCGCGCCCGGTGAATTTGATATCAACGGCGTCGTTGTCATAATCAGGATCATCCGGCCTTGTCGCAGTCACTTCAACCCAATCGTGACCAAGGTTCGTTTCAATCCGGGTGTGACCGGGAATAGGGCTCTTGTTTGTCATGCTTGCCACCTATTGTTTAACCGACCAACGGGCAGGGTGCCGCCCGTGGTGATGGATGATGTACCGAACGCGTCGAAGTCGCACCACGGATCAACGAAGGCCATGGCTAGGGCGTGATCCGCGATCAACGTTTTGCCGTCGCGCTGCACGGTCACGTAATAGCCGATTTGGGGCGTCCCGGTCACTTGAGTTCGACAACTTCAACGACGGTGATGCCTTCGGCTTCCAAATCTGCGGCGTGTTCTCGCGCCGCGCGTTCGTTGGGATGATCAAAGCTAAACCGCATCCCTGCGTTATCGCTGATAATCACCACCCATGCTTTGCCGTTCTGAACTGGTTGCTTTGTCATCATCAACCCAAATACAAGTTGCCGTCTTCGATGAACAACGAATGATCGAAATCGAGGGCGTCAATCAATGTGCGATCGTCCGCATAGGCTGCGAACATTGCCAACGCTTCCGGCTTGCTGATCTTTACCCATGCTTCAAGCACTCCGAAGAACGGGCGGATATAGACCGCGCGGGCCTTCCTGATCAGCTTGCGAACGTCGCCGATGGTTTGTGCGGTCATTGTCACTTACCCTTGAAGAATTCGCGCAACAGCCGTTCGATTACCTGTTGTGGTGTCTCGGTGATCATGCGGGCACCCACACGTTAGCCTGATACTCGCCCTTGCGACGGAGCGCGGCAAGCGAATAGCCCTGCGCTTCATATGCTTCGTGCGCTTGCGACTTCGCCCAAAAGGTTGCGGCTTCCAGCGTGTCGCAGCGATCGGACGCGCGGCGTTCCTTCGCCTTGTCAGCCGTGGCGTTGATCAGCATCACGCCACGAAACCCGCCGCCCAATTCATCCTTGATGGGATAGGCCGCGATGGTCGCAATGTGGAAGGTGCCGGGCATGTCGGTTGTTCCGTTGGCAATAGCTTGGCCCGGTGACTAGCCGGGCCGTTGGGGTTAGCGCTTCGCTTCGATTTCGCGCTGTTCAGCCGTCGCTTGGCGATAGGCGGCGAGTGCTTCGATAGACTGCACACCAACAGGGGCATTCTGCCATGCGAAGTATGCAGCGCGTTGCTTGCGGCTTGCCTCGATAAACTTGATTTGTTCGTTTGTCATCGCCGTAACTCCGTGGTTGATGCGTAATTTATAGCGATGAAAATTGCGATGGTCAATAGGAAACTTGCCAGATGGTCAAAATAATTTGGCCCGGTGATTAGCCGGGCCGGTCACTGCGATCGGATAATTTCTTTTCTAGTTCGTAGATGCGGTGCGCGAACTTATCCAACGTTCGCAGCATCGGGAACGAACCTTTTTCACCGATTGATGAAGATAAGTGCGGTCATTGCTCCGCAACCGATGAGGCATATTGCTAACAATCCGTAGTACTCAACCATTTTCAGTTCTCGCCTGCTGATCGCGGCAGCGAGGAAGGCGGAATAGCTCCCGGCACAAAACCGGCATGTGGGCATGTGCTGCACCACGGCCACGAAAGCTTGCCGCATTTTGATTGGTCCGATGCGCAGCAATCCGGAAGGGGTTCAACAACGACCGGAACGGGTTTCACACCTTCCCTCGGATGCCGGTTCATAAGGTCTTGCGCCTGCACAAAAGATGCTTTCACGGTTGTTACAATGACACCATGCTCCGGGTGCCAAAGCGCCCATCCGATTGCGTGTGTTGGTGCCGCGTGCTGCACTGGCGCTGACTGCGGTTCATTGAGGACAGCTTGAAGGCACGTCGCGACCCACGCGCGGCGATGGGATGCGAAGGCCCTCCTTGTGTCCCAATCGGGAGCCTCAAAATCGGCTATCAACTGCTGAATTTCAGCTAGTGGCGGCAGGTCGCTTCTGGCATATCGCGGCGGTTCACCATTCAGGTCGGGTCGAACCAACTGGACGTAGACCAAGACCTCCGCGAGAGCCATGCGCGAGACCTTCACCATCGCGCCGTCTTCGTCGCATTGCTCTTGGTGGTTCACCAGATTGATCAGTGCGTCCGTTGGCACTTCTGCTGCTTGCGGCTCTGGCGTCGGGCGCGGCAGTGACCATGAGCCCGTGCACGTCGGCTGATGGCCTTCCTCGGCCAAATCGCCGCCGCACTCAGGGCACTCGAAAAATGGGCTCTCTGGCGCTGGCTTCGGTTCAGTTCGGACGCGACCGGAGATACCCTCTAACGCATCGAACCAGTTCTCAAGGGTACCCTGTGACACGCCAACGACGTGATCTCGCGCTGCGCCGGCATCGATATAACCGACCACTTCTTTCCGGAGCGCCTTGAGGCGCTCTTCAATATCGTCGGTCATTATGGCTGCCCCGCCACAGTTTCCATCAATTCCGAGTTCGGCTCGTTCAAAAGACATGATCGTTTCCTTTGGTGGTTGAAAGATTATTATCGTTAAATTGCGACGGTCAAGTGGTACATTACCACATGGTCAAAATAAACTATCGCTTCGTGAGTGCGTAAATTGCTCAATCGTCCGTGCGCAAGAAATCTTCCCAATTTTCAGGGCTCATTGGGAGTGCTTGGCTTTCATCCCAAGCGCAATTTTCACACTTCCATTCGTCGGCGACGATGCCAACGCCAATATCAATTTCGTTCCGCCAGCACAGTGAACCGCATTCCGGGCAACGCATGGCTAGGATGCCTTGCGGTAATCGGCGAGGTAAATAACGCCGTCCGCGCGCTCGGTGATGGCTTTACCGACGATCTGCAAAACCGCGTTGTATTCGTGGTTATCGCGTTCGGCGGCTTCCTGAATGGCCGGGTGGATAACCCTAGACAAGTCTTTGTCATCCGCGCCGATGATCGGGGCCATGCTGTAGCGGCCCCACGGCTTGATTTGCTCATTGCCGTCATAGACGCTGATCCGAAAGGTTTTGCCTTCCGTCGTGGTGATGGTCTTAGCCGTCCGCTTGGCAACGGTAACGCTGATGATGCAGTTGTGATCGCCGATTGAGCGGGTGGAATAGGTCTTGCCGGGTTCGAAGTTCATTGTCATTCTTCAGTGTTGATATCGTTGTCTGTTTCTTTGTTTTTGGTGCTGCGTTCTAAGCCCGCTTAGAAAGACATTCGTTCATTTTTGCAATCGCTTCCCCAATCAAAAGCAACTTCCCGCCGTTCAAGCTGATACGCTTTTTGCGGGGGTAGTAGAAGGCAACGCGGCCGGTGGCACGGTATGCTTCCAAAACTATGTGCTGTGCAGCCGTCATCGCAGTAACTCCGTTGTTGATGTGTTGTTTGTAGCGATGGTAATCGCGATGGTCAAGCGGTAATTATACAGAAATAAAAAAAACCCGCGCATGGGCTAATCATGCGCGGGTTTGCCAAGTCACAAGGAGGAAACGCCCAAGAGAAGCCAAGGAACTTCACTCAGTAGGGGAATAGTCTCACGAACTTACCACGTGGTCAATAAAGAAAATGCCGCCAGTGCGGCGAAACACTGGCGGCAATCCATCTTCCCAACGTCTAAGGCCCATGACTGAGCGGGGCGAACGATGGCACAAACTTACCACGTGGTCAATCGTTAATCCAGAACCTCTGTGCCCGGAATAAGCCAAACACATTCCGATGGAAAATCGGCCGGATAGCATTCCGCATGGCGCGATGCGTACCAGATCGTTCCAGAAATCGGCCAGTAGACAACGAACATTGCGTTTATCCCCCGTCCGATCGAATAACCGCCTTGTCAAGTTGAGCGGCGATGAAATCGAGATTATCAGCAAGGCGTTCATGCGAGCGCTTGTCCGTCTTCGTTGCCGATCGCGTCGCTTGCCTTCGTCGCAATGATGCCTGTTCGCGTAAATGCTGAACTACAAAATCCAACACTTCGCCCGGTTCGTTTGCGACAATGACAGTCGGTGCCCCAGATGCGCGGCGCTGTTCGTTGACTTCGCGCTGATCCATTTCCCGCGCGTTATTTTCACGCTTCACAAAATCGCCTTGACGCGTCGTAAAAACCGGATCGCTGCCTTTCGCATATTCGCGATGGATCGAAGCGCAAACCGCCCATGCAATTATTGCTTCCTGCCATCCTGTACGTTTGTTTGCTGTGCTTGTCATAGCCGCAACTCGATTTTGTCGCGCGTTGACCACATAAGGGCTGCGGTGATTGCGGCTTTCTTGATGACGTATCGACCGATGCCGGTTTGCTGAACGTCGTAACCTTCCATATCGGCATAGTAGCGCATATGGACGGCGGCATAGCCGCTGCCTAGCAACATGACGGTGATGTAATCGGGGTGCGGGTTGCTCGGTGCGTTTGTCATCGCTTCAACGCCCTTATGGTTGGCGCGCAAACGATCGCGTTATAAGGGCCGTCCCGGTTTGCCTGATCAACAACACTTGCAGCGGCTTCGATTGCCGCGTTCCAAATCAAGTCGTGCGCCGTTTGCGGTTTGGTGTCTCCGAACAGGCGTTCGGCATGTGCCATTGCTTCGTCACGCATTTAAGCTATCCCCCGTTTGAATTTCATGCCGCGAATGTTCTCATATCCGCGCTTGCCGTTCAGGTGATTGGATAGCGAAGGCTGCGATATGCCGTTTTCGAGTGCTGCACGTTCCTGTGTCTGCCAACTCTTGCCAGCGTTGGGGCCAACCGTGCAAGTGATCGCAGCGCGGACGGTGGTTTGAAATCCTCTTACGTTTGCATGCGGTCGATAGGTTTTCACAAAGCCGGATAGTTCATTGAACATATCCGCTTCACGTTCGCTGCTGCTCATGATGGTTGCGCGGATGATCGTGCTATCGTTGACAGTCTCGCGCCAGCACGAATTCATGTAAGCATCCGGGCACATGAGAACGTCGCGCAATTTGCAAACGCCTGCAAAAAAGATTTCGCCCGCCTTGTCGTCGCTCGTTTCGGTGAATGAGGACAAGATTTCATGCACGTAGAAACAGTAATGTTCGCGCACCGCTTCCGTCGTGAAAGCGATCTTTGTTCCGAAATTCAGTCTTGGCATAGTTCCATCCTGTAAAGATAGGGGTATCCGACTTTTACAGGAAACTTTCCATGTGGTCAATAGATGATCGTCGCCGGTCAGTGGCGGTCAGGCTTCGTCGCCGTCGGCCATAATTTGCAACGTCATCCATAATTGTGCGCTGTCATCCATAATTGTGCGCTGTTTCCTCACTGTTGTAAATTACGGTAAATTATGTAATTTTTGTGGGAAATTATGGAAAGTAGCTCTAAAGAGCATTCGAGATAGAACAATAGAGAAGATATATAGTTAGATGAATAGATAGAAATATAGTAATTAGGTAAAAGCTATAAGAGTATAAAAGTATAAGAGTATAAAACGGGTCTATCGTTCTAAAGAGGTTAGGGAAATCACCACGTCCATAATTATGCAAAATTATGTAATTTACAGCGCTCCATAATTTATGGGTTGCCGTCCGATCGCGCGCAAAGAAAAACCCCGCCGAAGCGGGGCTTTGAGTGGTCGATTGCGTTAAGCGGGCTTTTTTGGCTGCTTAGCATTCGTGGTGTTCGGTTCAGCACTTGGCGCAACAACGGTCGGATGCGTCCCCATGGTGTCAGGCACTCGATTTCCAAGCGACTGATTTTCGTTCGGCGTTTGCTGTTGCCGTACAACATCGGGATTTGCGGGTTTTGGTTGCATCCCGTTCATCCGCTGCGCTTCCGCGACGGCATCGCTTTCGGTAGTGAAACCTTGGTTGATATCTAACGGTTCGCCGCGCGTGTTGCAAACGTACCATTTGCCATCAATGTTCGTCGTTAGGTGCGTGCTTCCTGCAATCGTCTTGGTCAGCCCGTCTCCGTTGGTGCCGTCTTCAACGACCGGCCCGCCCGTCGCGTTCGGGTCGGTAGTCATGGTGCGGCGATCGGCGGGATTGGAAATCGGTTTTCCGTCTTGATCATGGGTTGACATGGTGCGCGCTCCGGAATGTTGGTGGAAAAGTCTAAACGCGCCAGATGGTAAATTGTTCCTGTCAACGAAAAACCCCGGTGGTTAGCCGGGGTTGATCATGATCGGGCAGGGCGCTTACTTGCAGTGCGGCGAAACGATATCGAGGCTTTTGGTTTTGGCGAGGTTGTCAATGTGCTTAAACGCTTCTTCATGGGTGATGCCCATCAGTTTCGCTGCGATCATAGCCGCGTGGGTTGGCCCGTTGACCAACATAGCGTGACGCAATGCGCTGTTCGCCTTGATCGGCTTGCCGTTGCTGATCCTTGCAGCGATACGATTGCCGAACTTCGCCGACGCTTCAACTTCACGCGGCATCATATAGAGAACGCCATTTGGATGCATGGTGCTTTCCTCGCCGAACGATCGCGCCGCCTTGTGTGCGCAGATACTTCGCCCAATACGCGGTTGAATGCAGTTCAAACAAACGTGCAACAATCCGCATATTGCGATGGCGATAGATCAGGCGGGCGATCATTGGCTTTGCTTTAATCAGTGGTTGAAATAGATCAGGGCAAGAGTTGCCCCGATCACGATGAATGGATACGCGTTGAACACGTTCAAGCGTAGTTCCAGCGCTTACGGCGTTCGCTCTTGCTGATCGCAGGATAAACGCCGCGTTCGCGAACCGCTCGCATCCTTGCCGGGGCGCTTTTGGTGTATGCGGCGAGTTTCGCGGCATCGGGCAGGGCAGGTGCTTCGCCCGTGATGATTTTCACATGAACCGGCTTGCTCGCTTCGTTCAGCGCGGCAACGGTCGCAGCGTTCGGCGTTGCGGTCGGGATGGACTGCGCACCGCAAACGTCGCAGCGTTCGCCCTGTTGCAAATGGCATTCCCCGCACACCTGCTGCGTTGCGGTCGGAACAGCGCTGTAAATCCGATCACCGATTTCTTTGGGATTACCAACCGACTTGACGTTTAGCGCTTCGGCTTCCTTGCGCTTCAAATCGCGAATACGGCGCTTGGCGCTTTCTTCGTTCTTGTACGGGCCGCCCATCTTTGCGCTCATGTCATTGACGACAAACAGATCAGGTGCAATTCCGGTGACGTGATAGGTGGTGGTCATTGCGAAATCTCGCTTTCGTGGTTGATGGTGATCGCAACTAACCACGTGGAAAGTATCTAGTCAAGTGTGATGCTCATTGCGATGGTCGATTGCGCACTGATGGTCAACAGGCAAATCAGCGTGGAAAATTGACAAAATGCGACGAATAGCCAATATCTAGCGCTATGCTCGCGCCGATCACGCCACGAATGGATTTCCGCCCGGCCTATGGTCAAATTGACCAATGGGAACGGAAATTCGTTGACGGTTACGTGAAGGATATTGAGGGGATAGCGGAAAAGACCGGTCAACGGCTTCTAGCGGTCCTACAGCAGCCGTTCCCTTGGGAATTGGATCAGCGGGCCGTTGCGATGCTCGCGCGCCCCATGGTCCGCGCTGCGATTGCTGAACGGGTGAAAGAGCTATCGGAACTATACGATATTTCGATCATGCGGACGTTGAAGGCAAACGCCGTGATCGCGTACTCGAATATTTCGAATTACATCAAGATCAACGAATGGGGCGAACCCGAACCGAATTTTGCGGATTGCACGCCCGAAATGATGGAAGCGGTTAAATCCATCGAAATCGAGGAAAAGCCGCGCGGCGGTAAAAAAATCAAGTTCACGTTGCATGACAAGTTGGCAGCGTTGGGCAACATGATGCGTTATCAGGGTTTGTTGACGCCCGATAACGCGCATTGGCTCAAACAGGAACAATCGGTTCAGCCGCAGCAACCCACGATGTTGCCGAATGGTATCGATGAAGATGCAGCGGCAGCGCTGTACGCGCGTGAAATCGGGGGTTGATGGCTGTGAAGGTGCTTTTCATTCTCGCGGTTGCGCTCGGTGTGATTGTAGGCGCGGACACGCTCGCGGGTTATTGCTATCCGTATTTTCGTATTTGCGCGCCGATATCGGGGACGTGTTGACGATGTTCGGTGTTGCAGAAATATGGGGTCGATAATGCGGTTACAACATTGGCAAGTATCATTGTTTTTCGCTGTATCTGCATTCACAGTTGCTTTTGTTCGGCAGTACGTTCACTGACTGAGTTGAGTGGCAGAAAGCGGTTAACGGATTTCCGCCAGCAATTGACCACATGGCATAAATCAGATAGGCGCGATGGATAGCCATTTTTCGGAGATCGCGCCATGCCCGCCTATGTGTCTTTCTGCACTCCGAAGGCTGCGGGTTCAGCGTCCGGAATTCATCAGGTTCGGAAAACCGTAACCGTCGCAGTCGGCGCGACAAGCACCGAAACCGTGCAGGATAACGAATTCATCGTCATCGGAAACACCGAAGCGGGAATGATCCTCGCTGCGGTCGATATCGGCACGCCCGATGCAGCGCTCAACGGAATTCCCATCCCAAGCGGTGGCGTGTCTTACCCGATCTTTGCCAAGCGTGGCGCGGTGGTCAACATCAAAGCCGCGAGCTAATCGAATGCAGATCGGGCTTGGTCTAAATCTGAGCACTCGCGCATTCCTTGGGCCAGTTGGGGTGCCGCCCGCGCTGGCACAGGCATTCAAGACAGCCCTTTATGCAGGCGGGTCCGACAAGGTTCTCACATTCCTTGGGGACAGCACCGGCAACGCGACCGACGAGCATTTTTATCTGCTGACGACCGCGATCGAGGCGGCCGACCTGACGCATTATATCGACTATTATCTCTACGATGACACGACCAAAGCCTATATTCTGAACGCGTTGCTTGGCCGACGATCGACCTTCAGCCTCATGCAGGAGACGTTCACGCGGGCTGATGGAGCGGTTGGGACGACCAGCTCGGGCGGCCAAACTTGGTCGGCGAACTCGTGGACCATCTCGTCCAACAAGGCCGTCCCGAACGCGACTTCTTCGTTTCTGACGGCCGCCGCGACACTTTCGTCGACTTCGTGCGAGGTTAAGACCGACGTAACCTATCAGTCGGCCGGCGACTATCGCGTCTACCTGTTCGACCAATCGTCGATCAACATCATCGTTTCCGTTCAGGCGATTGGCGCGGTCAGCGTGCTTTATACGAATGCCGGCTCGACAACCCTTGGAACGATGAACTCTCTCGGCCTATCGGCTGGCACTTCATATCCCCTCACGATCGTGAAAGACGGCCTTCAGATCTACGTCGAACTGAACGGCCGTCAGCTTGTTTGCAGCCTTTCGCAGGCGCAGGATAACGCCTTGGTCGGTCGCAGCGTCAAGTTCACGTCAGTCACGAGCATTGTCGGGCACGCCTACGACAACATCTATATCGGCAACATCACCAAGCCGGCGAACAAGTTGACCGTCCGCAACGGCAGCGTCTCCGGTACTGGCTTCAGCTATCACACGACCAATATAGCGACGCTCTGTCCCGAAAGGCCGGACTTGGCTGTCGTCAGCCTTGGACATAACGAGAGCACGCTCCCGGCTCAATTCGTGAGTGACTACCAAACCTATGTTGCGGCCCTTCGGGTGCAGGCAGGTGCGCAAATCCCAATCGTCGCTGAACTCCAAAACGCGACACTTCTCGCAAACGCAGCGGACCATGCCGCGAGAATGGCGGCTCTGAAGGCCGCATGCCCATCAAACGGTTGGGATCGTATCGACGCCTTCGCCGCGTTCTCAAATTATGCGGGCGGATTGGCTGCGCTGCTAATGCCAGACAACCTTCACCCGAACCCGACCGGCAGCATCCTTTGGGAGCAGACGGATCAGGCGCGGTTTGGGTTCTAGCCGTCCGCTCTCTGGCGCTCCCTCAGGGGCAGTGCAAGTGTGAAATAAGGATAATCAAAATGGCTTGGATCATCTGCATCATGTTGATTGTCGCGGTTCTGTTCGTGTTGCCCAAGGTTGCGGCGTGGCTGCAAAAGCATTGGAACACGGGTTAGCCCGTGGCCGATGATGATGTG
This sequence comes from Bradyrhizobium sp. MI1.4, assembly GCF_055811315.1. Lineage (NCBI taxonomy): Bacteria > Pseudomonadati > Pseudomonadota > Alphaproteobacteria > Hyphomicrobiales > Nitrobacteraceae > Bradyrhizobium > Bradyrhizobium sp. MI1.4. The sequence continues at coordinate 192,204 of NZ_JBVVPP010000007.1, read as the reverse complement.
AAACGCGATCAATCGGAAGCGATCCGCGAAGCAACGGGCGCATTCTGCCGTTCGCTACTTGATGCGATCTTGCCGCCGATCAGGATTGCTGCACGTCATCACGGTTACGCGGTTGCGGTTCACGGATCGCTAAAACGGGATATCGATTTAATCGCTGTTGCGTGGCGTGAACACAACGTCAGCACGTCCGATGAATTGGTGCGTGCTATTTGCGGCGCGATTTCTGGCGTTACCGGTAATTGCTTGCGTATGGCAGATAGCAGCGTGAAACCACATGGTCGCATTGCTTACACGCTGATCCATGGCGGGTTCATCGGTGAAATCGACTTGTCGGTTATTCCGTCACAACCAAAACAGGACGCCTGACAATGCAGATTTGCAAAGACCATTGGGCGATGATGCGCCAAGCGATCGATGACAAAGGCATGTCGTCGCTGATCGCGAAGGATGGCGTAACCGCGATTGAAAACGAAGTTGCGCAGTTGGATGCCGCAAAGAACGGCCATCCTGAACCGGACAAAGCCGCGCCGTTCGATCCGCTGATGTCAATGAATTGGCATTGGGCAAATAGCGCGCTCGAATGCGGCGGGCTTGCTATGATGATGCCGAAGGAAGATGGTTCGTCACGTTGCCCGCTTTGCGAATTCGTCGCGAACGTTCCGGGCTTCGCTGATAGGAGCGAGATTGAGAACGTTGCATCACAGATGCAGGCGTATTGCTATGATGAAGGGCTTATTCCGCGCCCGTCTTAGTCGTCGTGCCCGAAAAGCAACACGAAAAATTCGCATCCCGGAAATCGCGGATCAGTTGCAGCGTCCGGGCCGATAACCACATGCGTCATTAACCCGTTTTCATCTTGCGATGCGATTTCGCGATCGGGCGGTAATTGCTTCAAAACTTCGATTAGCTCGGATGCTGTCATTGGTTGGCGTCCCGTGCAGCGTTGATGTTGCCATGTGCGCAAACTGGATACGAACAACGCGTATGATCTTCGCCGCACTCGCGTTCACACAAGGATTGCCGTTCTTGATATTCCGCCTCGGTTTCGACGCGCAAACCCTTTGGAGCGTGTGCTTCACGGTCGGCGTCGGTTTGCATTTCGCCGGGCTTCAATGTGCGATAGCCGATAATTTTCACCATCGCTAATCGTCTTTCTTCGCGTTGCACTTTAGTGGCATCGTCCCGTTCGGATCAACATCACCTAATCCGCCCGTAGTGTTCGATAGATCGGGCAGGGAGACAGGTGACAGATGCGGCAAGCGTTCTATTGCACCGGTTGCAACATCGATCCTAACGACGTTGCCGATTGTCATATGAGTTGCGCGCAATGATCCTGTGATTGCACCGTCAAACGGTTTGATCATAAACGCATGTTGCGTCTTTGGCTCATACGGACATTCCGAACGCATGTGGTTTCCGTAGCAACGCGAACATTCAATGATCATCAGTAGCGCCCTCGATTAGCGGGGTTGAGCAGTGGCGTCCGGATCATTCCCCACGGGTTGAATAGAACAGGGATAAGCCATTTGTAAGACCGATCAAGCGGCGTTGTGATGATGATAAACCCGGTTTCGCGATCGTACTGCGCGAATGCGATCGGGGTCGGCACGGTGTCAGGCATATCGGCATATGCACGGATCGGAGAAAGAGGGGGCGGGAAGTACAGATAAAACCGGCAATAACCGTGATCACGCCAGAACTCGCGCTGTACTTGATCGCGTTTCCATTCCCGTTCGATCGCGAAATGCAACGTGTCGTGATCGGTGGTTTCGTCATTCATGCGCAGCATGTCGTTCCCTTTCGATATCGATGCGTCGCCCGAATTCGAAATCATCGCGATCAAGCGCAACGTCTAGGCCGGTTTGCCAAATGTGCCCGTAATCATCAACGCTGACGATGAACCATGCATCTGCGCTGTTGTCGTCGGTATAGCGCACGAAGTAGTAACCGGGCTGCATCACAATTCCCGTTCGATCATGTCGATTAAATCACCCATGATAACCATCAATTCGTCAACGCTGTTAAACCGCTTAGCGCGTTGCAAGCGGGCGCGCATTTCGGCGATCTTCTCACGTTTGCGCTGTGCCTGCTTCATTTCAGCGTATCCAGCCGTACACGGCCCCGAATGCGGCAATCCGCACAACTGACAAAGCATCGTCATTCTGGCATCGCCCATGCGGTCGCTGATGTCTTGTCTTTGAAAGTCGCGTACCAATAGCGCTTGCCGTTCGGCGCGATGCGATAGACATGCCAGCGACGACGGAAGCGCGATTTGATGACTACCATTCGATACATCATTGATACCTCAACAACTCGGGCTTGTACGTTGATGCCTGATAGATGATTTTCATTGCAACACCGCGTCAACCGCTTTGATCGAAACGTTGCCGCTGCGAATGGCGATCTTTCCCATTTCCAGCCACGTCCCGCGATCGTCTAAATTACCCGTGTAGAAAACGAGTGATCCGCCAAGCGCGGAAACCTGTACAAAAGCACCAACTGCTTGCGCACGTTCATCAGCTTGAGCAATTGTCATTTCGCTGCGCTTGGTCATCGCCGTAACTCCGTTCTGATGCGTTGTTTATAGCGATGGAAATTGCGATGGTCAAGCGCTATTCTTCGATGTTGTCACAGATTATTGGTTGCTGATCCAACCAAGCGCACAACTCGGTTTCGGTCGCGAATTGCGCGATGATGGCAGGGCGTTTGCCGTCTTTGACTTCGGCATCATTGATGGTTTCGGCATCGCGCACGATATAGCGGCGATCGTATTGGTTGACGTGTTCGAACGTGAATGATGCATCACGGTCAACCGTCCGGATGCTGTAAACGGCGAACCGCGATCGAAAGCCGTCCGGAATTGCGCTTTCCAACTCCGTACCGCGCACCAAATGGCGCGGATCATTCGAAGGGGTGACAATTCGCCACCTCAACGGCGTGGGTCTAGCCCTTCCCATCTTCCGCCGTGATTTCAACAGCATCGGTTCAGCCTTTCCGATCTTCGGTTGCGACCTTGCGGGCAGCGTTGGCGAGGTATTCGCCCAAAGCGCGGTTGGAATACGTTGCCTGCGAAAGCAGGGCACGAACCGGCATTTTCGCCATTTCCGCGCTACGCTCGAAAAGAGCGGGCAGCACGTAAGCATCGGCAACAGAGACACCGAAGCGAGAGGCGAAAGCGACGAATTCGTTATGCATTTTAACTCCGATGGTTTGGGGCGGAATTGCCGTGAACCATGCGTTGTTTATAGCGATGATAATTGCGATGGTCAAGCGGTTATTTTCTGCTACCGGCAATTATTTTGAGTTGCACCGGATTATCGCGTTTGCGGAAACACGGTCGATTGTACATCAGAACAGCGTACAAGACGTTGAATGCAAGCCATCCCGCGACCAAATAAATTGCGATCATCTTAGCCGCCTTCCTCACTGCGCCAAACGCAGGTTGGTTCATTGTTTTTGTGATGGATGACGCGCCAACGAAAGCCGGGCACGCATTGCCGGGCCAAGACTTCCTTGGCGTAATCGGTAGCGACTGAGCCAAAGCCGAACGCGGCGATGGTCTCGAAATGATGCTTTTCGGGCCAACTACACTGCACCAAGTAGTCAAGGCCGTAATATTTGCTTGTTTTGCGCAAGGCGAGATATCCCCCGGCCGGTTGGAAAGTTGGCGGAAAGTATGATAGGACAAAGCCGCGAAGCATCAAGCCGGAAAGTCGGAGACTTAGGCTTTATTTGGAATAGCGATGAATATTGCGATGGTCAAGAGCTATTCCACGCCAAACGCGGACGTGATCGATTGGCGTAGTTCCGGCCATGCCGATACCGTCAAGCCGTGGAAGCCCGACTTCCTAACGCATGAACAATGGCCCCCGTCGTATCGATCGGTTTACGCTTGGCGTTTGCAGCAATTGCACAAATTGCGAAATAACCCTGCGTTGCTCGCAAGTGCGAAGGCGTATTATCGGACGCGGCCCAAAGAATTCATCATGCATTGGATGGATACTTACGATCCGCGCCGCAAAGGATCGAAATGGATACCGTTTATATTTTTCAAGCGGCAAGCCGAATTCGTTGATTTCGTTGATCAGTGCGCGCGAGATAACGAAAGCGGCTTAGCTGAAAAATGCCGCGACGCTGGCGTTACGTGGCTCGCGTGTGGATACAGCGTGCATTCGTGGCTGTTCGTACCTAGCGACGCGATCGGATGGGGAAGCCGCAAGCAAGAGTTGGTCGATAAGATCGGCGACGTTTCAAGCATCTTTGAAAAGTTGCGCATGATCGTTCATCGGTTGCCGAATATCTGGAAACCGAAGGGGTTGAGCGAGCGCGACCACCTTACGTTTATGAAGATGATCAACCCGGAAAATGGTTCGGTGATCAGTGGCGAAACTGGCGACAACATCGGGCGAGGCGGGCGCAATCGCATCTATTTCGTTGACGAAGCGGCGCACCTTGAACGCCCGGAAAAGATTGAAGCGGCGCTAGGCGATACAACAAACGTCCGGATCGATATTTCATCCGTCAACGGTTTGGGCAACGTGTTTCATCGCAAGCGCGAGGCTGGCGTTGATTGGCGTCCGAACGCGATCAACCTTCAACCGGGATTTACGCGGGTGTTCGTCTTTGATTGGCGCGATCATCCGGAGAAGACCCCGGCTTGGTATGCTCAACGCAAAGCCAAGGCCGAACGCGAAGGGTTGCAGCATCTATTCGCGCAAGAGGTTGACCGCAACTATAGCGCTGCGGTTTCGAACACCATCATTCCATATGAATGGATCAGTGCGGCAGTTGACGCGCATCTAAAGATACGTTGGCAGTTCAAAGACGGTTCAATCATTACCGGCATTCCTGATTATCTCATTGGTGATAATTGGGTTGCGGGATTGGACGTTGCCGATGGTGGTATTGACCGCAACGCGTTTGCGAAGCGGCAAAGCATCATCTGGCGTCACGTTGAAGAATGGGGCGAGCGCGATCCGGGCGTTACCACGCGTCGCGCTGTTGCCTCTTGTCGCGATCACAATCGCATCAAAGTGCAATACGATGAAATCGGCATTGGTTCCGCCGTCAAGTCGGAATTCAATCGCTTGGTCGCCGATGAACGCTTGATCACGCGTGATCGGATTGATTTTGTTGGCTGGAATGCCGGTGCTGCGGTTGTTGATCCGTATGCGCGTCTAATTCCTGATGATGAACAATCCGCACTTAACAAAGACTTTTTCCATAACTTCAAAGCGCAAGCTTGGTGGTCGTTGCGAACGCGTTTCTATAAGACGTGGAAGAATGTTGCGGAAGGCGTGCTGTATCCGATCGATGAAATGATTTCGTTGGATGGCAACATGCCGCTTTTGCAACAGCTTATGAAAGAGTTGGCACAGCCAACCCACGGGCCGGGCGCATCCCTCCGAATGGTTGTTGATAAAAAACCTGATGGTACAAAGTCGCCGAACCTAGCGGACGCTGGTGTAATGATGTACTTTCCGGTTCGTGACGATTTCGCGCCGTTGGTCGGGCGCTATGGAATGTAGGCTGATGCGGATTGTTTGGGGCGAGACTAACAAGCATTGGCCGATCGTGAAAGTTAACGGTCAAGCGATTAGAAACGCGATCATCGCGGATGATGTTGAAGGCGTTGTTGAGTTTGTGAAGCATAACAAGATCAGAACAATTCGCGGCAAGGTTGAAATCTCATGAAACATTACATGCTTTCGACCGTCGCAACGAACGCAATTCGCATCCGCGCATTCGATCCAAGCAATTCTTTCCCGCCAGCACCTCCCGGCCGCGCCAACACCAGCATGGTTGCGGCGTTGATTGATGCCGCGCGAAGGGCGGCAAATCAGGAAGTCGTTTCGATCAGTTCCGAGCAAGAGGATTTGAGCGCTCGCGACGCGGACAGCGCTTACATGCTTCCGTATTGGGATTTAACCGACGATTTGATTGAAGGTTACGCAGCAGTCAAAGCGCGCGGCGATAAATATTTGCCGCGATTTGCCAACGAACCAAACGAGAATTACGCCGCGCGTTTGTTGCAAACCGAAATGACCAACGTTTACGGCGACGTTGTGGAAATGCTCGCAGGCAAACCGTTCGAAGAACCGATTACGCTTCAACAGGACAAAGACGAAGCAACCGGCAAGCCCGTTCCGCTACCGTCCGATATCGATGAATTCGTGAAGGATGTTGACGGGGCGGGAAATTGTCTTTCGTCATTCGGCGCGGTGACGTTTTTCAACGGCATCAATTCGGCGATCGATTGGATTTATGTAGACTATCCGAAAGTTGATCCGACGAAGGTTCGCACGCTGCAAGATCAGAAAGACCAAAACATACGCCCTTATTGGTCGCATGTGCTTGGTCGCAACGTGCTTCAAGCCACGTCCAAGATCATCAACAGCAAGGAAACGCTTATTCGCCTGCGTATTCTTGAACCGGGCACGCCGAACCACATTCGCCTTTTCGAGCGCAGCGAAGACGGTTCGGTAATGATGGCGCTGTTCGAAGAAAAGCATGAAACGGACGGCAAAACCAAAACGTTCATCTTGGTTGACAGCGCACCGATCACCATCGGCGTTATTCCGCTTGTACCGTTCCCGACCGGTCGTCGCAACGGGCGCACGTGGCGTTTCTCGAAACCAATGCTTGCTGCGGCTGATGCACAGATTGAATTGTATCAGAAAGAAAGCGGGTTGAAATTCGCGCGCCTGATGTCCGCATATCCCATGCTCGCGGCGAACGGTGTTAAGCCGCAAAAGGGGGCGGATGGAAAACCGCTGCAACTCGCTGTTGGCCCGAATGTCGTTTTGTATTCCGAACCCGACGCAACCGGCAAGATCGGCAATTGGAATTATGTTGTTCCGCCCGCTGAAAATCTGCGTTGGCTAAAGGATGACATTAAAGAAACGCAGGATGTTGTTCGCGATCTTGGACGGCAACCGCTAACCGCGCAATCCGGCAACCTTACTGTTGTTACAACCGCATACGCAGCGGGTAAGACGCGTTCGGCTGTTGGTTGGTGGGCAGTCGGATTGAAGGAAGCGTTAGAAAACGCAATGAAGCTCACTTGTCTTTGGATGAACCTAAAGACAACCGATTTTGAACCATCCATCAACATTTACGATGACTTTGACGATTTCACCACGGACCAAGCAAGCGATCATAGCGCATTGCAGTTCGCACGCACCAACGGCGACTTGAGCCATGAAAATTATATTCTCGAATTGAAGCGCCGCAATACCGTGCGTCCGGATATGGACGAAGACGAAAACAAGCGGCAATTGCTCGAAGAAACCCCGGATGACAACGTTGATCCGAACGCCGTTGACGATACGGGCGGCAAGCCGCCAGCGAAGAAACCGCAACCGCGAAAGAAAGTGCCCGCGAATGTCTAGTGATCGTATCGGCCAGCTTGAAGCGTCCGTTGAAGCATTGAAAGCCGCTGTTGCTACTCAACAGCAAGCAATCATGAAGTTGCAGGGCGCTAACGATGTTCTTAGCAAGCGCATTCTTGAGGATATCAGGAAGGCGCAACGATCTAACCTTTTGTAACACGTGCGTAAAAACTCAACTAGTCGCAAGCAGGATAGCGAGCGGCGCAATGGTCGGATGACCAAAGGAAAGCGACAATGACGAAGGCAGTTATTTTTAATTCGATCGCAACCAAGCTTCTTTCGGTTCATATGGCCGGGCTGTGTTTGCGCGTGTTCGATCCCGGCAAGGCCGGTTGGAAGTTGACCGAAGACGGCAAGGCCATTCAGTTGAAGGATGGCAACCCGATCTGGATCAACGCAGATGGTAGCGAAGGCACGCTTGCGTCCGACGCCATCACGCGCATTAACGGCGAGGCGAAACAGCATCGCGAGCGCGCCGAAAAGGCCGAAGCAACCTTGGCGACATTTGAGGGCATCGATCCTGCGAAGGCGCGGGCATCGCTGGAAATCACCGATAAGCTTGACAAGAAAAAGCTGATCGATGCGGGCGAAGTCGATCGCGTTACGAACGATATCAAAGCGCAGTTCAGCGGCCAAATCGAAACTTTGACCACGGAAAACGGTAAGCTGAAATCATCGCTTGACGGATTGCTGATTGATAACGTTTTCAGTCAGTCGGAATTCGTTCGCGAAAACATCGCGATGCCGCTCGATATGTTCCAAGCGTATTTCCGCAACAACTTGAAGATTGCGGAAGATGGTCGCGTTGAAGCCTATGACAAGGCGGGCAATCGCGTGTTCAGCAAAAAGAACGTTGGGCAGGTTGCCGACGCGTCCGAAGCGCTCGAAATTCTTGTGGATCAGCATCCGCAGAAAGCCGTGATCTTGAAGGCCAACAACAACAGTGGCGGCGGCGGCGGTGGTAACGGCGGCAATCGCGGCGGAACGCGCACCATTGCTCGCGCTGAATACGACAAGATGCCCGGCCACGATCAAGCGCGTATCGCAACCGAAATGGGTAAGGGTCTCGTTACCATCGTTGATTGACCGCTTTAAGCATCGTCGGGTTGTTCGTCGCTGGCAACCCGACTTGATCGGAGGGCGCGCGGTTCTTTTTGATGGGGGAAACCGCGCGCCCTTTACGTTTTAAGCTATCATCAGCGCAATCAGAAAAGGAAAGAACGATGATCAAACCAACTATCGGACGTGTTGTGTGGTATCGCGCGGCAGATTGCGAGTTTTCAGGATCACAGGCTGAAAACGTGATGGTGCGTCACAACGATCAGCCGTTTGACGCGCACATTGTTCATGTGTGGTCCGACACGTGCGTTAATCTTGTGGTGTTTGACCACAACGGCAACATGCACAAACGAACTTCGGTGCCGATCAATTTGGGAGATACCGGGGGTTCTTATGCCGAATGGATGCCCTACCAAGTCGGCCAAGCTCAGAAAGTGACGGCGTAGGGTAACTTTCCATCTAGCATTGTGGAAAAGGGCGCATCGTTATGCGCCCTTTATGTTTTAAGCGATCATCAGCGCTTGACCAAAAACGCGAACACGTTTACCGATTGCATCTAGTCGCTAGACCGGATGGCAATGCGGCGTTCGCATCGGATGATGCACTTAGACCAATCCCGAAACATCATCTGATATAGGAGCGTCGCAACATGCGCGCGAAGTCTCTCGTTAAGTCGTCGCTGCTCGCGGCGTCGTCGCTGATCGCTGCCCCGGCCATCGTCCATATGGCGGCTTACGCCAACACCCTTACCCGGCTGATTCCTGATCTTTACGCGGGCCTTGACGTGGTTTCGCGTGAGTTGGTTGGCTATATCCCGTCCGTCATTCGCGACGTTTCGGCAGAACGCGCGGCGGTCGGTCAGTCGATCGTGTATTTCGTTACGCCGCAGCAAGCCATGGTGGACGTTGTGCCCGCCATGAGCATTCCGGAACCCCCGGATAACACCATTGGCAACGGCACCATTTCGATTACCAAATCGAAGGCCGTTCCGTTCGGCTTCACGGGTGAAGAACAGCGCGGGTTGAACACCGGTTCGGGCTATCTTTCCGTTCAGGCCGACTTGTTCGCGCAGGCGCTTCGCACGCTGACGAACGCGGTTGAAACCGATCTTGCTGCCGAAGCCGCCGCGAACGTGTCGCGTTGGTACGGCACCGCTGGCACCGCGCCGTTTGCAACCTCCGTTGGCGATGCCGCGCAGGTTCGCAAAATTCTGGATGATAACGGTGCGCCGCTGACCGGCCGTTCACTGGTGATCGATACGACTGCGGGTGCAAATCTGCGTTCGCTGACCAATCTGACGAAGGCGAACGAAGCCGGGACGCAGATGGTTCTGACGGATGGCACGCTGATCAACCTTGCTGGCCTGAACATCAAGGAAAGCGCTGCTATCCCGTTGATCGGAGCGGGCACGGCGGCGGGTTCGACCACCACGGCGGCGGGCTTCGCGAAGGGCGCAACGTCGATCGGCATTGCTGCGGCGGGCACCGGCACCATTCCGGCCGGTACTTCGATCAAGTTCGCGGGTGACAACAACGTGTACACGGTCGCTCCGAGTGGTGGCATCGCCAGCGCTGCGGCAGGCGGTACGCTGACGCTGAACGCTCCGGGCCTGCGTGTGGCTATCCCGGCATCCGCAACCGCGATCACCGTTGTTGCCGCGCATACCGCCAGCACGGCGTTTTCGCCGAACGCTCTGCGGCTTGTCGCTCGCGCGCCCGCGCTGCCGAACGAAGGCGATCTTGCCATTGACCGGATCAACATCACCGATCCGCGTTCGGGCATGGTGTTCGAAGTCGCCATTTACGCCGGTTATCGGAAAATCCGTGCGGAAGTGGCTCAGGCGTGGGGTGTGAAGGCGATCAAGCCGGAACATATCGCGGGCCTTCTCGGTTAACAGCCTGCCACTGGCGGTTGCGTGACGATCGGGGCCGGGCGCGGATGAACCGCCCGGCCCTTTGTCTTAACTCTTTCCAGTGATGACCGGGCGCTATGGACAGTTCAACGATCGCTTTGATTTTCACGGGTGTCAGCCTTGCGATCGTGCTTGGCAAAGATTTGTTCGGCGGCGGAAGCAAACTCGCATCCCGGTTCGGCGCGCTCGAAAAAGACACGACTGAAAAATACAACGCGTTGCGTTTCGAGTTCATCGAAAAGAACGCTAACGCCGCGTCCAATTCTAAAGTTGGATTTGAGGCGATCACAGCGAACATTCACGCGCTGCAACTAGGGTTCTCCGATTTCCGTGCGCAGATGGCGGAAAACTACATGCGGCGCGATAGCTTTTATAAAGCGACGGACGAACTAAAGCGCGACTTCAACGACAAGCACAGCGAATTGAAAGCGGACGTGCATCGCGGCTTTGAGGAAATGAAAGAACAAATGAACCATCTAGCCCAATCGATCGAGGAAGGGCGCAAGGCGAAGTAAGTTTAACTAGCGAAAGAAAGGTGAAGACAATGAACGATGTAACCGACGTGAAAGTGATCAAGACGGAGAACGGCCCGCTGCGCATCAACGCATCGGATTTTAAGGACGGCGAACATGAGTTGCATGTTGCCGATGAACGGTATGATGAACACGGCGTTTTGCGCGTCAACGATCGTTCGGAAGTCACGCCCGCGCGTGGTGACGTGAAGCTGATGACCACGACCGGCAACAGCGACGGTGCGAACACCGGTCGTTTCGATACGCTCGGTGTGATGCAGAAAAAGAACAAGTTCTACATCGTTGACGGTGCCAACGGCGGCAAGCCGGTTGAAGACGTTGAGGGCATCGATCCGGAGGGCTACACGTCCAATCAAGACGCTTGGGCCGTCCTGCTTTTCATCAAGTCGAAAACCGCAACGGACAACGCTTAACCGCCTATAGACCATCGGCGGAATGTGCTATCCTGCCTGCTACGGTTCGCCGTGGCGGGCTTTTCTTTTGAGGGGATGGAATATGGCTGATCCGATTTACGGCGACGCTACTGGCTTCAAAACCTATTGGGATGCACGCGGGCAGCAAGGCGCAATCGTCGCGTTCGATGATAACGAAATCAATGCGGCGTTGCTTGTGGCATCCGAATTCTTGGATGCTGCGTTTCGATTGCAATACATGGGGTTGAAGGTCGGCGGGCGCGATCAGGTTCGCGAGTGGCCGCGCATTGGTGTGCAAGATTATTACGGGTACGCTGTGCCGAACACCGAAACGCCGCGCGAAGTGATTTCAGCAACCTATGAAGCTACGTTCCGCCAATTGCAAACGCCGGGGGTGTTCTTCAAGGATTACAGCCCGTCGAAATATCGCAGCGTTTCGGTTAGCGGCGCGGTGTCGGTGACATACGCGATCGGCGATGCTTACGACTTTCAAACCAAGATGCCCGCACTTGCCGCCATGTTAGCGCCCATTCTTACAGGGGCGGGCACTGGCGGGTTTTCGTCGCTCTCAGGCTTCGTTGCAAGGGTCTAAAATGAAACGGCCCTGTAATCGCTTACAGGGCCGTTCGGTGTTGTGGAGAATTGCCGGTGTTACGACTGGCGGAAAACGCGAACGCTCGCGCCGTCCGGATCAGACTTCGGATCGCAATCGACGGCGAAAAACTGCTTGTTGGGCAGCGTTTCCGGCTCGTTGGTCGGAACCTTCGTGACGTTGCCCTGTGCATCCGTCATGTCCTGCGTTTTGTAGATAATCGAACCGTCCGCATTGCGCTTCATGGGGCCGGGCTTGCGGTTCTGGTTGCTGATGATGGACGCAAGCTGCTTCGCGGTCTTGTTCTTCACGCCGAAGGACATGCCGGGAGTGGTCAGCGCTTCGAACGGATACGAAGTCTTGCTGCCGCGATTGGCGTTGCGATCGGGCATCGGAACCGAAGTGGAAACGCCAGTAAGAACGGGCGCAACGCGCGGCGGCTGCGTGGTCTTCGGCTTGCTGGTGCCAGCGGTAGCGGTGGAAGTGGCGGATTTTGCCATTTTGATCAATTCCCTGATGGTGGTGAAAAACTCACAATACGGTGTTTCTAGTGATGGTTTTGTAAATCGTCAAGTGGTAAGTTGATGAACATAGGGGAAATCGAATGACGTTCTATGATGAAATGCAGGGTGTAGCGCGGGAAGTGCTAACCGAATTCCAGCAAGGCTTGGTGAAATATGTTCAAGTGGTGCCGGGCAACGGTCCTGTTGATAACCCCGGCCCGCCGACGAAAACGCCATTCACAATCCCGGCAACTGCGACGGGCGTTAAATTCAAGTACGTTCAAAGCGGTTTGGCGGTGGCAACTGACCTTCAAGTGATCGCGCCCGTTGATGTCAGATTCACGCCGGAAATGACCGGTCAAATTGAAGCGGACGGCATTCTGTACAAAATCGTTGCCGTTCAGCCGATCCCCCCGGTTGGAACTCCGGTGGTCAACGTAATTATTTTCCGGGCAGGCGGCTAGATGGCGAAATCCCTTGAACAAATCCTTGATGAACTAATTGACAAACTCGCGCCTAAAATTCGCGATGCCTTCCGGGCTGCAATTCAGGGCGTTGATGATCAGGTTATCTTGACTGATCTGATCAAGGCTATTCAGGCACAGGATTATGAAAAGGCGTTCACGGCGCTAGGTATGTCGAATGCCTCGCTGCGGCCGATCACAGCGGCGTTGCAACTGGTATTCGAGCAAGGCGGGGTGGCAGTCGGATCAACGTTCCCTAAGCGCCTGAATACCAGTGCGGGCAGGGCGGTGTTTCGCTTCGACGTGACGAACCCGCGTGCCGAACAATGGTTGAAACAGCAATCATCGCGGCTGATCGTCCAAATTCAGGAAGATACGCGGGTGAACGTCCGGAACGTCATCACGCGCGGCCTAGAGGCTGGCAACAACCCGCGTACAACCGCGCTCGATATCGTCGGCCGGATTGATCCGCGCACCGGGCAGCGGGTTGGCGGTATCGTCGGCTTGACGCAACAGCAAGAGGCATGGGTTGCGAACGCTCGCCGTGATCTATCGGAATTGAGTGAACGATATTTCACGCGGGCGAGGCGTGATAAGCGGTTTGATGCGATTGTGCGCAAGGCGATCGATAGCGGTCAACCGTTGGATCAAGCGACGATCGATAAGTTGGTTATCAAATACAAATCCAGCCTGTTGAAGTTGCGCGGTGATACGATCGCGCGCACTGAAACAATCCAATCTCTCAATCGATCACAGCACGAAGCGTTATTGCAAGCCGCTGATATGGGTGCGGTTCGGCAGCAAGACGTTCGGCGCGAATGGGACGATGCGGGAGATATCCGCGTGCGGCATTCACACCGGGAAATGAACGGTCAAACCGTTGGCTTGGATGAACCGTTTAAGACGCCATCGGGGCAAATGCTGATGTTTCCGGGTGATAGCTCGCTCGGTGCCGACGCGTCCGAAACAATCAATTGCCGTTGCCGCGCTAAGATGCGCATAGATTGGCTCGCGGATATTGATTGATATGAAAATAGCGGTTGGCGCTTTTGTCGCATTCATCGCGGTTCTAGTGGTCGCAAACAACGTCGGCTTATTGCGATGGGCTTGCGATCACTATTGTTCCTAGCGGGTCAGCCGTTCGCGATCGATTTATATACTCGGATGCGGCTTGTAACGATGCGATGTCATCCCGAAAGCTACCTAATCCGGTATTGCAGCCATTACACAAAATACCTCTTACCTTCCCTGTTGTATGACAATGATCCGTGTGCCATCGGAGACCGGGATTTGTGCATTTGCAAATGGCGCACGCACTAGACTGCGCTAGGAACATCGCATCCCAATCAGCCAATGTGATGCCGTATTTTCGTCTCAAGAGGTAGTCGCGTATTTTCATTTCGGACGGCTTCAAAGACTGCTCGCGACGAAATTCAATAGCTTCCTGATTACTCTGCAAATTTCCCAAGAGTATTCCGATCTGGTTAAGCATCGTCTTTTGTCTTGAACTAGGATTATTGCCCACAATGGCGTTCCGGATGAAAATCATGAAATCTTCTATGGTCACTTTCGGCCTTTCCTGATGGTCAAGCGATCATAGCATTTTGCAAAAAAGTATAAAACCCCTGCGTCTACAATCCGAGATATTTGGTCGCTTTGCAGAATGTGTCAATGATTTCAAAGGCCCGCCCGCGTCTGGGAGACTAGGGGTCGGAGGTTCAAATCCTCTCGCTCCGACCATTTTCTTCAATACCATCAATGTCATTTCTGAGCGGTCGGTTTGCGGCCGACCGCCCGTTTGCAGACGGTTTGCAAGTCCTGTTCTCAACTCGTTCCACAGTGGGTGTATTCCGAGCGCGAACGGGACAGCCATGGGATGGAGAGGACCGACAGCGGCGCCGATGTCCAAATCTGAAGTTTTGGGTTCTGGCCCGAGACCTTAGGTATGATTGCGGGGTCCTGGCGAAGAAAGGATACGGCAATGGCTGCGTATCGGAGCTGTCGCAATTGCGGCAATGAGGAAGACGGGACCCAAATTTACAGATGCGACGACTGCGGAAAAATATATTGCAGGGACTGTTCTTGGTCTAATGCGATTTGTCCACGATGCAAGAATTCCCAGGGATGGTTTTCGGCCACAGAGCTCGGAACGATTGCGGCGAAAGAAGAAGATGGCGACGACGATGACGATGACGATGACGAAGTTGATGATGACGACGAGGACTAGGGCGCCTCATTTGGCGACCTCTTTGTTTTTGTCGCGATAGTCCTCCAGTTTCTTGATGGCGTTTGCCGCAAGCACGCCGCGTCGCGCGAGGTAGCTGTCGATCACCTTCTGGGCCTTGTCGACGGTCCACGTCAGGGCCTCCGCGATCTCCGGAGCCGTGGCGCCAGCCTCAGCGAGCAACGTCGCGGCGGTGCCCCGGTTATCGTGGAAGTTCAGATCGCTGGCTCCGACCATCTCGGAGTCCTCGCGCCAGTGGTCGTTGAAATAGCGCTTCGTGTACGCCTTGCCGGTCGGGGTCAGCATAACCAGCGCGCCGGTTCGGGGCAGGGCGTCCAGGTGCGCTTTCAACTCCCGGGTCGCGGGTATCCAAAGCATCTTGCCGGTCTTGCTGGAGCGGATTTGCACGAGCTGTCCGTCGTAGCGGGTCCAGGCAAACTTGCGGACGTCGCTGGCGCGCATGGCGGTGTTGCGCACCAGGATCATGGCCGTCGCTATAGCTGGCCGAGCGGTCTTGATGAACCGTTGCTGTAGCTCCTCCGACCACGTCTTATCCGCCCGGTCGCTCTTGTAGAGTCGGTGGAAGGTCGGGATGGGGTGGTGCTTGATCCGGCGCTGCTCTTTCGCAAACGAGAGTACGCGGCAAAGCGCTGACATGAGGTTGTCGGCCGATCGGCGCGAGGTCTTGCCTAGCTCTTGGTGCCAAGCGAGCGCGTCGGCCGCGAAGGCGTCGGCGTCGTCAGCGTTGTTGAATGTGTCCTCTGGGACAGTCCCCCATTGCTGCTCGATGCGCTTGAGCTTCCAAGGATACTGCTTTCGGGACTCTTCGCTCAGGGCGGCGTAGGTGCTGGATGTATCGAACAGGCGAATGAGATCGGTGAGTGTCTTTTCGCTCAGGCGCCGGGTGCGCTTCTCCGCCTCCGCATAGGTTTCGGCAAGCCGATCGGGGTCCAGGCGGATGCCCGTGGCTCGGTGGTAGAGGTAGATTTTGACTGTGCCGTCCGCCTGACGCTTGGGAACGCGATTGATGCCCTTGAGCTTGAGCGGCTTAGGTCGTACGCGCATTCTCAACTTTCCAGCGCTTGTAAACGGACAATTCCGGAGCAGATTCTGTCACAAGGCCCGATGCCCGGTCTAGGGCAGAGTCAAGGGCTTTGAGGTCCCAACGGTTCGTGCCGGGCACTGCCTTGGGGATAAGTCCCTTCTGAACCCACCGATCAAACGCGGCCAAGGTATTGCAGCCGCAGTAGTCGGCCGCCTCCTGTTTCGTGAGCATGCGTTTGGCTAGTCGATCCATGCCGAGAGCATAGCGCCATTTCTTACGGAGATTCCGAAGTTGCGGCTCTCCGGGCGTCCCTCAACTTTGCAGGCCGTGCCACGGGCGCCCCGGTTCCTCCAATTTCGCGATGTTCTTGACCAGCTTCTGAGCACTGCTTTTTGTGATGCCCGCTTGCTCTGCAATCCGGCTGAGGGAAGCTTTCGGCCCGAACGACGCGCGCGCCCGCTGTTGCGTGACCCAACCTTGGACTAGCTCAAGCTCGCGCCCCTCCATTTGCTCTAGAAACTTGTCGCCCTGTGGGTTGGCGGTCGCCCTGCGAATGGCGGCGAGGCGCTGATCGTACTGGCGTGCCCAACCCGTCGCGCAAAACTCTCGCCACGGAGGGGATGCCTCAAGGTCCGCGAGAAGGTCATCGACGCGGGCGCTTACATCAGGCTCGCTCGCTTTGGCGCGCTGCCTCTGTTTCCGAGCGCGCGCTTGCTCACGCGTTTTGGCCCGCTTAGCGGCTTCCCGTCGCTCTTCCTTCTGGCGTGCGGCTTCAGCCTTGAGCGCCCGAAATCGGGCCAAGGCTGCCGGAATGGGCTTTGCAGCCTCCGCTTCCGGTTCGGGTTGCGCCTCAGGCGGCGGAAATTCAATTGTGGTTACGGGAGTCGGAGGCGCTTCCCCGTCGTCATCGAGACCGGCGATAACGATGGCAGCGAGATCAACTTCGTGATCGCCACCGATCGTGACACACCGTCCCGGCTGGCAGCCATCGGGGAAAAGGCTGCGCTCCAATTGTTCGTCGGTGACGTCCGCCATGGCGGGTCTTGACCAACGGACTTCCGAATTCGTGCTATACTCTAGCTGTAGTTCTGACGCCGACACGTCGGAAACTCCTTCTGTTGAGCCTCAGGGATGCGCGTCCCTGGGGCTCTTATTTTGCGTTCAATTGGGAATATAGCGTCCGCCGGAAGATTCGACTTCTCGCGCCTTGAACGAGCGACCGTTTGTCCGCTTTTGTGAAGGGTTTCGGATGCCGGCCCCATGACGGTGTTGCCGCGCACACGGGGGCTGGCGTCCGAAAGCCTCCAAAGGAGGAAACCGCGCTGGGGGGACGTAGGACGATGCCGCGTGATCGAGCTAGTCGCGTCAAACAACCTTCAGACGATCAGGACGATCGCCTATGGGGATTTAATGTTTGGCGGCACCTATACTTTCAATGGCTTGGCTATAGCAAAAATACCACACCACACAATCTAAACGTGAGCTCCTCGATATTTGAAGGCCATAAGGCAAACTGATCTCTGGCGGCTGGAAAGCCCCCGGAGCTATCAGAGCCGAAACTGTTTCGAGCTGCTCGTCAAGAGCATCACCGCATTTGTAAGTCTGCTTACGTCGAGATGCCTCGACGGGGTCCAACTAGCGCGACGTTGAACACAATCGCGATCGAGGATTCGAGTTGGCTCTTGTGCAATGGTTGGTGCTCCGCCACGAACTTCCAGATCAGCACGTCCTCGATCATCGGATCGTCGCCAGCTACACCAATTGCCCCGCTCGTCACGATGAGCTGTCGCCTATTGCTTCGCCGTGTCGCCAGCCGCGGCGTTCTACCGCGCGAGCGGTTTAGTCCTCTGACCCCATCTCGGACTCCGCGCGTCTTGCAGCACGTGGGCGGGTGCCACTTCTCGCTGCTGGCCCACCCATTCGAAGAGCAGAGTGTCGTTCGCAGGCGGCTTGGTCACAGCTCCCAAAAGGAGATTAAGCCAATAGGGGGGCGCCGGCTTGGACCGCACGTTTTTAGTCATCAAGATTATGAAGGTCCGGTAACCTCGTATTAACTATCGGAAAGGCACCCTTAAGGGAGGCTGAGCGACTCACCTTCTCATGGAGATCACGATGCTGACCCGAATTTTTGCCGCTTTGATCGCCGCGCTGGCACTGGCCGCACCTCGGGCTGCCTTGGCTGATGATGCTGTTGCAGGCGCCATCGTTGGAGCCGGTATCCAAACTTGACGAAGAGGATAAGTTGGAATTGGCTGGCCTGCTAAAAGCTTCAGTCGATACTTATCGCCTCAGCAAGACTGACTTTTGCTTTCTCGAAGGATTTTATCACTTTCTCAGCTCATCTTAGAGCGTCTCGGCGCCTATTCCGTAGAATACTCTGCTGACAGCCTGCAGGCTTTCTAGGCTAAATGTAGGCGCCTCCTGTTCGCTAACAGGCCCATCCCGCCCGACGGCGTTCCGACTGTCGGGAGGGAACATGACGAACCCTCTTTGCCTTGATAGTATTGTTCTGGTTTGCCGAAGCGACGCCCCTGGCGGGGGCATTTCCGGTCGCCGCGCCTCTCCTCGACATGCAGTCAGCGGTCTTCTGGCGCCTTCATTCTTGTTAGAAACAAGGAGCATGTTCGCACGACATGCGCGGCTTCCACGGCAATCAAGGGTTCGGCAATTACTCAGGCTTCGGAGGCGGCAACCATAACCAGCCCAATGGTCAAAACTGACCCTTGGCGACCGAACGACACCCTCCCTTCTGGTATTAAGCCCCGAGCCGACCACGCGTAAGCCGGTAACACGTGGCGCCCATAAATGGGTTTATATGGATCATTTAATTTTAATTGACATATTAATGGAGATGACTATTATTTACTCGCTGCGAGTTGCATTTAATTTGGAGGGTCCAAGCGATGAAATTTGCTCAGATTGCGACAGCCGCGCTGGCGCTTGCTATCGTATTCGGCACCCCGAATTTAGCCAACGCTCAAAATGGTAACGGCCAGAACGGCCAGAACGGCCAGAACGGCCAGAACGGCCAGAACGGCCAGAACGGCCAGAATGGGAATAATGGCAGTGTACATGGTGCGCCTGGGCCTATCGCGGGTGCGGGTCTGCCTATCCTTGCAGTCGGCTACGGTGTGTATTGGCTGATTAAGCGCCGTCGCAAGGCGGAATAGAACTGCTGCTATCACCGCCGCAAAGCCGCCGGATCAAAACACCTGATCGAATTTTGAAAGGACCGCCGCGAGGCGGTCTTTCTTTTTGCGTTCGAACATCAAGAATTTCCGGCAGAAGGCAGCTATTGGCCCTTAGCTGTCCTGACGCCCTGAAGGACGCGGCTTGTCCCGGCTGCGCAAATTCTAGCGCTTCAGCATGCCGCCGGGGCGGGTCTGGGTGCGCAGCTCCTGCCCCACCATCTCGCGCGCGGCGTTCTTGACTTGCTGGGCGATCTGCTGGGCAAGGGCGCGATTATCGGCCGGTGATCCATTGGAAGCGCCGCCGTTGACGTGAATATCTCCCATGATGAAGTTGCCGCCTTGTCCGCCGAACATGGGTGCTGCGCCGCTGCCTCCGACTGCGCCGCCGTCAGCAAACCTGGGCGCGCGGTTGATCTGTTCCAACAGCGCCCGATGCTGCGCGGTCGAGGCCGCGTTCACGACGAATTCGCCGGGAGACAGACGTGCCAAAACCCGATCGTCGCGGGGGCCGCCCGGGCCGGTCACGGCGCCGCCATCGGCAAACTTCGGAATGATTCCGCCATCAGCAAAGCCAAGGCCGCCGGATAGGCCACGCATAAGCGGCTGCACGATCAGCATCTTGATCGCGGCTTCTTCGATCGCCCGGACGATGTTCTTTGCCATGCTGGCGAAGCCGTCGCTTACGCTCTTGGTCCCGTCCAGGATGTCGGTAAGGCCGGTGGCGAGCGACGATGACATCGTGTTGCCGATCGATCGCATAGCCTCATTGGTCCGCATGGCTTGCGCTTCAACCGAGTTGAGGGCGGTGGCAACGTCCGGATAGAGGCCCCTTAGTTGTTCGGCAATCTGAACGTCCTGGGGGTCGAGTAGGGCGGTCTGACTGCCCCGCTTGATGGAGAGAGCAACACTGGCCTTTTCGACGGCCTGCGTTGCCTTGCCGTAGGCCCCAGTGACTTCCTCAATCCGCTTGCGCTGTTCGTCGGTAACGACGCCTTCGCCCTTGCCCGCCGCCGCGTTGGCCTGCATCGCGACTTCCTGGAGCTGGGCCGCGATTTTGTTGCGCTCGCGGGCGGCGGTGCTCAGATCGAGGCTCTGGGCCTCCGCATTCATTGCGGCGGTGCGCTTGTCGATACTGTCGGCGGCCGTGCCCAGCTTGTCCACATTGCTGCCGGTGCTGATCTTGGTCGGCGCCGCACCGGTGCCGCGCGACTTCGGAGCCTCGGGGCCTTCCGGAACGCCGCGTTCTGATGCGTCAATTTCAGCCTGCAACTGGTCGCGCCGACGCTTCAAAGCGTGCTGGGGCTTCTCAGCGCCGATCGCGTCATAGAGACCGCTGACCCCCGGGATAGACGTGACCTGCGGCAACCCGCCCAAGGCGGTGCCATTTTTGATCGCGTCATTGACGGCCGCGAGTTCGTTTCGCTTGCGAGCGGTCTCCGAGGTGAGGCCAAGCTTATTCGACCATTCGACGGCCTTGGCAATCAGATCGACCGTTTCAGCCCAATGCCCCTTGATCGTGAGCAGAACCGACGCGAGATCATCCCAGCTTGGCTTCAACGCGGTTGAGAGGCGCTGATGGGCCAATTCCAATTGGAGGTCCATCTCTTTAGCGCGCTGAACCAGGGCGTTGCTGAAAATGCCATCCGAATTCGCAGCGGCTGCCTTGATGGATGCGAGCATGCTGTCGGCGGACGTTTTACCTTGCCGCATGCGATCAATGATCTGCGAGCCGAACATTTTCTCGCCCAAGTCATAGGCGGCTGCTTGCTGGCCGATTGACTGCAACTGAATCATGGCCTTGAGAACGGCCTGAATTCGATCTTCCTGGGTTCGCGAGTCCCGGAACAGAACCAGGCCCTCAAGGCGCTGCCCCGCGCTCTTCGCCAGCGTCTCGTTATAGACCCGCAACGCCTTCTCAACGTCGCTGAGCTTCTCTTCGCCAACAGTCCATTCCGACACGTCGATAGGCGACTTTTCCTTGGTCGCGTTGAAGGCGTGGTTAAGCGCCGACTCTAGGTCGCCAGCCTCAACTTTGAGCTTCCGGGCCTCCGAGGTGAACGCCTGAAAGAATGCAGGCGCGACGCCAGCGTTCTGGGACTTGTCGGCAAGATCGACCATATCCTTAAGCTGTTGGCGCGCGCCCTCGATCGCGGCCGACATGAGCTTGAAAGATCCGACGACAAGCGCAACTTTGCCAGCGACACCAAGCGCCATGCGAGCAGCACTACCAGCCATAGAGGCGCCGATAGCCTCGTTCAAATCGATAAACTGCTTTGCGATCTGACGCGTCGCAGATTGGGTGAGCGAGCTGGTCTGTTTCAGGCCTTCCTTCAACTGCTCAAGGTTGACGCTAACGGGGATTTTCAATTTGCTTCTCCGATGAAGAGCGCGGTCAGGACTTCGTTGGCGAGGATCACGTTCGGTGCAAGCGGCTTGCCGCGAACATGAGTGTCCAGAAGCCGTTCAACGTCCCGTTCCGGGAGCCCTCCACCCAGCAAGCCAAGCTCCACCACTCGCTCAACATCGTCGGCGGTGTATGCTCCGGTTTCAAACCGGGCGAGGGCGGCGTAGGGCGAAAAGCCGTTGATGCCCCGCCAAGAGATGACGCGTTGCACCCAGCGGTCGGCCAAGGTGAAGCTGTGGGTCCCTCCGGCCCAAGTAATCTCGCGGGCGCACTTGTCGTCAGTCATTGTCCAGAACCTCTTCAATGCCGTCTTCGATCGCCTTTTGCATGTCGTCGCGCATGGCGTTGTAGGTGTTGAAAAAGAAGGGCCGCGCTGCTTGCCGGCTGTTGCCGAATTCGAAACCCTCCGCGTAGTCGTAGGGCTCGCCGCTGCCGTCGCGGACTTCCTTGGTGGTGAGCGCGCCGCCCGCCTGAACGATGAATTCGAGATCATGGGAGCCGGGCACCACAACGCAGGACTCTTCAAGGTGGCCCGTTTCGTCGGGCGCTTCCTCTAGAGCCTGCAAGGCCTCGCGCTGGGCAGCCGAAAGCCGCTCCGCTTGTTCGCGGACGACTTCCGACAACTGCTCGGTAAGCTTGTCGGGCAGAGATTCCAGGTAGGCTGCAAAATCGTCGCTATCGCTCATTCGAGCACCAGCATGTCCGCAGTGATCGCGGGGTTATCGAGGAAAGAACGGCCGGTCTCGCCCGCAGCCGCGCGCGAAACAGCCATCCAAGTCGCCGCGGCACCGTCAATGCGATCGGTCGATTTCGACTTCTGAATAATGCGGTTGTCGTTCGCGTCCTTATGGATGGCCACGTTGGAGAAGTTCCAACGCAACACCGGATGCCCGCCGTGGCGAAAATTGCCACCGATGATCGCGGCCTCAAGTGTGTTGAGCGCGGGCGATTGCGTAACCCAACCCTGTCGTATGGTGACGACTGGAAAGCCTTCCTCTAACAGCGGCGCCATAACCGCTTGGGCATAGGCCACGTCAAATCCGATCTCTTGGACCTGAAAGCGCTCCGCCAGACTGCGGATATAGTCCGCGACCGCTGCGTTATCGATCACGTTGCCAGGGGTGGGTGTGATGAAGCCTTCCTTCGCCCAGGACGTATAATTCACGCCATCGAGGTCGCCGCGTTTGCGAATGTCTTCCTCTGGGCAAAAGAAGTGCGGCAAGACGGTGTAGGTCTCGCCATCGCGGAAGCAGGCAACGACCGATGAAAGGTCGGTGGTCTTCGACATATCGACGCCAATCCAGCACGGTGCACCGAGCAAGGCCTCATAGTCGATCGGCCCCGCGCCGCGATCGTAGGTCGCCATATCGACAAAGGGCGAAGTCGAATGATCCAGCCAAACGTTGAGCTTGTACTGGCGCAAGCTATCACGCTCGGTGGGGCTATCCTTTGCGCGCGCGACATGGCGCCGGAAGCCGGCAACAGAAGGATATCCGTGAGCGCTGCCCGGGTTGACACGCTTCCAAAGCTCTTCGTCGGCATAGTCGCAGTCAGGGGCCGACTCGAAGAGGACCGGGAGCAATGTCGGGTCGGTAATCTCGCCGCGCGCGATCTTGCGGGCGCGCTCAATTACCTCGTATGCGATGTTGTCCTGCCCGCGACCGGCTGTCGTGGCGACGACAAGCAAGCTGTTGTCGATCTTGTCGAGCCCGTTGGTCAGAACTTTCCAAAGCCCGTCGCCGCGCCAGACGTGAATTTCATCGGCGAGCACGAATGAGGGCGTGCGGCCTTCCTTGCTCGGTGCATCGGCGGAGATGACTTCTAATTCGGTACCGTCGCGCGGATACGCGATCTTTTTGGCGCTGTTGAAGGCGTCATAGACCTTCGTCACCGGGACTAGGTGCTTGGCGTCGGCCTGTATGATGCCCCGCGCTTCCTTGAACGCGATACCGGCTTGGCTGCGGTCGCTGGCAGCAAAGATCACCTCGCCACCGGAGACCCGTTCTGGGCCGATGGTGTGAAGCAGAGCCAGGGCGGCGGACAGGCTCGTTTTGCGGTTGCCACGCGGGACCAGGATTACAACCGTCGATACGATCCGGTTACCGCTGCCGTCGCGTGGCCCATAAATACGGCGAACAATCCGCTCTTGCCAGGGGTCGAGCTGGAATTGCTTGCGGGGTAAGGCGGACTTGGGATGTTTCAGGCGCCGGAGAAACGTGACCGCTCGCTCGCCATAACCGAGCGGGTCGGGGATCGGCGCGTTGTCATAAATCCACTGCGGATAGGTATCCTTAGAGGGCGAGCGGGTTGTCATCGTCGCCTTCGTTGTCGTTTTCGCGGACTGCCGGTCGGGACCGGGAGACGGGGGTCAAGCCAAGTTCAGCCGCGAGCTGGCGCGCCGTCACCATGGCCTTGTCCTGGGCCCGGAGAAGTTTCAGGTCCATCTCGCCACGGAGCAGTAGCTCAAGTTGGCGGATGCGGCCAATTGCGATGCAATAGCTTTCGAGGCTGCCAAGATCGGCGATGGTGAGGATGCGGCGCCTTGCGAGTTCTGGCATGACGCGGCGCCATTCTGCCTTCGCGTGCTTGCTCAACCAGGACGGCGGTTTGGTGCCAGCGTCGAGCGCGTTGCTATCGGCGGCCAGCTCTGGTTTACGGCCCCTCATATTTGCCCCCGAATTCGACGGGGGTTGCATCGCAATCGGGTGCAGATACTCTTCAGCCGGGCTGAGGAGAATCGATGGCCAAAAAGACTATTTCTAGTGGCGATTTGGGCTGGATGATTATTGAGGAATTGAGAGCCGGCGGACTTGGCCCGATAGGGCTTTCGGTCGTTTCGGATGGTGACAAAGGTGAATGGCGCGTTGTCATCGCGGGAAGAAACCGAGACCGCATGCGGGCGGGTGATCACCGGCGGCTTGCGGCAATAGTGGCGAAGCTCAAGCGCGTTTACGTGTTGGCTGACTAGCATCAATCGACCCTCGCAAACTCGCCAAAGTGCTTGCGCGCGGCGGTAGCGTAGGCTTCCGCTGCCGCTTCCTTGGTGGTGAAGGTGCCAAGGCTCAGCGCGCGATCGTCGACGAAGATGGATGCCCGATAGTTGCCGTTCGGGGTCTCGCGAACGCCTTTGGTGCCGAGCTTATTGCGTGCCTTGATGCCGTGCGATACCTGCCTCGGCGACGCCAAGCGGAGGTTTGCCCAACGGAGATTCCTCGGGTCATGGTCGCGGTAGCTTACCTTGCGGGGCGGCCACCCGCCGGTCATGTAAAGCCATGCAAGACGGCTGGCGAGGTAGAAGCGATAGTCGACCGTGATATGGGCGAAGCCGTTCCGGTCGACGGAGCCGACGAGCTTGCCACCCCGGGTGAAGACACCCGTAGCAGGGTCATACGTGAGCACTTGCCGAAGGCGGTCAGCGGCAAGCTGTGGTTTTCGGTGGGTCACGCCGCAACCCTCTCGACAATCGGGGGAGCGCAGAGCAGTTTGTAGGGATGAATCAGCGATACGATCTTCTCGCCTTTTCCCTTTTGCTGTTCTCCGCAGTCATGGCCGTATGGCTGACCGCCGGTCCCATGAATTTTATCCTCAAGGATTGGCAAACGCTTCTGGCGTCTTTCGTGGCGCTGGGTGCTGCGACCTTGGCTTATAAGGCAGCAATGGCGAAGGTAAACTTCGATCGGCTTACCATAGAACGCCAGGACAAACGAAGGGTGCTCGGTCTCTGCTTGCGACTCGAGTTCGCAATGCGCGTCTTGATACATCAAGCTCAATTGCTGGAAGATAAGATTCCAGACGCTATCGCTACCAAGGAAGTGAAGTTGGACATGAAAGCGATTGAGCTTGAGAGGCCCGAAGCGCTGGCTGAGGCTTGGCAGAGTCTCGACTGTTTCCCTCCATCTATTGCGGAGTTGCTGGCCGACGTTCAGGGAAGCTTGTACGACTTCCAACAATTCAAGTTGGTAGTGAATGACGCTGTCTGGGACCTCAAAGCCTGGACAACGCCCCCAGAAGATTTGAAAAGATTGAAGTCCATCGCCGGCGAACTTTCTGAGGCTGCGGTGGGTGCGATTAAGCAACTCAGGACCATGATAACTTTCTTGAGTTAGTTTCACGCGGACGCTCCAACTCTCGCGCACGCGACGTCCATCCCAACGCGGCGGCCGATCTCGACGATCTGCTTCACGTCATACT
This sequence comes from Bradyrhizobium sp. MI1.4, assembly GCF_055811315.1. NCBI lineage: Bacteria > Pseudomonadati > Pseudomonadota > Alphaproteobacteria > Hyphomicrobiales > Nitrobacteraceae > Bradyrhizobium > Bradyrhizobium sp. MI1.4. The sequence goes on along the minus strand of NZ_JBVVPP010000007.1, from coordinate 166,282 downwards.
GATGGCCCTCATAAAACAGCCTGTCATTGAGGCTGAGGCTAGCAAAGTAATACATGCGGAAGGTCAACACCGCGTCGCTTGTGTGCCCGCGTGCGTCTTCCCGGTCGTCAGTCGCATTCTTGATGAGCTGCGCCCGCATGGTGGCGAACGTGGTCCAGGTCTCTACGGGCGTGCCGTAGAGGTCCAGGCCAGTGGTGCGGCGCTGAATTTCAATCAGGCGGTCGAGGTTACCGGCGCGCATCAGTTTGCCTTCATCATGCCTGCGACCGTGACCACGCCATGGCTAAAGGAGCCGTGGGGGTCGCGCATGAACCGGGTCTGGGTCACCATCAGGTCATGACAGGTGAAGTTGTCTAGGATCAGAACGCCACCCACCTGGGCGTCAACACGCAATGCCTCAACGATCGCGCCAATTGCCTGCTTGCACTGAGCGAGGCCCGGTTCATGAAACCAGACGTGCAAGGTGGCGTGTGTAGTCGAGTCCCAGCGTCGAAAGATGGTCTGGCCTTCACCGATTTGGACGCACGGCATGCGCTCTGGGCGGCCGTTGGCGTCAATGATCGCGTCGGGATCGACCAGGGCTAGAAGCTCTTCGGACGCGATCAGGCGCGCTCGGATGAACTTTTGCAGGTCATATGAGGGGTCAGATTTGGTCATCAGCCGAAGCAAAACGCGCGATAAGGGGCCAAAAGGTCGAGGAAACCGAACGGCAATTCCTGGGCGGTGACGCCGACAAGGGACGCTTCCCGGTTCTGATAGAGGTGCGCCATCAATTGCAGCACAGCTTCATTCACCGGGGTCGGGGTGCCATCTGTGTCCACATCGGAGGCCGTATAGGCGCCAACCCACGCCTTTGCTGCCGCCAGCTTGTCGGTAAGCAGGGCGTCGTCGGCGTCGATCGTGACGTTCAGGTGGGCCTTGGCTTGGTCCAAGGTGATACCGGGCATGGTCGAAAAACTCCAATTAGGCGCGGTCTTGCGTGACCCGGGAGCACCGGTCGCGGACGTTTTTTGCGAACTTACGACCCACCCCCCGGTCTAGCTCTTCGAACACCAGCGAGCCGACGTGTTTGCGGTAGACGCGCAACGCACCATCGATCGAACAGACGAGCTTGTGAAACTCAGTTTGGAATATAGCGGTGCGGGTAGGTCGAGGCGTGTGCTTGCGTGTTGGTGTGGTCAGCGTCCGCTCAACAGTCCATCCTTGACTGAGGCGCCAATAGAGGAGCTGAGGTGATTGACCGGTGTGCTTGGCCCACTCACGAATGGTGAGGGTCAAGCCATCGTGGGTTAGCGTGATGGCTGGCATTGGTTGTTCCTGTTGGCTCTACGTCTTGCGGTTGGCGTTTCGAGTGGCTGATCGTGCTTGGCGGCCTCAGTGACTACCTTCGTCGCGTAGGTGCGGACGCGCATAGGCTCTAGGCCGGCGAGGGCACACACGGCGTTGAAATCCTTGTTCGGCTTGGTGAGCCAATCGCGGGCGTCACGCTGTTCGTTGCGGCGCCAGTTGAGTCTGGTCGAGAGCGGTTCGGTCGCGTCGATCAACGCTTGCTGGATCACAGCGCACCACAATCGCTTTTCGCTCATTGCTGGCGTTCCCGCGATTGCTTGCGGCTGGCATGGCAAGGCGAGCTGGCGAGCGGCTGCCAGTTGGAGCGGTCCCAGAACAGCTTCATGTTGCCGCGATGGGGAACCTTGTGATCGACGCAATCCGCGATGCGACCGCAGCCGCATGCACAGAAGCGGTTCTGGGGCAGGGCAAGGAATTCCTTGCTCTCGCGGCGCCACTTGGAATCATAGCCGCGCTGATGTGCGGTGGGCCTGAGGCGATCGGTCTCAGCTTTGCGCTTGATCTGACATGGGCACAGCTCCCCAGCCCAAACGAGTTTGCCGCAACTACAGACGCGACGGGGTTTGAAGGGCATTAGCCTTTGCCTCTTCCAATTGCGTTGATCTCCTTGCGGAGATCGGCGGGCATGCCCTTGGTCGCGTCGATTGTTTCGGTGTCGTCGCGCTTACCAAAGACGGCCGCAAGCATCTCAACCCGGCCTTGCTTGGCGTTGATGATCTCTGCCGGTGTGGCGTTCCAGGTCGCTTCCGGCGTCCATCCAAGCCAGCCGGTGCCGATCTGGTAAAGCTGGGTGAAATACTCTTCGAATGACAGAGGTTCGCCCGATTGCGGTTCGTCGTCGCTTGTGTCGTTGGCGCCGCACAGCACGGGTATGAATGCGAGAAGCTGGTCGATCACTTCCGGGGCCAACAGTACCGCTATCGCTGGCTGCCGGTATCGGTGACCGACTTGCGTCGCGTAGATCAGGTCATTGATGGCTGTAATGTTGCCGCCGTGGATAGCGAGATAGAGCGCTTGGAAGCCGTTGTATTTTTCGTTTAGGGTAAATGCGGCTCGTAGCGATGGCTTCAAGTCGAAAGACTTGTCGCCAAGCTGGAGGGCAAAATTCGCTACGAGCCGCATGTTCTTCATGTCCTCTTAGGTCGCGGAGACCTTGAGCTTCACGAAGCGATCGGGATGGGTCACGTCGGCGCCGACGCGCTTGCGCGCGTGGAAGCGGACCTGACCCTTGGTCGCGAGCGTGTAGGGGTCGCGAAGGATCGAAATGCCGACGCGATCGACGATGCGGTAACCTTTGAGGTCGCCGAACATGACCGGGAAGGCGTTGGCCGCGATGTCGGGCATATCCACCGCTTCAACGATCGGGCGGCCAAGCAGTGTGGTCGGTGCGCCCTCGGAGATCGGGTCCAGGACCAGATAGCGGCCCATTCCATCCTTCCACAGACGGATGGCGCCGAGCGTCTTGCGGTTCATGAGCCAAACGCCATTCTGGGCATGCGTGCCCGGAAGCTGATGGAACATTTTGATCAGCACGTCGGCCGGCGTTGAGGTCGGGAAGTCGGTGGCGCTGCCCGTGATTAGGGTGGCGATGCCGGTGGCGTTCAGTAGGCCCATGGGCTGGGTCGTGCCGTTGCCCTTGACGAAGTGGGCACCCTCGCCAATGCCGAAAGCCTCGCCGAATTCCGAGTGCAGTTCGCCTTCGAGGCCATAGGCGTTGTCTTCCAACAACCAGTTGGAGATGTCCGTATAAGTCGCGTACTCATACGGAGAGATGCCGATCTGCTCATAGGACGGTTCGCTCTCGGTGCGGTCCTCAGTCTCGCCGACGATCACAGCGGCCGGGCTGCCCGTGCGCCGGGGATATTTTACTTGACCAGCGCCGATGGTGCGGACGTTTGCATACTGGCGGATGGGCGAGAACTGGCGCAGAAGCTTCAGAACTTCGTTGCCGAATTCAGGGGGCGCGATAGCGGAGTTGTTGCTGACAACCAGCGATTTCTTTTCGAGGTCGTCCATCTTGTCGGCGCCGCCGCGAAGGAACGACTCGAACGCCTTGGTTTCGATCTTGGGCTCGTTATCGTTCGCGGCCTTGTTGCCGGGACGATTAACCTTGGCCTCGATACGGTCCAAGCGCTCGGTGAGCTTGGTGTTGTCGTTGGCGGCCGTCTTCGTTTCGAGGGCCGCCTTCAACTCCGCCAGTTCTTTGGCGACGGAGGCAATCGGATCATCGGCTTCGCCGGTGTCCTTGAATTGGAGTGCATGCGCAGTCTTCATTTGGTCGTCTAAGCTCCTAGGGATTAGAGGCATTGCCGGAAATGCCGGAGAAGGTCGGCCACGCCGCGAAGCGTGTCAGATTTCGCTGCCGTCAGACGAGCGCGAGGGTGAGCGGGATCGCGGACCAAGCTGATCTCAGCTAGGTCAAGTGCGTCGATGATGCGTCCACGGGCTTGCTTTCGGGACGCCTTCGTGCGGAAGCCAATGGACAGGCCGGTAACAAGGCCAGTCTTGAGCATCGCTCGGATCGAGCGCGCACGCGGCTGGTCGAGGTGGAGGGTGCCCTTGACGCTTAATCCGTCGTCGGTCTCCTTTACTTCGCTCCAGGTGCCGACTAGGTCGTCAGGCCGGTGCTGATACAAAATCGGCAGATCGGGAAGGATTGTGCCGAATGCGCCCTTCGTGATCAGGTCGCCGTAGCTGTCAGGGCCTGCATTGAACGGCCAAGCGATGCCGGTGATCTCACCTTCATCGTTGACCGAGAGAGCCGCTTTGATCTCAAGCCTATTCATTGGTAGCCGCCTCATGAGGATTGCCGCATACCGTCCGCTCAAGGATCTTCGCGGCGAGCTCATATGTTTCGATCAGGGGGCAGCCATCGACGTAAGTCAGGATCAACTCATGCGCGCGCTTCGCGCTCATTCCGCCGCCGATGAGGGCGAGGCGGATCGTCTCGTTGATGTCGGCCTGGGCGAAGTTGCGCGCGAACAGGCGGTTTGCGATCGCGCCAATACCGGAGCCGCACTTGACCTGAAGCTCTTCGATCTCGCGTTTGGTGAGCTTGAACGTGTGCTCGCCGTCGCCAAGGAATGCGATGTATGGCGTCATGCGGCCTCCGCTTGATCGTTGCCGTTGAGCTTGCCGCCCTCGTGCGCCGAGCTGGTATTGGGGTTTTCAAACACGTCGCCGCCCTCATAGGCGGGGTAGCCGAAACCGAGTTGCCGGGCTTCGTTCGGGTTCAAGATGCGGGCGGAAACGGTGGCGCTGAGCGCCTGGGCACGCGCGAGAAGATCGGCGCGGGCAAATCCATCCACGTTGAATTCGATGCAGTATTGCTTCCGCTCTTCCGGCGTCAGAAGCTTCAATTCAAGCTCTTGCTCGAAAGACTTGAGCCGAGGCAACAGAGCTTGCGATAGGAATTCTTGGCCGATTGCTTCAATCGATCGCGGCTGAGCGCGATCTACCTGCATCAACATGTGCAACGGGACGCGCCACAATCTGGCGATTTCCGCGACGGCATATGTGCGCATTTCGAGGAATTGAGCATCAACGCTGCTAAACGTCAGGGCTTGCCAGTTGAAATCGGCGGGCAAGATCGCAGTGCCGCCGGACTTGTTGCCACCGTGAGCAGCGTTCCAAGCCGTGGCGACCTTCGCGATGGCTTCAGCCGTGGCATTGCCCTTTGATGTGAGCACGCCGCTGGGGCGGGCGCCTTTGCCGAATAGCCTAGCTGCATAACGTTCCAGAACCAGCGCAAGCGCGATTGCTTCTCGACCTTCGCCAACAACACCTTTGCGCGGATCATAAGCCGGCGTCGGAAGGTGGATGAGATCGGCGCCCGCGATCTCGCGACCATCAAGCTTGTAAGTCGGCTCAACGTCGGAATCGTCGACGGATACCGGATTGGTTCGGGGATCAAGCCGGATCAGCTCAGCGGGCTTGCCGCCGTCAACGCGATTGATGAGCGCGAAGGCGCCCCAGGGCTGCAACAGCGCGTCGGCCATGAGCTGGGTGCGAAACAGCGCGGCGGGGCTGAAGCTGTTGGGTGCGTCATGCAGAAGGCCGTAGAGCGCGTGATCGGGTGCTTTCTCTTTGCCGCCGTCCGGAAGTTGCTTGTAAATGTGCAAGGGCAGCGAGCCCGCCGCTTCGCTGATCGACCGCACAGCGCATGCTACGGGTGCGCAGGTCATTGCGGTGTGAGGGGTGACGGTCACGCCCGAAAGGGTCGGGTTCGCGCCGAATAGGTCGAAATAGAAGCCGCTCGCGTCAGCAAGGCTGGGCGCGACTTTCGTTTCTAGACCGATAAATTGTTTGAGGCGCGAAGTGAGAGACATAACCAAAAGGGGTTGCGCGTCCGCTTGATTGCGGATGCGTGATGCAGTTCCCCGATTGTTGCTCTGAAGGTCGAGATCACGTTTGCTCGTGCGATCGCCGACGCAACTATAGTCTCACGGTTTCAAATTACGCGCAAGCAAAAAATTCGGAATTGTCGCATTTGTATAGTTACAGGCGCGACGAGAGCCTTGTGACAGCCGAGGGTTTGCATCCCGGGACGAGTTGTCCATCCCGGGAGCGCTTCCATTCCGGAGAGGGTGATACGGCCTGATGTCACGCCGCGCTGTCTAATAATAGAATCTAGATATACCTTCTTACTTACTAGACGGAAGAGGGTGACATAGATCGTATCACCCTGTTTCGTTGTTTTTCAAAGGCTTACGCAGAGGGTGATACGATTTTGGTCACGCTGCCCCGGAATCGTATCACCCTCGACCGTATCACCCTGTCACGCTCTGATGCTTCCCGGGATGCGAAGCCGGGCTCCGTATCACCCTCGGTCACGGCGTCTATAAGTCAGTTTTAACTTACAATCTTGAATTGAAACAATACCTTGACGCACTTCTGCGAATATGAGTCTATGTCCCGGCATCACCACAAATGGGGCTGACATGACTGAAAGCTTTTTGCCGAATTCTCTCTACGCGATCGTCGTTGAGCGCGTGACCAAGGTTGCCGGGCAGGGCGACGTTGAACTGATCAAGGTTGCAATGGGGCCGTTGCTGCACGACCGGCCCGGGCTGGCGGAGCGGCTCGCCTATTTGGCACCCTGTCCGGTCACTGGTCGGATGACCGATACTGAAACCAAGCACTGCCTTGGTGTTGATGGTGACATGTGGCCCAAGGAAATCTATGGTGTGTCGGTGCTGGCGACCGCCGAGGACAGCCGGACCGTTTAGTAATCTTCGGGCCGTAGCGTGTCGCCGGGTATGGTCCCGGCGACGCACTAATGCGACTAAGAAAATCCAAAGAACCGATCGCGAAGCTGGGAGCAGGCTCCGTCCAGGCCAGGGAAAAGCGAGCCCGCGTTGATGCCCATCAGGTTCAGCTCGGTCAGGACCTGCTCACGCAGCGCAACGTGGAGGTCAATGGCTTGCAAATACTGCCGGCCGTTCGTCTCTCTGAATGCAATAAAGTCTTCGATATCTTCCGCGTTCGTAACGGTCGCAAGTGCCTGCTGTGGAACCTTGCGGACGTTGTTGACCGCTACCGCATCCAACAGCGAAAAGTGAATTGGAGCCGGCGCTATTTTCTGCATTTGTCTCCAATCTCTTGTCCATTGCTCTCGGTCAAACACAAAAATGCGGACCTTTTCCACAGGTGGTGCCGCTTTCTTAAAGGCGAAATACGCGCTGATGAACGGCGAGTAGGTCCAGTCGAGCAAAGGGGTGGGATAGCCATGATGCTGCGCAAGGCTGATGAAGGCTGCGTATTCGACGCCGATCAACAGATTGAAATAATGGTTGGTCAATCCGCTTAGATGCCGATGGAGTTCGTTGATGTCCGTGTCCATGTATCTAATCAGATCGGCTCGCTGGGTTCGATGGAACGACGTACGCAAGCGCCAGCTATTGTTTTCTTGGCCCCTAAAGATATACCGGTAAGGCGGTTGGTCCCGCACGAAGCGACGAAATTCCTCCCACGTGTTGACGTTGGTCGCCTTCAGTGTGGATGGTCGGCTTCCGTCAACTCTGGAAAGAGTAGCGCCCCCGGTTGTGCCGATATTCGTTGTCCAGCTTACCGTGATCGTATTGCCTGAAATGATCCAAGTAGTGTCAACGGTGGTCGAAAACGTCACTCCCGGAAATTGGGTCGCGAGCGCTTCCCAGTTCGAGAAGTCGTAGTTTCGGTCAAGTGGAGCTAGCTGCAAGCCAGCAATGCTGTGAGCGGCAACGCCTTTGGGCAGTGTTACATAGGCAGCCGTAGATGGGAGGTTCGCTTGATCGTCGAAAATGTAGGCTCGCCCCTCGTAATTGGGACCGATTTCGTCCAGCTCCAGCATCGCTGAGCCACTGTTGGTCCCTGCGTAGCGTCCAAGCCATTGTCCCTGTAGCATTTTGTCCCCCGTGCCCTTACTGCTGGTTGTACTAGGAGACAGGGACCGCCTCAATCTCCCCTTGCAGATCGCAACGGTTATTTGGGCCGAAGCTTTTGCAGCCGAAGTCAAAAGCGCTGTGATTTCAGTGCGTCGAGAATCTGGGAGTTTGCAGAAAACGCTAGCAAAAACAAATTTCTGCACTAGTCTGGGAGACTAGGGGTCGGAGGTTCAAATCCTCTCGCTCCGACCAATAAAATCAAAGACTTAGCTGGAAGTCTGGAAGCTGGCTACAAATTTTATAGCCAACGTGTAGCCAGCCCACCGGCGAATCTCGGCGGACCGCCTCAAATATTCTTCCGCCGCCCTTTTAGTGTTTCGCCGTTGGATGCGCACTACTCCTGTGAGTGCAACGCCAACCACGAGAGGGCAACCATGGCGAACATCAGGGTTCGGGACGCGGCCGAATATCTCGGCGTCTCAAAATCTTTCCTAGACAAAGCCCGCTGCTACGGGACCAACGGTCCCGCGTTTATGCGTTTCGGAAAAGCAGTCGTTTATTCAACCGAGGCGCTCGATGAGTGGGCGCGGACCTGCACGGTCGCTAACGACAATTCAAAGAGTGGCACCAAAGCCGTCTAGCTCGATCGGCCTTTAGCCGAGAGCATCGCCCAATAGGGCAACCCCTCAGGGGATTCCACCTTTGAAAATCCTAACAGTCCGCCCGGCACCGCCTGGCAGTGGAACGATTGCGCACGCCGACGTCGAGATAATCGATGGCGTCAAACTTTATGGGCTCCGCGTCTCGCGCGCCGAAGACGGCACCTATCGAGCATTCGGCCAGAATTCCCACCGCGGCCGCACCTGTTCCTTCTCGCGAGAGATTGTCGCGCGGATCGCCGAAGCAACCATTTCCGAACTTCAAATTGACGGGCCTTCGCAGCATGACCGCACTCGCAGCTAAGAACACCGACAACACCGACCCAGTTCGCACGCACTGCGAGATGCTCCACGACCTTGCCGAAGGTATCGACGGCGTGCTGGTTGTTGCGGCTTACAACGTTGCCGGCGGCAACGGCACCATCACCCACCATCGGCCAGGCGACGTTGACGGCATGGTAGCTGCCATCGATGCACACAGCGGCACCACAGGCGCCAACGTTTACGTTGGCTTGCATCTGATGAAGCGCAGCCTAGCGCGAGGCAAGCGAGGCACGAAGGACGATATCGTCGCTGTGCTCGGACTTGTAGCCGATATGGACGGCGACACTGGCAAAACTGGCGAACTGCCGTTTGAGCCTAGCTACGTCATCGAGACCAGTCCCGGCAATCAACAGCCGGTGTGGCTGTTCGATAAGCCGCTATCTGTCGCCGAGGCTGCGCCGCTCGCCGTGGGCCTGAAGCGCGCAACCGGATCTGATCACGGCACCGCTGATGTCGACCACGTGTGGCGCGTTCCGGGAACAAAGAATTGGCCGAATGAAGCCAAGCTGAAGCGCGGTCGATCGCCAGATCCGGCGCCCGTGCGCTATCTGCAAGAATGGTGCGGCGATCTGACTAACGTGGATGCCTTCCGCGGGGCGCTGGCGCCTTGGGCATCTGCACCCGCGACCGAGGCGAGGCCAGTTCAACTTGGCGAGCTACCGGACGTTGACGGCATCGTTGTATCAGGCAGGGCGGCAGCGCTTCTCGCGGCTGATGACGTCGGCGATCGATCCAAGCATGCGCGCGCGGTTATCGAGCAGTTGAACTTCGACGGGCACAGTGTTGCTGCGGCGGCGGCGTTGTTTCTGACCGCTACGGGTAATTGGCTTGACCGCTATCCCAACGAGCGGCGTGCGCGTAAGGACTTCGAGAGGGTGTGGGCTAAGGAGGTTGCAAGGCGCGATGAGAAGCGGGAGGCAAACGCGGATTTGGTGGCGGGGTTGGCTCTTCCCCAGGCGGCGAACGACAATGACGTGACGCCCGCGGCATCAGAACCAAAGCCCCGTTTCAACGTCACTTGGTTTGACGACATCGAGGAAGGCAAGCCGAAGATGTGGACCATTAAAGGTGTTTTGGGGGACGGCGAGATGACGACCATTTCGGGGCTTCCCGGCACGGGTAAGTCGGTAATTACCGGGGACGGGTGCTTCCACGTGGCTGCCGGCATGGAATGGTTCGGTCGTCGTGTCACCCAAGGTATGGTGGCCTATGTGGCGGCCGAGAGGCGCGCGCTGACCGAACGGCGAATGCTGGCGCTCCGTCAGCATTATGGCGTTCATGATGTCCCTCTAGTCGTTATCAGCGGACGTTTAGACATGACGTCTTCGCTTGTAGACGCCAAGGCGCTCGCCGATGTCATCAAGCAAGCATCGATGGACTGTGGCCAGCGCTGCGTCTGGATTGTCCTGGACACACTGACGCGCGTATTCGGTCCAGGCGACCAGAATGCGTCTAAGGACATGTCAAAATTTATCGCAGCATGTGACGAACTAATCCGACTGACCGGCGCTCACCTAACGGTCGTTCACCACACCGCATGGTCGGGCGAACGCGGCAAGGGAGCCATCGATCTGGACGGTGCGGTGGATGCCAGCTTCCTCATCTCCAAGAATGCCGGGACTTACACATTGAAGTGCGACGGTGCCAACGATGGCGAGGAAGGCACCATCGCGACGTTCACCATGCAATCGGTTGAGATAGCAAAAGACGAGGATGGGGAGCCGACCACAGCTCCGGTCGTTGTGGCCGGCGAAAGCGGTGCGACCAAGCTAGCGAAAGGGCATGAAGCGCAGAATGTACTCGCGGCGCTTGAGCGTGCGATCTCAGACGATGGTGTTGAACCGGACGGTGCTAGCTTTCCAGATAGCATCCTCGTCGTGACGGAGAAGCAGTGGCGCCAAGCGTATTACGATACACAGTCTTCCGTCGCGCAGGAAACCCTCAAGAAGCGATTCTTGCGAGCCAAGAAATCCCTCATCGAAAAGGGGGCCGTTGGCTCGGTCGGGATGTGGGTTTGGGCCATAGATGAAAACGGGACATGTCCCGGGACAGGGACAATTCATTAGTGTCCCCGACATCTGGAACGGGACAGGGACACACACCCTTTAGGGTGTGTCCCGATGTCCCGGTGTCCCGAGCTGCAATTATTGAAGAGAGATATTCCACTGTGAACCGATCCCAGCTCATTCCGGCTTTCCACAAGGCCGGCGATACGATCACGCTGCACAGCATCAACGCATGGTCAGAACTCACCGGCAAAGCGCTCATTGCCGATAACGACAACCACGCCGAACCAGCGCGGCCGGTCCATAAATCCGCTGTGCCTGATGGCACCAGAGTGGAAACCTTAATGGAGACCGCAACCGCCGAAGAATTGATTGCGATGTACGAAGAGGATCAGGAGGCCAAAAGGGATCCAAACTTCGAAAAGAAGTTACCACCGTACAGCCTGGGCCAGCACGTAGAGCGGTTCCGACGTCCTCGCAAAGCCAAAGCTTCGCCGGCCCAAGTTAATACCCAAACGGTCGAGGGCGTCATGGTTCGGAGTATCGACGAGGGTCGACTCCGGATCAAAATGGGCAGGCACGCTGAAGTTCTCGATGCGGTTCTAGACGACAGCTCGGCCGCCGAGATCGGCAAGATGGTTGCCGGTCCAGGTAGCAGCAAGCGCACATACGAAGGAATCGGCAAACAGGCAGTGGTCCGCGCGGCGCGGAAACTGACCGAGCTTATAGCCGCCTAGCCGTTTGCGCTAATCATCGGTCTCAAAGACAGAGATATGAGGCCACGTTTGTGGCTGACGTGACGTGCAGACTTTGGCGCGCGCCGGCCCACTACCGGCGTCGCGCTCTTTTTCCGGCGTAGTGCCGATGAGTCGCCAAGCGGCTTTTCATTTACCCATCATCTCGACACTTTCGAAAAAGGAATTTGAAAATTGGCAAAACTTGCCGATGTTCTCGCGGCCCTCGAAGCCCTCGGCTTTGATCCCCCGCGAGTCAAACACATCGCTCGACGTCTTTCCGAGTCGAGCGCAATTCCCACCGGTGGCCCGTCTCGGCCGCCCGAACTAACCGACACCGACGCGCTTCGTTTGATCGTAGCGATCGCGGTCACCAGCAAGCTGCGTCTCGCAGAGCACGACCTCGCAACCTATGCCGGTCTCGTTCCAGGCGGCGCGGTACTCCATGACGACGCGCCTGACGCTATTCCGCGCACTGCATTCGACGCAATTGAGCATCTGATTGAGATGGCTCGCGGCGGCGATTCCGATGCGAGGCGCTCGACCGTCGAATTCGTCCGCGGTTGGCCCGAAATCGTCATCAATCGGCCGAATGGCGTGAGCCAATTCCGGGCTGCGGGAGCTGATGCCGCACATTGGGAGCGGCCGGGACATCGCTCGGCGACGACGGTGCCGGTGAGAGCGGTTGCGGATATTTTGGACGGTTTGTTTGGGAGGGTTGTCTAATGGCAATTTTGAAGAAGAAAGATACTGAATCGTTCCGCGTGCCCACGCTGAGTGAGGCAAGCCCGGAATATGCCGGCCTAGTCGAAAAACGACAGGAATTGAGCGATCGATACCGCGAGCTGAATGCGGAGCGCTCTAAGCTTAGCGGTGACATCGAGGCTGAGAAGGCTGCCGGCGGTCAACGTCTTTCGCCTGGCGTGGCTGCGTTGCTAGGTGATGCGCCAGATAAGCTGACGCTGATGTCGCAGCGCATGCGTGAAGTCGCGACTTCGATGGACAATATCGAAGCAGCCCAAGAGGTAATCCGCAGACGCATGGATGAGGCTCGCAATGGTGCAAGCAAAGTCGTTTGCGACACCATGCATCATGAATATCAGCGGCGTCTCGGTGCGGTGTGTGCTGCTGCCAAAATTCTGGAGACTGCGCGCGAACAGCATGACGCGCTGCTTGACGACATCGAACGGGAAGATTTGAACCTAGCCTACTTGCGCCCTGTGCGCGCGCATTTCCTAGGCGATCGACGTGAAGGCAAGGTTTTCTATTTTCTGAAGGAAGCGCGGGAGGCGGGTCACAATGTCTAAGGGCGCTGAACGTACTTCTGACACCGCGGACAGAAAGCCAGTCCGACGCAGCGTCAAGATGCCTGGCGAAAGCCGACACTCCGAATGCTCGGACTCACCTGCCGTGATTGCGCGCAAGTTGATGCAGGCCAAACGCGAAAGGCGACTGAAGGCGTTGCAGCGAAATGGCTGATACTATTTCCGGCTTTTGCAATTTCCTGGAATCGGCCGGCGATAATCGCGGGCGTTTTCGAAGAGAGATTTGCGAGAGGTGCATTCGATAAGCATCTCGCGCAGAATCCAGACGTGGCCGCCCTATGGAGCCATGATCCAAGCAGGCCGCTGGGGCGTGTCAGCAACGGCAGCCTCAAGCTGCGTTCGGACGCAATTGGACTCTACTACTCGCTAGAGCCCAATCCTGACGCGCCGTTAGGGCAGGAAGCCTTGGCGACGGTCGGCAACGGCACGGTGACGGAGGTCAGCGTCTCATTCACGCCCGTGGTTGAGGAATGGACGGACGATGGGGATCTACCTAAGCGGCTCATCACCGAGGCCAAACTATTCGAGATCAGTTTGGTTCTGTGGGGCGCATATGGCAGCGGCACCTCGGCACAGATTAGCCGGGCATCCAGCAACAACGAGGCAGCCCAACGTCGGATAGCCGCAAGGCGTGAAGCCATGCGGCTGAGAGGCATGCTGTAGCGCGGGTAGTGGCGACAAAAATGTATATCTTACATTTTTGAATCCAAAGGGGCGGAGGGGTGTAGCAGATAGCTCTCACCGACTCCGCCGCTTGCCGGCGCCTTCCTCGAACGCGCTAGATGGGTGCCCCGGTTCAAAATAAAATCTGGAGGCTTAATTGACCACCCCAAAACCACCCTCGCACCTCAAGCCCGCGACCCGGAAATGGTGGGCAAGTGTTGTCGCGGACTTCGAGCTGGAGCCGCATCACTTGCGTTTGCTGCAATTGGCGGCGGAAGCCTGGGACCAGGCGCAGACCGCGCGTGAAGTTCTTGACCGTGACGGGCAGACCTTTCTCGATCGCTTCGGCCAGCCGAAGGAGCGGCCGGAGGTCGGTATCCTGCAAAACGCCCGGATTTCGTTCGCCCGATTGCTGCGGGAGCTGGCGCTTGATGGGGTCGACGGGCCAGAGGCGCCGCGCGCGCCGAGAACCGCAGATTATGGGGCTCGTCGCTAATGCCGGTCAGAGCGCGCAAGAATAGACGTAAGCAGGCGGCTGGCCTCGAAGAGTGGAGAAGCGTGTTCGAATGTCAATTTGATTTTGATGGCGACCTCGAAGGCGCCGGCATCATCCTTGACGCGTACGACAGACCGGATCTGGAGGTTGCGCGCGCAGCCTGGCAACGCCTGGGTGCCGAGTTCATGCGGACGCTGCCTCCGCGCCATCCAGCGCTAAGGCCGCCCTGGGCATTGACCACATTTGGCCCGCCTTGATGCCCGCGCGGTCGAGACGAGATCGGCGGCGCAGAACGTCGCACATAACCAGCGAGGCCGTTGCGCTGTTTCGGCAGGGCATTCGCGCACCAAATGACCAGGCCATCAGGATCGCCTTGGCCGCCGCGCTGGGCCGCAGCAAGTTCGCGGCGTGTCCGCTGGATGCTCGCCCGCGAAGCCTGATTGGTTGCGACCGCGAGCCGGTTGAGGTTGTGCTCGGGCTTCGGGCGCAGCTGCTTAGTAGAAGTTAGGACCGCAAATGAAAATCCAACTTCAGAGAGCCGGCAGCGATCCGCCAAGTGGGCGGCGACGATGCCGAAAGCAGACTACGGGAGCGACGCGATTATGATGCAAAGGATGACTTAAATGACCACACCAACTTCTGCGGAAGTCTGGCGCAAATACAATGTCGACGGCGTGCCAGCCAGCGGCCCGCATCCGCCCGACAAGACGCAGATCATCGCATGGGGGACTTCGCTTGAAACCGAAATTCAAGATGCGATCGATACGGCAGCAGCTGCGGGATCGACCGCGGGTCTGCTTTCACTCTATCTGATCCAAAACTTCGCGTAGGAGCAAATCACCAATGGGAACGACTCCAAACCTTGCCTCGACACCACGCCATGCTATCGGTCAAGTCTCGGCTGCAAACACCAACCGCGACGGCACTGGAACGCTTGCGACGATCTTTACTGCCGGTGCCAACGGCTCGCGCGTCGATTTTCTCAATGTCAAAGCGGTGGGAACCACAACTGCCGGCATGGTTCGTCTGTATATCCATGATGGTACCAATGCACGACTTGATCGTGAAGTCCCCGTCGCAGCCATCACGCCTTCGGCTTCGGTTGGTACTTTTGGTTCTCGATCTAACTTGTCGGCTGAACCAATCTTCCTGCCGAGCGGGTATTCGTTGCGTTGTTCTACGCACAACGCAGAAACGTTCAACATCCTCGCTGCGGGAGCTGATTTCTGATGTTGATTCAGTCCGGCGGCCTTCTGCGCAATGGCCTGGATAGGGGCATTCCGTCGCCTCCGATCATTCGGGGGCGCCATGATCCGATTTTCGCCAATCGTGATTTCGGCATTCGTGGCCTTGGTCACGAGCCTGAAAACGAGCAGTTTCAGCGCTTTCTCGACGAGGGCGCCAACCGCCAGGCGATCATCGAATCCGCGCTGATGAATATCGTCTACACCGGCCAGCTTTATCTCCGCGACAATTGCAAGCTGATCGGCAACGGCGCTACGCTTACGGCGCACCCGGCGTGCGATATCAACACGACGGGGTTGCATGTATCAAAGGAAACATGGACTGGGATTGGTCCGACAGGTGTTCTGATCGAAGATTTGATCATCAACGGCAACGCAACAGCGCGCCGTGCGTCTGGCGCTTTATCCGGAACGGGTCAAGCGGCGACTGTTTATTGTATTGGCACCAAGGATATGGTGTTACGCAAGGTCAAGAGCATCGATGCGGCCGGCGACGGCATCTATGTCGGCGGCAACGCGAGTACCGGGCGCCTTTCGCAACATTTCTTGGTGGAGAATTGCTACGTGGAGGCTCCAGGCCGCAATTGCTACAGTGTCGTAGGTGCGTATATTGGCGCGTTCATTAACTGCACGGGCTTCAACGCCTCTTATGGTGTCGCTCACGGCAACATCAGCTACGGCTGGGACTTCGAGCCAGACGGTGCCAGTACGCGCTGATGCCGACGCCGGAAGGGCGACGCGCGCGTGTGATCATTCTGCGGGCGGTGGCTTAAGGGAAAGCTGTGATCGTTGTCACAAAGCGCGCCGCCGCAATGGGGGCTGGCGCTGTCGATGCCCGCGCGGAAGGACGATGCGGCCTCCGGGGCGTTTCCTCGTCTGTCGTCTTGGTATCGGTAGTTTTGCGGGACCTTAGGCGTGGCCCTTGATCTCGTAGCGACCCGGAACGCATTTGTAGCGATCGAGCCGCCAGTTGGCGTGGTAGATCGGATGCTCGCCCATCCATTTCGCCAATGGAGCCTGTGCGCCGATCGCACACTGCATCATCGACATCTCGGGCGTCATGTTGCTGTCGGTCACGATTTCCTCGATGCAACTGCCTGAGCTGGCTGCACTCAGCCGGCAGAGCACGGCAACGACGGTCACGAACATTCCAGTCACCTCATCGGTAGTTTCTGACCACGAAGAGGATGCAAGCGGAGTGCCAGAGCCTGTGACGCAAACAACACGCTGACCTGGCCGACTCGACCCAGCGTCCGGACTCCATTTAACGATTCGGATTGTAAAAAAATTGCCCCTAAACCGAAGCCGGGCAAATACGGGGAACCGGGTCAATAATAACCGCAGGGATGTCGAATGCTGGGAGCAGCGCCGCGCCGGTGGCGCTTCACAGGCCGCTTGTAGCCGCTAGGCTTTCAGACCGCGGCCACCCGCCAAAAGAGCGGGACCGCCACAAGGGATATGAAAACGCGAGGGCACACCATGAAGACACGACCGACCGGCGTAATCCCGCCGATGACGACGCCGTTCCGGAAGGATGGCGAAATCGACTACACCCTCGTAGCAGCCCAGGTCGACTGGATGATCGGCGCCGGCGCACACGGCGTCGCGGCCGGCGGCTCGACCGGCGAGGGGCATACGCTCGATCACGAGGAATATCGCGACCTGATGGAGGCGACGGTCGCCGCGGTGAAGGGGCGCATTCCCGTCATCGCCGGCATCATCGTCGACTCCACCCGCGATGCGATCCGCCGCGGCAAGCTGATGCGCGACATGAATGTCGCAGCGCTCCAGGTCACGCCGGTGCATTATCTGTTCAAGCCGGACGACGAGGCGATGGTGGCGCATTTCCGCGCCATGGCGGACGAGACCGGCATGCCCGTCATCATCTACAACGTGGTGCCGTGGTCCTATCTTTCGCCGGCGCTGCTGACTCGGATCATGACCGAGGTGCCGCTGGTAGTCGGCGTCAAGCAGAGCGCGGGCGACCTGAAGCTGTTCGCGGACCTCATGATGATGGCGCCGGACAAGCTGATCTACAGTGCGGTCGATGCCCTGATGTATCCGTCCTACACATTGGGGGCCCATGGCTCGATCGCCGCGATCCTGACCGCCGCGCCGCATGCCTCCGTCGCGCTGTGGGATGCGGTGAAGGCGGGTGACCATCCGCGCGCGCTCGATCTGCACAAGAAGCTGTTGACGCTGTGGAACGCTGTCATCGCCGACAATCTCCCGGCCTGCACGCGCTATGCGCAGACGCTGCAGGGCTTGCCCAGGACTTACCCGCGCGCGCCGATGCCGGAGCCCTCAAGCGCGCAGCAGGCGGCGATCCGCAAGGCGCTGGACGGCCTCGGCGCGTTGAACGGGCGGCGCGTCGAGGCGGCCGAATAGTCCGCGCCCCGAAATCCCTGATGAACATAGCAGCGCCGATCCGCTTTTACCTGCGGATGCGGCGCTGCTACATTTTGTGCGCGCTTCGATGCACGCGGCGTAGCCATGAAGAAACATACCGACAGGGGAGGGGCCGAAAGTCCCATGAAGGATTTTGCAGGAAAGATCGCCGTCATCACCGGCGGCGGCACGGGAATGGGACGCGAGCTCGCGCGGCAGCTCGTCGCCGAGGGCTGCAATGTCGCGATGTGCGACGTCTCGGAAGCCGCGATGGCCGAGACCAAGCGGCTGTGCGAGCTCGAGAAGCTGCCGCAGGGCCTGCGCGTCACCACCCATGTCGCCGACGTCTCGATCGAGGATCATCTCAAGCGATTCCGCGACGAGCTCGCCGAGCAGCAGAAGACCGACCGGATCCACCTCCTGTTCAACAACGCCGGCATCGGCGGCGGCGGCAGCCTGTTCACCAACACGCGCGAGCAGTGGGAGCGCACCTTCAACATCTGCTGGGGCGGCGTCTATCTCGGCGTCCGCACCTTCCTGCCGATGCTGGTCGCGGCCGACGAGGCCCACATCGTCAACACCGCGAGCGTCAACGGCTTCTGGGCCTCCATCGGCATGAACCAGTCGCACACCGCCTACAGCGCGGCGAAGTTCGCCGTGAAGGGATTTACCGAAGCGCTCATCAACGACCTCCGCCTGCACGCGCCGCATGTCAAATGCTCGGTGGTGATGCCCGGCCATATCGGCACCTCGATCGTCTCCAATTCGCGCAAGGTGCAGAGCGCCGACGGCTCGGAGCGGCTCAACGGCGACGAGGTCGCGCTGACCCGCAAGCGCATGGTCGCGGCCGGCGTGCCGGATGCCGACAAGATGTCGGACGAGGACATCCAGGCGGCGTTCGCCGAGCGCGCCCGCAGCTTCCTCGAGGATGCGCCGACGACGGCGGCTCAGGCCGCCAGGATCATCCTCGACGGCGTCAAGGCGGAGCAATGGCGCATTCTCGTGGGTGAGGATGCAAAGCGCCTTGACGAGCGCGTTCGTGCTACGCCGGAGCAGGCCTACGACCGCGCCTTCTACGAAAGTTTCACGCAGGAGGTCGGCTGGCGGCTCGGCTGACGCAGGCGACGAGCGCGCGCCGATATAGGTATGATGCGCATCATGGCAAGAGGCGCGCAGGCAATTTCACGTGCCACCTCTTGCCAGTTCGCTGCCGGCGTTTCTTGGCCGTGTCGGCCACTCCTGACGCATTGGAATGTCACGCATGCGACACATCCCTGCGTTCAAGCGATGGTGATCTCGAACGGCTCTCATTGGGCGCGCCGCAGCTTGGTCAGGGAACCAAAATAGTTTATTCAGTCACGTGTAAGGCGATGACCAGAGCGTAGCTCCCGATGATACCCGCATGCCTCTCCGACGACTGGATCCTTTGCCCGGAGCGAGAGGACATCTCCGCTGAGTTCACGCGGCTCCTCACCGCGGCCCAGGACGGCGGCGCCACGATCGCCGAATGCCTGATGATCGCGCGGCAGCTGAAGCGGGGCGACGACCAGTCCTGGCATCGCGAGTGGAAGAAGCTGGCGCAGGCCAATCGCCATCGTGCCGAGGCCGCGTTCGCGGAAGGTCACAGGGCGACCGCGCAGCGCAATTGGCTCCGCGCCATGAATTACTACAGCGCGGCCGCAATGCCGCTCGATCAGGCGGACGAGCGCCGCTGGGTCGCGGTCCTCGCGATGCAGGATTGCGCCCGCCGCTTCCTCGCCGCGCGCGACCCTGCCGGGGAAGTCGTGACGATACCCTGGCTCGACGGACATTCGTTGCAGGGCTATTTCCTGCCCGCGCACGCGCCGTTGGAGCGCGTGCGAGCCCCGACCGTGATCTGCATCGGCGAGCCCGGCCATCGCAAGGAAGAGTTTCTGTTCAAGCTCGCGCCGCACGCCCGCGAGCGCGGCTTTTCGCTGCTGGCGCTGGACCTGTTCGGCGACCAGCGCGACGATTATCTCGACGCGCTGTTGCGGCGCCGGGATCTCGAGAGTGCGATTCCGTGCGTCATGGACTATCTGGAGACGTGCAGCGAGGTCGACTTCGAGCGCGTCGCGATCGTCGCCGATGGCTGGGGCTCTTCCTTCGTGGCGCGCGCGGTGCTGCAGGAGCCGCGGCTTGCCGCCGCCGTCTGCGATGGCGGCCTGTGGGACCTGCACGAGCGGGCCTTCTTTGCCAGCCGATTCGCGATGAGCGACGTCAGCATCGTCCCGGTGCCGCACGCTCCGCTGATGGCCTCCAGCGCCGACTGTCCGGTGCTGATCACGCTCGGCGAGGACGGCTGGCTCAAGGCCGATCGGGCGCGTCAGATCGTCCAGACCTCCCGGCTCGGCAGTTCGGATGTCATGTTGAAGGTGTTCACCGCGGCCGAAACCGGCGCGGCGCAGGCCCATGCGGACAATCCGAGCCTTGCCAATGAATACATCTTCGATTGGCTGGAATCGCGGCTCGGCGCCGCGCGGCGCATCTGAGAACGTCGCCTCAGAAGTCGAGGGTCAGGCGGACGCAGGCTTTTTCGAGACGGGTCTTCAACATCGCGAGCTTGGTGGTGAATTCCGTCAGCTCTTTCTCGTCGAACTCCTGGAAGACGAATTCCTTGATCGTCTTGTACTGCTCGTTGAGGCTCGCCAGGTGCTTTTGCGTCTTCTCGGTCAGGGACAGTCGGACCACCCTTGCGTCGGTCGGCGAGGGGCGGCGGCGCAACAGGCCCTTCTTCTCGAGCAGCTTGGACTGGGTGGTGACGAACGACGGGTCGACGTGGAGCAGTTTCGAGACGACGTTGACCGGAATGCCGTCGTCCTTGTCGAGGTCGGAGATCGCCATCAGGATCAGCCATTGCGGGCCGCTGATGCCGAGCGTTCTCGCCCAGAACTGACGCAGCTCCTCCAGATACATGTTGATCGACGATATCTCCCAGGTGAAGCGCCTGATGATATCCAGATTGCCGATGGTGCGGAGGCGCGCCCCTTCTTTCCTCGTCGCTGACACAGCGTCACTCCCGTGAGATGATTTGTATGCGGCCGGTGTCGTGCAAGCCATAGTCCACGCAAGCCTGCTCTGACGCAAGTGCAGAGCAGGGTAATTTTGTCAGTAAAACTACAAAGATGATCAGCTCACGGAATCGGTTCGCAATGGTGTTGCGAACGGGGCACAGGTTTAGCAAAACCAACAAAGCTGACTAAATAAGGTATTTTGATTACCGAAAGGCGCAGGCATATTGCTTCGTGGCGGTGGGGGGTACTCGATCGTCCCGTTGCAGGTGGTTTGCTCACGTCCCTCGCGTCGAAAGAGGGTGTGTCCGAAGCGCAAAGCGGCCGAGCGGATTTCAAAGACGGGGATCTTGGGGGGCCTCACGGTCCGGTCTTCGTAAAATGAGCAACTTGGAGGTTTTAATATGAAAGTGGTGAAGAGCCTTTTGCTCGGCACTGCGGCGGGTCTGATCGCCGTCGGTGGAGCTCAGGCGGCTGATCTTCCGGTCAAGGCCAAGGCAGTCGAGTATGTGAAGGTCTGCTCGCTCTACGGCGCGGGTTTCTATTACATCCCGGGCAGCGACACCTGCATCAAGCTGGGCGGCTATCTGCGTGCCGAAGTGGCGCTCAATGCCGGCGGCAATTACAGCGCCCAGTACAACAACGTCTTCGCGGCCAACAACCGCCTGACCAACTATTACTCGATGCGCGCTCGTGAAGATCTCAACATCGACACGCGCACCGCAACCGAGTACGGCGTGGTCCGCACCTATTTCGATGCGGTCTTCACCTGGACGACCGGCAACTATGTCGGCGCCGGTTCGGGAACGGGTGCGACCCAGTACAGCGGCACGCTCGGCCTCAACGCCGCAGGCACGAGCCTGATCGGCTCCAGCGGTGGCGCCGTCAACGGCACCGACGGCACGATCTCGGGCGGCGCGCTCGGCGTCTACTACGCCTTCATCCAGTTCGCCGGCTTCACCATGGGTAAGGCCGTGTCGCAGTTCGACGCGCCCTGGATCAACTATCCCGGCAACAACTTCGACCAGCTCGTCGGCGGCAGCGGCACCACCAACGGTGTTGCCCAGTTCACCTACACTGCCGATCTCGGCCAGGGCGTGACGGCGATCGTCTCGGCCCAGGACCAGACGCAGGTGTTCCAGACCGCGCTCTGGAATACGGCCGGCATGTCCACCGCCGGCGTCCTCGGCGGTGCCTACGGCTCCAACGATCTCGGCGGCACCCGCTCCCCCGATCTCGTCGGCACGCTCCGCGTCGACCAGGCCTGGGGCCTGTTCCAGGCCTCGGTCGCTGCGCACGACAACCACGTCGGCTATTACGGCGCGAGCGAAGTTACCGGTCATCCTGAAGACAAGTGGGGCTGGGCCGTCCAGCTGGCGCTGTCGATCAAGAACATCCCGACCGGTGCAGGCGACGTGATCAACATCTCGGGCGTCTACACCGACGGCGCGAGCCGCTACAACTTCCAGGAGCTGGCAGCGACCAGCTACTCGATGTTCGGCGGTTCGGGCGGCGCGTATCAGAGCATCGGCTTCGCCGGCGTGTCTGACGCGGTGTTCGCACCCGGCAGCGGTCTCGAGCTGACCAAGACCTACGGCTTCCGTGGTGCCTACACTCACAACTGGAGCCCGTATTGGAATTCGGCGCTTTATGGTGCGTGGGCTGCCGTCAACTACAGCGGCACCGCCAAGGGCATGATCTGCGGCAGCGCCGCGTTCGCGACCCTGACCGGCACCTGCAACCCGGACTTCAACATCGGCCAGATCGGTGTCATCACCCGCTGGACCCCGATCAAGAACCTGACCTTCTCGGCTGACTTCACCTACAGCCATCTTGACCAGAAGTACTCGGGCGTGATCACGACGCCGGCGCTCACCAGCGTTGCCAAGCCCGCGGCGACCTATGAGCTAAAGGACCAGGACACCTACAGCCTGTTGGTTCGCGCCCAGCGCAACTGGTAAGCCTTGGTCCTCGGACTTGGGTCTTCACACCTGGGTCTTAGGATAGAACGCAGCCCCGGCGGGACACCGCCGGGGCTTTTTTATGAGATGAGCTTTTTTTACGAAGATGGCCTTCGGAAAATCCGGCGCGTGCGGGTGGCGAAGACGTGCCATGCGAATCGATGGGCCCAAATTTATTTACTTACCTGAGTTACTAAGCTATATTACTTCCAGCCGATGACGAAAGTTGCGGCTCTGACTTGATGCTAAACCTCCAGAAACCTCCGGCAATGCCCTGCCGGAGGTTTTTCGTTTTGGGCATGGCTCCAGGACTCGCCTCCAGGACTTGGCTCTAGCCGCGCATGACGCGCGCGCGGGAATTCGGCCGGTAGGCGAGGCGGCTGTGGCCGGCGCAATAGGACTGGCCGTCGGGTGCGGAGTTGCCGCAGAAGCAGAAATCGTCCGCGCCAGGCGTCGAGATCGGCCAGCGGCAGCGGTTCTCGGCAAGCTCGAGTAGCGAGCAGCGATTGGCGTCGTCGATCGGACCGGTGACCATCGGCGCACCGGTCTCGCCGTAGATCGTGGCGAGCATCTCATATTGCAGCCGCGGCACGGTCCGCGGCGCGCGCGCCGGCGCCAGGCCCCTGTCGTGAACCTTGCGATCGTCGATGGTTCGGCCGCGCGTGAGATTGAGGCGAGACAGCTTGCCGATCACGGCGTTGCGGCTGACGCCAATGTCGGCGGCGATCTCGCGGCAGGAGAGCCCGGCCTCGAAATGCTGCCTCAGAAGTTCGATGCGTTCGTCGGTCCAGGTGGGTGAGAGAACAGGCATGTGTAACGGTCCCAGGTTGCAGATGTCGGCCATCCGCCTCTCGAGATCCGTCCGCCTCACGTTCGGCGCGCGCTCACGTCCTGCCATTGTCGCGAATCGACAAAAGCCCGTCCTTGATGGCGAGACGGATGCCTTCCTCGATCAAGGTACGTGCGACGCCGGGAACGCTGGTGCCGTGGGTGCCCTGTCTCACCAGCTTCTCCAGATAGGTGATGGTCGAGAGCGCCAAGGTTACAGGAATGCGGTCAGTCTCGGCTTTTTCGGTGGCCATGGCCGAACGCTAGCCTCTTACTCGGGTACATAAAAGTTACGATTAAGACTCTATTTAGGTTTGGAGGCAGAAGTCAAATGCAGGCTGCGGCGCCTGGTCAGCCCGTTGGAATCGCGAGGGAAATTTAGGCATGACAAGGCACGCCGCGCGGCAGGCCGGCGGCGGCGTGGCTTCGACCGGTCAGGAGTGGGCTGGTCGGCTCAGCCGTGCACGATCGTCTTTTCGATCATGCAATGGATGCCCTTGGAGCCGTTGACGGTCTGGGTCACCCGCAGATCGGCCGCCAGGCTGCACAGCGTATAGGCGTCCTCGCGCGACAAATTGCGCCTCTCGCCGAGCAGCACGATCATGTCGCGCAGCGCCCGCACCACGCACTGGTCCAGATCGGGGTCCATCGCCATGGTCATGTAATGCGTCGCCGTCTCGCCACGGGGATAATCGAGCCTGAGGTCCTTGCGCAGCGTCAGGCGAAAGCGGCCCTGAAGCGCGGTCTCGATCGCGGTGACGCAAACCTCGCCGTCGCCCTGCACGCCATGGCCGTCACCGCAGGAGAACAGCGCGCCCGGGACGAACACCGGCAGATACAGCGTCGCCCCGGCGCCAAGCTCCTTGTTGTCGAGATTGCCGCCCATGGCGCGAGGAACGAGCGAGGAGATGCGGCCCCAGGCCGGCGGCGGCGAAACGCCCATCACGCCGAAGAACGGCTTGAGCGGCAGGTCCAGCCCCCACGGCATGCGGGCGACCATCCGGGAACGGTCGAGCGGGATGTTCAGAATGCGCGTCTCGTGGAAATCGTCGGGCAGGGTGCCGGACAGCGGCTTGATCATGTTCCAGCCCCAATCCTGCCGGAGCTGGACGTCGAGGATCTCGACCGCGAGCACGTCGCCGGGCTCGGCGCCCTCGAGCGCGATCGGGCCGGTGAGGATGTGGCCGGGCAGCATGCGCTCGTTCTGGGCATGAACCTCGTGCATCTCGGGCGGAATGTGAAATTTGCTGCGGTCGGGCAGCATGTCCGGACCGCCACTGATGGTGTCGACCGTGACCTCGTCACCGCTCGCGATGGTGAGGACGGGCTTGAGCGCAGCCTCGAAGAACCCCCAATGGCAGGTCTCGGGGCTGGAATGCAGGTGGTGATGGGTCATGTGGCGTCCGTCCGTTTCACAGGCCCGGGCTTGACCAGGCAATCGATCCTCTTCCAAGAAGCTTTCTGAAGATCGACGGGCGGGTCAAGCCCGCGCGCAACAGGCACGATCATTCCAGCGAGGCTCCCCTGCTTTTTGTCCTGTCCAAGACCCTCGGCGCAGCGGTGCTGCCGATCAACTTGATGATCGAGCTCGGAATCGTCTCGGTCGTCCTGATGGCGACGCGCTTTGCCGCCTTCGGCCGCAAGCTCGCCGCGGCCACGCTGATCCTGCTGGCGCTCGCCGCGTTTTCGCCGCTCGGCAACCTCTTGCTCTATCCGCTGGAGTCGCGTTTTCCGCCGTGGGATCCGTCGCGCGGTGCGCCCGATGGCATCATCGTGCTCGGCGGCTCGATCGACACCGATCTGTCGGCGGCGCACCGCACGCCGGTCGTCGCGCACGCGGCCGATCGCCTGTTTGCGCCGGCCGAGCTCGCGCGCCGCTATCCGAACACGCGCATTGTCTTCACCGGGGGCACCGCGAACCTGGTTTCGACGGACTCCCGGGAGGCCGACTACTCCGCGCCCATCCTGGAGAATCTGGGCATCGCGAAGCAGCGCCTGATCCTCGAGCGGGACTCCCGCAACACCTACGAGAATGCCATCTTCACCAAACAATTGGTGGCGCCGAAGGCGGGCGAACGCTGGCTCCTGGTCACGTCGGCCTTTCACATGCCGCGTTCGATGGGAATCTTTCGCAAGGCGGGATTCGACGTCGAAGCCTATCCCGTGGACTGGCGAATGGGCGGGCGTGACGATCTCTTCTCTTTCACCAATGTCGGCACGGACGGGCTCGGCCGAACCGAGGTCGCCGTGCGCGAATGGATCGGGCTCGTCGCCTACCACCTGATGGGCCGGACTGGCGAGTTGCTCCCGGGACCGACGAAGGACTAGAACCGTTCAAGAAGCAATAACAGCACCGGCTCACGGTCGCCGGCCCCGGAGGACGCCATGCAACAGCAGAGTGCAGACAGCATCGATCTTGCCGGCCTCGTCGCCGATCTCAACAGCCTGTTGCGGCTGAAGACCACGGTGATCGGCATGAAGCTGTTCACGCGGACCGCGGACATGGAGGCAATTCCGAAAGTCCGGCGGCCGAACGCGGTCCACACCACCGACCAGATCGTCAGCATGGCCGCGCGTCTGGGCTGGACCGTGGGCATCACGGCCGACGATCTCGTCGGCGCACAATGCCGCGCGGTGATCGGCCTTGCACCGCAGGACGAGAAATGGCTCGCCGGCGAAAACTATGTCGGGGTCTGGCACGGCACCGCGGAGGACGCACGCAAGCGCCAGGAGGCGCTGGATGTGGTTCCGTTCGGGCAATATCAGGCGCTCGCGGTCAGTCCGCTGGCGAGCGGCCGGCTCGATCCGCCCGACATCTGTCTCGTCTATGCGACGCCGGGGCAGATGATCATCCTGATCAACGGGCTGCAATACACCGGCTACAAGAAGTTCGAATGGGGCGTGGTCGGCGAGACCGCTTGCGCCGATTCCTGGGGCAGGGCGCTCAAGAGCGGTGAGCCCAGCCTGTCCTTGCCATGCTACGCCGAACGGCGCTATGGCGGCGTGCCGGACGAGGAGATGCTGATGGCCCTGAAGCCGGAACATCTCGCCAAGGCGGTTGTGGGCATGAAGGCGCTGGCGAAGAACGGCCTGCGTTATCCGATCCCGCCCTATGGTATTCAAAGCGACGTCCGTGCCGGCATGGGCGTGAGCTACGCGAAGAAGTAAAGCAAAGGCGGATCATGAGCTCTGCGAAATTCGACATCGTCGTTTATGGCGCGACCGGTTTTACCGGCCAGCTCGTCGCCGAATACCTGACCCAGCGTTACAAGAGCGACCACGCGCTCAAATGGGCGATGGCAGGCCGCAGCCTCGGCAAGCTGAAATCGGTCCGCGATGCGATCGGCGCGCCCGGGAATACGGCGTTGATTGTCGCGGATGCGTCGGATGCGGCTTCGCTGAAGGCGATGGCGGAGCAGACCATGTCGGTGATCACCACCGTCGGCCCGTATCAGCTCTATGGTGAAGAACTGCTCGCCGCCTGCGTGGCCACGGGCACGGATTATTTCGACCTCTGCGGCGAGCCGATCTGGATGCGCCAGATGATCGACAAGTACGAGGCGGCTGCAAAAGAGAGCGGCGCGCGGATCGTGTTTTCCTGCGGCTACGATTCCGTGCCGTTCGAGCTCGGTACGTTCTTCGTCCAGGAAGAGGCCAAACGTGTCTTCGGCGCGCCGGCCCCGCGGGTGAAAGGGCGTGTGCGCGACATGCGGGGCACGCTCTCGGGCGGCACCGCCGCCAGCGCTAAGGCGACCTTCGATGCGGTGGCCAAGGATCTCAGCCTTGTCGCCATTCTCAACGATCATTTTGCGCTGACGCCCGGCTTCACCGGCCCGAAGCAGCCGAAAGGCAACAGGGCCGCCTTCGAGGAGGATCTGCAATCCTGGGCCGCGCCGTTCACGATGGCGCTGATCAACACGCGCAACGTTCACCGCTCCAACATGCTGATGGGATTCCCCTACGGCCAGGACTTCGTCTACGACGAGATGGTCCTGACCGGTCCCGGCGAGAAGGGCGAGGCCAACGCCAAGCTCGTGATGGCTGCCAATGCGGGCAAGACCGGCCCCGACGCACCGAAGCCGGGCGAGGGGCCGTCGAAGGAAGAGCGTGAAAACGGTCTGTTCGATCTGCTCTATGTCGCGATCGCACCCGATGGCCGCATGGTTCGCGCCGGCGTCACCGGCGACCGCGATCCCGGCTACGGCTCGACCTCGAAGATGATCTCCGAATGCGCCATCTGCATGCTGCGGGACACGACTGACGTCGCAGCCGGCTTCTGGACCCCGGGCGCGGCGATGCAGCACAAGCTGATCAAGCGGCTGGTCGAGAATGCCGGGCTGACGTTCGCGGTGGAGAAGTAGAGGCGGTCACTTGCCGCAATCACGGTGTCATCGTCCGGCTCGACCGGACGATCCAGTATTCCAGAGACGGCACCGATTGAATCGAGAGGCCGCGGCGTACTGGATGCCCGCCCCGGTGCGCAAGTGCGCACAAGGCGGGCATGACAGCGTTCGTGCCACTACACCGCCCGCGCGTCGTAGGCGTACATGAACTCCATGCTTTTCGCGCCCAGCGGCAGCAGCCATTTCATCATCTGATTGCGAATCCACGCGCCGGTGGCGCTGAACTCGCGCTTGTTGTTGCCGTTACGGCGGGCCATGGCGACGATCTTTTCCGTGCGCGGGCGCCGTTCGGCCTCGAAGGCCTGGAAGGTGGCGCCGAGCTCCCGGCCTTGCTGCATCAACCGGGCGAGGCGCATCGCATCCTCCAGCGCGAGCGAGGCGCCCTGGCCGGCATGGGGGCTGGTCGCATGGGCGGCATCGCCGATCAGCAGCGAGCGCTTGCGCGACCAGGTCGGCAGGGTGGCGACGTCGAGCGTGTCGGTGACCACGATGTTCTCGGCTGCCTCGATGATGCCAGGGATCGGATCGTGCCAGCCGCGGTGGAAGCCGCGCAGGTGCTGCTTCAGCGTTGCATGGTCGAGCGCGCGAAACATCGCCGCGTCCATGCCGTGCGCGGGTTGCGTGCTCCACCACATCACGCCGTCGTTCGGATCGGGGCTGCAATAGCCGTAGCCAAAGAAGCCGCTCTGTCCGAACGTGGTTTCAACGTGCCGGCCGATCGGCCGGCCATCCAGGACGGCGTGCGGCACGAAGCCGCCGAAGCCGATCAGTCCGGTATCGAACGGCTGCGGCCCGTCCGGGACGACTTGGCGCCGCGTCACCGAGTGCACGCCGTCGGCGCCGATCACGAAGTCGCCTTCGGCCGTGGTACCGTCGGCGAAGTAGGCGATGATCGGCTGGTCGGCGCGATCCTCGATCTTGATCAGGCGCTTCTCGAAATAAAGTGAAACGCATGCGCACCAGGCCTTGTCGATCAGCATCTCGTTCAGCGTGGCGCGGCAGACATTGACCGCGGGCTGGCCGAAGCGCCGCGCCATGTCGCGATTGATCGAGCCGAGCCTCTCTCCGGCTTGCGAATAGAAGTCGAACGATTCCGCGATCGAGCCGCGGCTGATCAGCTCATTGGAAAGGCCAATCTCGTCCATGACTTGCATGCCGTTCGGCGCGATCTGAAGGCCGCCGCCGATGCCTTTCGAATAGGGCCAGCCTTCGTAGATCGCGGACTCGATGCCGGCGCGGCGCAGCAGGACCGCCGCGACGGGGCCGGCGATGCCGGCGCCGATGATCAGGGCCTTGCGAGGACGATAGGACATGGCTTGCTCCCGACGTTTCCGTGGTGCTAGGAGAATTACAGTCGCTAAATCTCTTAGTGACTAAGATATATATCGACTAAGATACGAGGTTTGCCTTGTCAAGGACGAAGGCGCGCGCCGCGCTGCTGCA
Organism: Bradyrhizobium sp. MI1.4; assembly: GCF_055811315.1. Taxonomy (NCBI): domain Bacteria; kingdom Pseudomonadati; phylum Pseudomonadota; class Alphaproteobacteria; order Hyphomicrobiales; family Nitrobacteraceae; genus Bradyrhizobium; species Bradyrhizobium sp. MI1.4. The sequence goes on along the minus strand of NZ_JBVVPP010000007.1, from coordinate 137,064 downwards.
GGAGCTCGAGGAGGCGATGCGCAGGTCGTCCGCGCAGGGCGTGCTTTATGGCCAGACCGTTGCGAACGTTGCCGGAATCGCCAATTCCGACCTCGAATGCATGGACATCCTGTACCTCGAAGGCCGCGTCACCGCCGGCCGGCTCGCCGAAGTCACGGGGCTCACGACCGGCGCCATCACCGGCGTGGTCGACCGGCTCGAAAAGGCGGGCCTGGTCCGTCGTGAGCGCGACGATGCCGATCGTCGCAAGGTCTTCATTGCCGTCGTGCCGGAGGCGATCGAAAGGCTCGGCCAGTTCTACGTGCCGATGCAGCAGGCGATGGAGAAGGTTTTTGGCGGCTATTCCGACCAGGAATTGCGCCTGCTGCTGCGCTTCGCCAATGAGGGCTACAAGGGCGTGCTCGCGGCGACCGCGGCGCTGAAGGGCCTGCTCGACACGCCGCCGGAGAAACGCCCCGATCTCAAGCTGAAGAAGCTTCGTCGCCAGACCTAGCCTTGTAGATCTGTGCAGCCGCGATCATGCCCCACATCGCGCCCAGCATCATCCAGAAGTGCCGCCAGTGGTCGGTGTCGATCACGAAGCTTTCGCCGACGGTGCCGACGAAGGCGGAGAACACCGCCAGATAAGCGCGCTGCCAGGGCACGGGCACGAAGATGTGCCTGACACCCATGATGACGGTCGTGAAGACCAGCGCGGGATAGCAGATGCCTGACAGCCAGCCGCCGGACATGAAGGCGTTGAGATAGGAGTTGTGGGTGTCCTCGGGGAAGAAGCGGTGGAATTGCAGAGGGCCGATGCCGAACGGCAGGTCGAGCGCCATCTCCGCTCCCAGGATGTGCCGCCCGAACCGGCCGAAGCGGCCTTCGTCATAGCTCTGATCGAAGCTCGCGCGCTGCTTGAACATCTCGGCGGTGGAATCGAACGACATCAACACCGCGATCAGCGCAAGGCCCAGCACCGCGGCCAGGATCGCCATGACGATGATACGCGAGCGTTGCGCGTTGGTGCGGCTGGTCAGCACCATCAGCGCCAGCATGAAGGCGGATGTCAGCACCAGCCCGCCCCAGGCGGCGCGGGAGAAAGCGAGCAGGATCGCCAGCGACATGATGCCGAAGGCGATGACGTTGCGAAACGCCTTGCCGAACTTGTCGGAGACGACGCTCTGCAGCGAGAACAGTGCCGGCAGGATCAGGAAGGCGCCGAGCACGTTCGGATCCTTGAAGGTGCCGCGCGCGCGTCCGTACAGCGTGAGGAGGTCGTCGCCGCCGGGAACCAGGTGGAAGTAGCCGGCGACCGCCGACAGCGAGGCGACCATCGCGCCGATCACGAGCCCGCGGCGGAGCATATCGAGCCGGGCGGCGGTGTCCTCCGACGTGACCATGGCGAAGAACACGACTGTGACCGCCATGTACCAGGAGGTCGCAATCCAGCTCACCACCTCGGACTGCTCGAACAGCGGGATCGCGCTGATCGTATAGCCGATATTGAGCAGGACCAGCATCAGCACCAGCGGCATCAAAGCGAGCCGCAGACGCAGTCCGGTGGCGAAGAAGGTGACGGTGGCCAGCAGCGTCACGATCTCGTAGGGGCTCGGCTCGATGAACACGATCGCGCCGGAGGCGCCGACCAGCCATACCAGCGCGCGCTGGAGCGCCAACACGCCGGGCGCAGCCCGAACCGCTGCATTCATCTCCCCGGCTGTTGCCGCATACGCCATCACACGCTCATACGTTTACGCAACTGGTACGCCACAAATACCGCTGTCATCGCCCGGCTTGACCGGGCGATCCAGTACTCCGCGGCGTCTATTGCGGAAGCGGCCGGCGCCGCGGAGTACCGGATGCCCCGCCCCAGTGCGCAACAGCGCACAAGGAGGGGCATGACGGAAAAATTCAACTCAATACGCGTTCTCGTTCTTGGTCAGCAGCGAGATCGGCGTCTTCAGCAGAATGACGAGATCGAACAGCACCGACCAGTTCTCGATGTAATAGAGGTCGAACTCGACGCGCTTCTGGATCTTCTCTTCGTTGTCGATCTCACCGCGCCAGCCGTTGATCTGGGCCCAGCCGGTGATGCCGGGCTTGACCCGGTGGCGGGCGAAATAGCCGTCGACGGCTTCGTCGAACAGGCGGCTCTGCAGCTTGCCCTGTACCGCATGCGGACGTGGGCCGACCAAAGAGAGATCGCCGGAGAAGACCACGTTGAAGAGCTGCGGCAGCTCGTCGAGGCTGGTCTTGCGGATGAAGCGGCCGACGCGGGTGACGCGCGAGTCGTTCTTGGTCACGACCTTCGAGGCCGTCGGATCAGCCTGATGATGGTACATTGAGCGGAACTTGTAGACGTCGATGCGCTCGTTGTTGAAGCCGAAGCGCTTTTGGCGGAATAGCACGGGTCCGGGGCTGTCGAGCTTCACGGCCAGCGCCACCAATCCCATCACCGGCAAGGCCACGAGCAGCGCGAGGGTGCCGACCACGCGGTCGAACAGCCATTTCATCACCAGGTCCCAGTCGGTGATCGGCGCCTCGAACACGTCCAGCGTCGGTACCTCGCCGATATAGGAATAGGAGCGGGGGCGGAAGCGTAGCTTGTTGGTGTGTGCGGAGAGGCGGATGTCCACCGGCAGCACCCAGAGCTTCTTCAGCATCTCCAAGATGCGCGTCTCGGCGGAGATCGGTAGCGCGAACAGCACGAGATCGACGCGGGTGCGGCGGGCGAATTCGACGATGTCGTCGACCTTGCCGAGCTTGCGCGCGCCGGCACAGGTGTCGAGCGCGCGGCTGTCGTTGCGGTCGTCGAACACGCCGAGCACATGGATGTCGGAATCCTCCTGCTGCTTCAGCGCCTCGACCAATTGTTCGCCGTTGCGGTCGGAGCCGACGATGATGGTGCGGCGGTCGAGCCGGCCCTCGCGCCCCCAGGCGCGCACTAGCGAGCGCAGCACCAGACGCTCGCAGAGGAGCGCGGCGAGCCCGAGGACGTAAAAGGCGGCAAGCCAGAGCCGCGATATTTCGCTGCCGAACTTGGCGAAGAAGGAGATGCCGATGAACAACAGGAAGACGAACGACCAGGACGAGATCATCCGCGTCATCTGCCGGAGCTGACCGCGGAACAACTGCACCTGATAGATGTCGGCGGCCTGGAAGCAGACCACGGCGGAGACCGCGACGGCGATGATCTGCGCGGGATAGATCCAGCTGAAGGAGCCGGCGTGCGGCATGACATAGCCGAGATAGAGTACGATGCCGACGAGGCTCAGCAGCGCGAAATCGGCGAGGCGCACGAAGCCGGTGATCACGATCGGCGAATAGGCGCGGGCGACCTTCTGGTTGACGACGTCGAGCGCGGCGGCCGAGAGCCGTTGACGCCGCTCCACAAAGGGCCGGTCAGCCGGCTTCGCCGCGGCGCTGGTCGCGGCATCGAGCATCGAGCGTGCGTTGAGCGGTTCCACGGGCGTCCACGTCCATTCCAAAAACCCGCGGGCCGCGTCCTTGCGTCCCGGGCGAGTATCCCCTGGCGCTTGGGTTATCGGACAAATCGGAAGATTCTCTAAAGCGGGTCTTAAGAATGGTTAGTGATTGGTAAATGCGTCGCGATAGCCCGCGAGCACGCCCTCGACCATCGCCTGCTGCGAGAAATGCGCGGAGATGCGCTCGCGAAGCGACAAGGCGCGCTGCGCTGTTCCCAGCGGATTGTCGAGCGCGGCCGCGATCGCCTCCGCCATGGCTTCCGCGTTGCTCGGCGCAAACAGCGCCGGGTTCTCCGCGCCGAAAATCTCGAGAATGCCGCCGATCTTGGACGCAATCATCGGTATCCCGGCGGCACCGGCCTCGATCACGACATAGGGCATGGAATCGCCACGCGAGGGAACGACCAGCAGCCGCCCCTTGGAAAAGCCGTAGCGTGCCTTGACGTGACCGATGAAGCGGATGGCGCTGGAGAGGCCGAGCCTCTCGACTTGCGCTTTGAGCGCCGCGGTCTCCTCGCCGTCACCGCCGAGCGTCAGCGTGACCTTCTTACCGCCCTCGTGCAGGCGCGCCACCGCGTCGACCAGCAGATCGGCGCCCTTGATGTGCCTGAACTCACCGACATAAGCGAGGTCGGTGGCGTCGTCGGCCATGACGACAGGTTCGAATTCCTCCGGCGTCACGCCGTTGAAGACGCAATGCACCACGCCCTTCGGCTTGCCGACGATGCGCTGATAGGTGTCGCGGGCAAACGCGCTTTCGAACAGGAACAGGTCGGTCGCATCCATCAGCGCACGCTCGAGCCGCGCGTAAAACTCGCCCTTGAGGGTGTTGAGGGGATAATGCAACGAGCCGCCATGCGGGGTGTAGATGCGGATGGTGTCGTCGGATCGCCGCCGCATCCGGATGAAAGCGCCGGCCTTGGCGCCGTGGCCATGCATGACGTCGGGCTTGAGCGTGGCGATCAGGCGCCGCAAGCGAAACCAGACCAGGACATCGTCAGGCGACGGTTCGCGGCGGATCGCCATCCGGTGCACGCCGAGCTTCAGCCGCGGTGCGAGCTCGGCAAGGGCCTTGTCGGCGCGCTCACCGCCGGTGAGACTGTCGGCGAGAATTCCGACGTGATGGCCACGATCGACCTGGCCGTTGGCGACGTCGAGGATGTGGCGGAAGATGCCGCCGACCGGAGCGCGCACGGCGTGCAGGATGCGAAGCGGCTGGTCGGGAGAGGGGGGCATGATCAAAACCAGCGCTCGACGGCGAATGCTCGAACAATCTGACGAAATATCGAGACGGATTAAGAGGCCTCGTGGTTAACAAACGGTGACGGACGCACCTGCGCGAGCCGCCCGACGCTGCGATTAACCCAGCGGCAACCTTAATGGAGTGTAATCGCTCTGGTTGAGGTAGGTTCGTGGCGTTGCGCCTGCGGGAGTGTTCGATGCGTTTAGCGTTCTGGCGTGCCGGCAAGGACAAGGCGGTGGTCAAGCGGGCTGTCTCGAAGGCAGCAGCCAAGCGGGCTGAACTCGAGCCCAGCATTGAAGCAAAGCCTGCGCCCGTTGCTCCGCGGTCGGCGCCAGTCGAATCCGGCGACATCGACCTGCACGCGCTCGGCGCGGCATTGGCGCGCAAGCGCGGCTGGATCATCGTTCCGACGGTGCTGGCGCTCGTCGCATCCATCGCAATCGTCAATCTCATCACGCCGCGCTACAAGTCTGAATCCCGTATCCTGATCGACGGCCGTGAGAACGTGTTTCTGCGGCCCAATAGCGATCGCGCCGAGGAACGGCAGGCGCTCGACGCCGAAGCCGTCACCAGCCAGGTGCAGCTCGTGCTGTCGCGCGATCTCGCGCGCGAGATCATCAAGAAGAACAAGCTTGCGGAGCGGCCCGAGTTCGATCCGGTGCTGCAAGGCGTTTCGCCGCTGAAGTCTCTTGCGGCGCTGGTCGGCATCGGCCGCGATCCGTTCTCGATGACGCCGGAAGAGCGGGTGCTGGACGCCTATTACGAGCGCCTCCAGGCCTACGCCGTCGACAAGTCACGCGTCATCGTGATCGAATTCCAGTCTGCCGATCCCGATCTCGCCGTGCGCGTCGCCAATTCGATCGCCGACGGCTATCTCGTGCTCCAGCAGGATGCGCGCCAGGACCAGGCCCGAAACGCCAGCCAGTGGTATGCCGGCAGGATCGATGAGCTGCGACGGAATGTCTCCGAGGCCGAAGCGAAGGCCGAGGACTTCCGCTCCAAGTCGAGCCTGTTCGTCGGCACCAACAACACGACGCTATCGAACCAGCAGATGGGCGAGGTCAACACCCAGCTCAACAATGCGCGCGCGCTCAAGGCCGATGCCGAGTCCAAGGCGCGCCTGATCCGCGAGATGATCCAGAGCGGCAAACCGATCGAATCGTCGGAAATTTTGAACTCGGAATCGATGCGCACGCCTTCGCAGCAGCGCGTGGCGTTGCGGGCCCAGCTGGCCGAGCAATCGTCGACGTTGCTCGGCAACCATCCGCGCATCAAGGAGTTGAAGGCGCAGCTCGCCGACCTCGACACCCAGATCCGCGACGAGGCCGCCAAGCTCGCCCGCACGCTCGAAAACGATGCGCGTGCCGCCAGCGGGCGCGTTCAGGAATTGTCGGCGAGCCTCGAGCAGCTCAAGAAGCAGGCGACGGCCACCAACGGCCAGGACGTGCAGCTCCGCGCCCTCGAGCGTGAGGCCAAGGCGCAGCGCGACCTGCTCGAAACCTATCTCGCGAAGTACCGTGAGGCCAACACCCGCGAGACCATCGACACCGCGCCGACGGATGGCCGCATCATCTCGCGCGCCGTCGTCTCGAACACGCCGGCCTACCCGAAGAAGCTGCCGATCGTGCTGATCGCGACGATCGCGACACTGCTGCTCTCGTCGGGCGTCGTCGTCACCGGAGAGTTGTTGCGCCAGACCGCGCCCCGTGCGGTGGCGGTGTTCACGCCAACGCTCATGCGGGCGTCGGCTCGCCAGGAACAAATCGTCCAACCGGTGGTCGTCGAGCCCTTCGCCGATCCGGTCGTCGACCCGGTCATGGCAGAACCCGCGCCGCTGCAGCCGGAGATGACGGCCGATGCCGATGTCGCCGAATTCGCGGAGATCGAGCATCTGGCCGACAGCCTGCGCGCCGCCGGAGCCATGGCGAAGAAGGTCACGGTGCTCGGCACTGCGAGCGGCGAAGCCATCACGCTGTCGACGCTGACATTGGCCCGGCACCTGGCGCGCGATGCGCGGGTCGTCGTGGTCGATCTCGCCGCGTCCTCGCCGACCATGGCCGCCGTGTCCGTCGATGCCTCGGCACCCGGCCTCGCCGAACTGATGCAGGGCGAGGCGTCGTTCGCGCAGATCATCACCCGGGACAAGCTCTCGCGGCTGCATCTGGTCATGGCAGGCCGCCCCGGCTTCGATCGCAGCCTGTTGCAGTCGCCCCGCGTGACGCTCGCGATCGACGCGCTGCTGCGCGCCTACGACCACGTGCTGCTCGATGCCGGCAGTGCCTCCGACCTTCCGGCGGAGCTCCTGACGGCGAATGCCCGCGCCGTCGTCGTGCCCGACGCGTCGATGGCGCCGGATGCGCGCGCACTGATGTGCGAGCAGCTCAGCGCCGTCGGATTCAATGAAGTGACGATGCTGAACAGACCGGTGCAGCCGTCGGATGCGAGGGACGCGCCGCGCGTCGTGGCGGCGTAGGCGTTTCTTACCCTCTCCCCCTGTGGGAGAGGGTGGCTCGCCGCGATAGCGGCGAGACGGGTGAGGGGTCTCTCTCCGCGCGTGCCTCTCGCATTTTGACTTGCTGATACAACCCCTCATCCGGCGCTTCGCGCCACCCTCTCCCACAAGGGGAGAAGGTGGGCAGTCGTGCAATGGCGAGAGCTACCCGAACGCTCGCCGCAGCCGCTGCGCCAGGTCGAACAACATCTGGTTCTGTTTCACCAGCCGCTTGCCGTGGCTCAGCGAGGACATCGCCATGGCCGCGAGCTTTCCGCGTGACGTCAGCGGAACGAAACTGTCGAAGATGTCCTGGTCGTCCTTGCAGAACATCCGCTTGTACTCGTCCGAGCCGATGCCGAGGTCGAGCGAGCGGTAGCCGCGCTCGGCGCAGCGGTCGATGATGTAGCGCATCAGGATCAGCCCGGGGCTGTAGCGGGCGTGCTCGGACATCGTGTAGGTGTTGAACATCATCGAGAAGCGCTGGCCGTCGGCGACGCCAGCGAAGATTGCGATCACCTCGTCGTCGCATTCGAGCGCGTGGATGTCGATGACGCGGCCGTCGCCGCGTGGTGCAAGGCAGGCGCTGCGGACGAATTGCTCGACGCCGGGCTCTGCGAAGACGTTGGGCAGCTTCTGTTCGGCCATCCGAGCCGGCTTGATACGGAAGAACCAGTCGAGCAGGCGGGTGATGTCCGCATCGGTGGTCGCCAAATGATAGCGATAGCCGGCGAGCGCCTGGAGCTTCTTCTCCTTGCTCTTGAGGCGGCGGCGGAAGGAGTTGCTGATCCGCGATGCCGGCGGACCGCCCGGTTCCATCGTGAGCAGCGGGCAGCCGTTGATCGCGCTTTGGCGTGGCAAATGCGCGAACGGGTTCTGCTGGTCGTTCCAGTGCAGCGGCTGCTGCGTCAGTGCGAGCACGTCGGCATGTTCGTTGAGCGGCGCAAGCAGCGCGTCGAGATCACCGCTGGCGACCTGCGCTGCAAATTCGGCGTTCCACAAGCCCATGTTGAAGGTCGTATGCTTGCCGCCCATGAAGCAGGCGGTGCGCACGCCGTGGCTTTGGCGCAGCGAGAGCGGCAGCAGCAGCAGCGGCCGATGCTCGGAGTCGCGGGCAATGACGATAAAGGGGCGGGCGCGTTCCTGCTCGCCGACCAGACGCTGCCAGGGACTGAGCAGATCAAATCGCTGATAGGGCGTGAAGAGATGACCGGGCTGCTCGAAGGCGCGCCAGACGGCCTCGGCCGCGCCGAGATCGGTCACGATATCGACATGCGCGATGCGGCCCGCTTTCGACTGCGCTGGCAATTCTGCCGTCCGGCTTTGCATCGCCGCAGCCATGGTCATTCGCGAACCTGTCGAGAAATCAAAAATATGCGTAATTCGGCCTGTGGCCGACCTTTGCAAAGAAATGTCAACAAAGGGTAATGACTATAAGAGGGGACCGGCCGCCGACGGGCGCGAGGTGGGACATTGGCATCCGACGACAGATGGCTGGAACGGCTGCGACTTGAGCTGACCTGGTTCACGGGCCAGGCTGCGCTGCGCAGTCGTGGAGCCGGCGCCATCCTGCGCTTTGCGCATGTGCGGTCGCGCCGGCGCGGCGGGTTTCAGCCGCTGCGCGAGAACGAGATCACGCCGCATTTCCTCGATCGCGCCATTCGCGCGCTGAAGCGGTGGAACTATGATTTCGTCGGCATGGACGAGGTCTGCCGGCGCGCGGTGACGCTGTCGAAACAGCGGCGCTTCGTGGCACTCACCTTCGACGGCGCCGGCAAGGATCTGATCGACTTTGCCTATCCGGTGCTGGCGCGCCACGCCGTGCCCTTCACGATCTATGTGCCCACGGCGTTTCCCGACGGCGTCGGTGAGGCCTGGTGGCTCGGACTCGAACAGGTGATCGCGCGCGAGAGCCGTGTCAGTCTCTTGATGGGCGAGAAGGAGCAGCGCTTCACTGTGACTGGCAACGCGGAGAAGCAGGCGCTGTTTTCGTTCCTCGAGGCCTGGCTGCGCTCGCTGCCGCCGGCGGATGTGTCGGCTGCGATCGCAGACCTCTGCACGCGCTACCGGGTCGACCTTGCCGCGCTCTCACGCGAGGCATCGATGAATTGGGAGGATCTGGCAAGGCTTTCGGCCGATCCGCTGGTGACAATCGGCAGTGCGACCGTGAACTATCCCGTTCTCGCCAACATGAAGGATGCGGCCGCACTGCGCGAGATGACGATGGGCAAGGCGGTGGCGGAGGCGGCCTTCGATCGCGACATCCGGCATCTCGCCTTTCCGTTCGGTGATCGCGCCTCGTTCCGGCGCAGCCATGTCATCATGGCGGAGGAGGCGGGCTTTGCCAGCGCGGTGACGACGATCCCGGGCGTGGTGGACGCGGAGGGACGCACCAATCTGCGCGCGCTGCCGCGCATTTCCTGGGACGGCCGGGTGCGCTCGCTGCGCATGATGCGGGTGCTGGTGTCGGGGGTCGCTTTTGCGCCGGTGAAGCCGACTGGCACTGCTGGGACCTAGAAGCGCTACGAACTGGAAGCGCTACGAACTCGACTTGGCCCGGTCCGGCCGCTGCATCCAGCTCACGATCGGCATCGCCGGCAGCACCCAGCCCATGCCGACCACCACGTAGTAGATCGCCTGCCGCCAGCCGGATTCGGCGATCCACGGCATCTGCGCCAGCGCCATGCCGAGCAGTGCCCAGACGGTGGCGAGCACCAGGAGCAGGATGGTGCCGAGGAACTTGCGAGTGCGGATCGTCATGACGGAATATCGCGGCTTTCGCGTAACTTGCGCTGCGGGAGCGGGGGACTATAAGGGGCACGCAGTCCGGTTCAAGCTCTGGTTTTGCCTCGAATGACGACGAATTCCGCCCCGTCCGAGCCGTATCGCGCCGTGCGCTGGTGGCTGATCTCAGTGGCTGCGCTGATCGCGCTGATGGTGCTGGTCGGAGGCGCAACGCGGCTGACGGAATCCGGGCTCTCGATCGTCGAGTGGAAGCCGGTCACGGGCAGCGTGCCGCCACTTTCGGAAGCGCAGTGGACGGCGGCCTTCGAGGCCTACAAGACGATCCCGCAATATCGCGAACTCAACGCCGGCATGAGCCTGTCCGAGTTCAAGGAGATCTTCTGGTGGGAATGGAGCCATCGGCTGCTCGGCCGTTTCATCGGCGTCGCCTATCTGTTGCCGTTCCTGTTCTTCCTCTGGCGCGGCGGCCTGTCCGGTGAGTTGAAGCGGCGGCTGTGGCTATTGTTTGGGCTCGGCGGCCTCCAGGGCGCGGTCGGCTGGTGGATGGTGGCCTCGGGGCTGTCCGAACGCGTCGAGGTGTCGCAATATCGGCTGGCGACACATCTTATGCTCGCGCTCGTGATCTTCGCCGGCATCGTCTGGACGGTGCGGCGGCTCGCCGGGCGTCCGCAGATCGCAGCATCGTCGCGGCTGCGCTTTACCAGCGCCTTGCTCCTCGCGGTGACCTTTATCCAGATCTATTTTGGTGCTCTGGTTGCGGGCCTGCGCGCCGGCCGCGCCTACAACACCTGGCCGCAGATCGACGGCGCGTTCATTCCCTCAGGGGAGCGGCTGTGGTTCGAGACGCCGTGGTGGCGCAACATGTTCGACAATGTGCTGACGGTGCAGTTCGAGCACCGGATGACGGCCTATGCGCTGTTCGCGCTGGCGGCGTTGCACGCGTTCGATGCGGTCCGTTCACGCGCGGGTTCTGCGGCAAGCGGCGCGCTCTTGCTGCTGGGCGCGGTCAGCCTGCAAGGCGTGCTCGGCATCCTCACGCTGCTCAACCAGGTGCCGATCGATCTCGCGCTCGCGCATCAGGCAGTTGCGATCGTGGTGCTGACGCTTGCGGTGATGCAGACAGAGCGGCTCGCGCCGCGTGGCGCAACCGAAGCGCAGCCGCGCGCCGTTCCCATCGGTCAGGCCGGCTGATCGGATCTGCTCTTCAGCAATAGCCGTAGATGCCGCACGAGTAGGGCAGGCGCCAGAAATAATCGACCTGCTTCCCGCCGTAATACGCGCCCTGGTAATCGTAGTCCCAGGGGCGGCCGTAATAGCCCGGCAGCGTGTGCGACCCCGGCAGCAGTGGCGTACCCGGTAAATTGCGGACGTAGCTGCCGATGCCGTAGGCCGGCGAGATCAGCGCATCCGGATCGGTCTCGACATAGACCTGCGGCGGCTCCTGCGGCGGAGCGGCGGCCCGCCGCCTCGGCGTGGCCGGCAGATCGGCGGCGAACGCAGCTGAGACTGTCAACATCGCCGCAAGGGCAGGCACCATCCAGCGCAGCATCGTCGGCTCCGAATCAAAGGGGGCGATCCAGTGACGATGTATGCGGCAGATATGGTTAATGACTGTTAACTGGAGCCGGACTCCCGGGGCACATCAAAGCGCCCCGGAATGTCCAGGACAGCTACGTGCCCAGTGCCTGTTCCAGATCGGCGATCAAATCCTCCTTGTCCTCGATGCCGATCGAGAGCCGCACCACGTCGGGGCCGGCGCCGGACTTGACCTTGGCGGCGTCGTCGAGCTGGCTGTGCGTGGTCGAGGCCGGATGGATGACCAGCGAACGGGTGTCGCCGACATTGGCCAGATGCGAGAACAGCTGCAACTTCGACACCAGGCTGACGCCGGCATCGTAGCCGCCCTTCAGGCTGAAGGTGAACACGGCGCCGGCACCCTTCGGCGCGTATTTGCGCGCGAGCTGGTTGTACTTGTCGCTTGCAAGGCCCGCATAGTTCACCGCGGCCACCGCCGGATGGCCGGCGAGGAATTCGGCGACCGCTTTCGCATTGTCGCAGTGCTTCTGCATGCGCAGCGGCAATGTCTCGATGCCGGTGAGGATCATGAAGGCGTTGAACGGCGACAGCGCGGGTCCGAGGTCGCGCAGGCCGAGCACGCGGCAGGCGATCGCGAAGGCGAAATTGCCAAACGTCTCCTGGAGCCGGATGCCGTGATATTCGGGCCGCGGCTCCGATAGCATCGGATATTTGCCGCCTGTCGACCAGTCGAAAGTGCCGGCATCGACGATGATGCCGCCGATCGAATTGCCGTGGCCGCCGAGAAATTTCGTCAGCGAGTGCACGACGATGTCGGCGCCGTGGTCGATCGGGCGGATCAGATAGGGCGAGGCCAGCGTATTGTCGACGATGAGCGGTACGCCCGCCTTGCGCGCCACCGTCGAGATCGCCTCGATGTCGGTGATGCTGCCGGCGGGATTGGCGATGGACTCGATGAAGATCGCTTTCGTGCGCGGCGTGACCGCGCGTTCGAAGCTCGCGATGTCGTCGGGATCGGCCCACACCACGTTCCAGCCGAAGCTCTTGAACGCGTGGGTGAACTGGTTGATGGAGCCGCCATAGAGCTTTCGCGCGGCGATGAACTCGTCGCCGGGCTGGAGCAATTGCTGCAACACCACGACCTGCGCGGCATGGCCCGAGGCCACCGCCAGCGCGGCCGTGCCGCCTTCGAGCGCCGCGACGCGCTCTTCCAGCACGGCGTTGGTGGGATTGCCGATGCGGGTATAGATGTTGCCGAACGCCTGCAGGCCGAACAGAGAGGCGGCGTGGTCGGCATCGTTGAAGACGAACGACGTCGTTTGATATATCGGAGTCGCGCGCGCACCGGTGGTGGGATCGGGCTGTGCACCGGCATGCACGGCGAGGGTCGAAAATCCCGGAAGGCGATCGCTCATTGAGGGCGTCCTGTTCTCGTGGTCTGAAATCGCGCGGCATGCTGATTGGCGCCGCGGCTGCCGTCAAGGCGCGGCTTCACATCGGAACGATCGTGCTACGCATTGTCGCGTTCGCGAATGAAACCTTCGCAATTGCGTCAGCTTTGCTCGGTCTTGTTTTTGGCGGCGCGGTCCGATGCCGCAGTGTCGCCGCCGCCGACACTCATCCGATTGAGGGATAGCCGCATGCCCTGCGTCGGTACCGGAGCGCGTTTGGAGCTCAGCGTGCGCGAATTGACGCCCATCCACGAGATCTCCGACGACAGGCGGCCATATTCGATCTTGGGGCAGCGGTTCATCACCACCTTGATACCGACCGATTCCGCCTTCAGCGCCGCCGCATCGTCGCGCGCCCCCAACTGCATCCAGATCACCATCGGCAGCGGATCGAGCGTGAGGGCTTCCTCGACCACCGGCATGATGTGGCTGGAGTTGCGGAAAATGTCGATCATGTCGACCGGACGGCCGATGTCGGACAGCGAGGCGACGAAGGGTTTTCCGAGCAGCTCCTTGCCGACATGGCCGGGATTAACCGGAATCATGTCGTAGCCGCGCTGGGCCAGATATTTGAACGCGAAATAGCTCGGCCGCACGTTGGCAGGCGAAGCGCCGACCATCGCGATCGACTTCACGTTGTTGAGGATGCCCCGGATGTAATTGTCGGGATAGGCGTCGTGGTTCATTGGCTCATCTTTTCGGGCTCATCTTTCGCCGTCATTGCGAGGAGCGAAGCGACGAAGCAATCCAGTCTGTCTCCGAGGAGGGATTCTGGATTGCTTCGCTTCGCTCGCAATGACGAATTACTCATCCCGCCATGTCGGCGTGCGCTTCTCGATGAAGGCGCCAATGCCTTCCTCGGCGTCGCGCGCCATCATGTTCTCGGTCATCACCTCTGCCGCATAGCGATAGGCATCTGCAAGGTTCATCTCGGCCTGGCGGTAGAACGCCTCCTTGCCGAGCTTGACGGTATAGGCGGATTTCAGCGCGACCTGTTCGGCGAGCGCAATGGCGGCATGGCGCTCGCTGCCGGCGGCGACGACACGATTGACGAGCCCGATCTCGCGAGCGCGTGCGGCCGGGATCGGCTCGCCTGTCAGCAACATCTCCATCGCCTGCTTGCGCGGCACATTGCGCGACAGCGCCACCATTGGCGTCGAGCAGAACAGGCCGATGTCGACGCCCGGAGTGGCGAAGTGTGCTGCTTCCGAGGCGATCGCGAGATCGCAGCTGGCCACGAGCTGGCAGCCGGCGGCAGTGGCGATGCCCTGAACGGATGCGACCACGGGCTTGGGCAGGTGCACGATCGCCTGCATCATCGCGCTGCAGGCGGTCATCATCTCGGCGAAGAAGGCACGGCCGCGATCCGGGTCGCCGCGACGCGCGGTCAGCTCCTTCATGTCGTGGCCGGCGGAGAAGGCGGGACCGTTGGCCGCGATCACGACGCCGCGGACGGACTTGTCGTCGCGGATCTCGTTGAGCTCGGCATGCAGGCTTGCGATCATCGCCGCCGACAGGCTGTTGCGGGCGGCCGGGCGGTTCAGGGTCAGGACCGCGATAGGGCCGACGGTCTCGCGCAGCAGGATCGGCAGTTGCGGGGAGGGGGCGCGGGCGGCCTGGACGGACATCAAAGCGTTTCCGGTTGGATTATTGCGATTGGATGACGCAGATAACTTAATGTAACAGGGGACGTGAAGCGAGGGTGAGGGGCAGCATGGCGTTAGCGAAAATGAGCGTGGCGGAGCTCGAGCAGTTCCTCCGCAACGAGTTTCCCCAGGCCTTCAGCGGCGACGACATCACGATCGAGAGCGCGGACGGTCAGGCCTGCCTTTTGCGTCAGCGCTATAGCGAAAAGATGCTGCGGCCGGGTGGAACCGTGTCCGGCCCGACCCTGATGGCGCTCGCCGATTTCGCGATGTACGTGGTGCTGTTGTCCGCGATCGGGCCGATCGGGCTCGCGGTGACCACCAATCTCAACATTAACTTCCTGCGCAAGGGCCAGCCCGGGCAGGACGTGCTGGCGGAGGCGCGGCTGCTCAAGCTCGGCAAGCGCCTCGCAGTCGGTGAGGTGAAGCTATTGTCCGGCACCTCGCCCGATCCGATTGCGCATGTCACCTCGACCTATTCCATTCCAAACGTTTGAACTTTTTACAGGTATCTTAATACCATATTTCCAAGTCGTTGATATTTAACAAGTAAATTCCGCCTTTGGGCATTGACCGCGGCGCCTCTGTTCTCTAGAAAACCGCCAGTCCGGTGCGGTGTTCGCGCCGATGCTCCCCGTTCACGGAAACTCTGACATGAAAACCTTTTCGGCAAAGCCGGCTGAGGTGACGAAGAAGTGGGTACTGATCGACGCCAAGGGTCTGGTCGTCGGCCGTCTCGCCACCATCGTCGCCATGCGCCTGCGCGGCAAGCACCTCCCGACCTACACCCCGCACGTTGATTGCGGCGACAACATCATCATCATCAACGCGCAGCATGCGGTTCTCACCGGCCGCAAGCGCGAGCAGAAGACCTATTACAAGCACACCGGCTATGTCGGCCACGTCAAGGAGCGCACCGCGCGCCAGATCCTCGAGGGCAAGCATCCCGAGCGCGTGCTCGAGAAGGCCGTCGAGCGCATGATCCCGCGTGGCCCGCTCGGTCGCGTCCAGATGGGCAACCTCCGCGTCTATGGCGGCGCCGATCATCCGCACGAGGCCCAGACGCCCGAGAAGATCGACATCGCCAAGTTGAACCGCAAGAACACGAGGGCCGCATAACATGGCCGAATCCATCCAGTCGCTCGACCAGCTCTCGCAGCTCAAGACGGCGGCCGCGCCCGACGCGCCCAAGCACGAGAAGAAAGTCGACAAGTTCAACCGCGCCTATGCCACCGGCAAGCGCAAGGACGCGGTCGCCCGTGTCTGGATCAAGCCAGGCGCCGGCAAGGTCACGGTCAACGCGCGCGAGGTCGGGGTCTATTTCGCCCGTCCCGTGCTGCGCATGATGATCGAGCAGCCGTTCTCCGTGGCCGCGCGGTCCGGCCAGTATGACGTGATCTGCACCGTCGCCGGCGGTGGTCTGTCCGGCCAGGCCGGTGCCGTCCGTCACGGCATCTCCAAGGCACTGACCTATTTCGAGCCGGAGCTGCGCACCGTGCTCAAAAAGGGCGGCTTCCTCACCCGCGACTCCCGCGTGGTCGAGCGCAAGAAGTACGGCAAGGCCAAGGCCCGCCGGTCCTTCCAGTTCTCGAAGCGTTAATCGCATCGGTCGCATTCGTCGCGAAAGCGGCTTCAATGAGATGCAAAAGGGCGCTGATTTCAGCGCCCTTTTTGCTGTTCGTTTGTATGCAAATTGATGGCGTGTTTCCTGAAAACTTGGGCTCGCATGAAAACCTGAATGGAACCCGCGGGACATAGCGTCGCTTTTGGAAGGGCGCGCAAATCGGTTGATCCGATCGCGTAACTGCTATGTCTAGAAGGGGGCCGACATGATGTCGCTCGATAGCATCACGCTCTATTTGGTCGCCACCATGGTCGCCGCACTGCTCGGCGCCATGATGGTGTTTTTCGGAAGGCAGGAGAATAGCGCTGCGCTGAAATGGTGGGGCACCGCCTATCTCCTCGGCGCCGCATCGGTCGCGCTCTGGACGGCGGCGGGCGACAGATTGGGGCCGCATCTTTACCTTGCGCTGAACGCGGTCGGCTTCGTCGCGTGCGGCATGGTGTGGAATGCGGCGCGCGTCTTCCACGGCCGCAAGCCGAATTGGCCGGGTCTCCTGGTCGGCGCGCTCGCCTGGGTCGCTGCCGCCACGTTGCTCGATCCCGCCGCGTCCATGCTGCGCATGATCGTCGGCGCCGGCATCGTGTCGGTCTATGCGGCGTTGACCGCCAGCGAGCTCTGGGTCGAGCGACGCAAGAGCCTGCAACGGCGCTGGCCGGCCTTCGTGGTGCCGGTGATGCACGGCTGCGTCTTGATGCTGCCGATCGTGCTCGGCAGCTTCCTGCGTCCGCACGATGCGGGTTTCGCCAGCAGCATCTGGGTCACCGTGTTCGCGGTCGAGCTCGTGCTTTATGCCGTCGGCACCGTGTTCGTGATCTTCATGCTGGTGTCCGAGCGCACCGTCACCGCGCACCGGACCGCCGCCTCCACCGATCCGCTGACCGGCATGCTCAACCGCCGCGGCTTCTCGGAAGCCTGCGGGCGCGTGATCGAGCGCGAGGCAAAGGCCGGACGTCCCGTGACCGTGATGATCTTCGATATCGATCATTTCAAGTCGATCAACGACCGGTTCGGCCATCCCGCCGGCGACGAGATGCTGAAACTGTTCTCGACCGTCGTCGTCAGCAATCTGCGCATCAGCGACATGTCGGGTCGCATCGGCGGCGAGGAGTTCGCCGCCCTCCTGCCGTGTTCGCTCGAGGAGGGCGTGCTGGTCGCTGAGCGCGTGCGCGAGGCCTTCGAGACCTCCGGCGTCGTCGTCGACGAGGGCCCGGTCGACACCACCGTCAGCATCGGCGTCGCCGGCGGTCCGGCCGGCACCGAGCTCGAAGTGCTGCTGGCCTCGGCCGACACCGCGCTCTACCAGGCCAAGCGCGGCGGCCGAAACCGCGTCGAGTCGGCGGAGGAGCTGCCACTGTCGCTGGAGAACTGGCGCCGCCAGAGCGCCGCGCGGATCGGCGTGCCCAACACGCAGTCCAAAGCGCAGCCGGCGACCGCCTAGGCAAAGGAGGCCTCGCGGTAATCCCCTGTTTACCATTCGATCCCTACCATTGCGGTCATGGAATCGATCCGTCGACAGAACCCGCAGACCGCCTTGATGTCGCTCGAAGCCGCGGCGACTTCGGCACGCGGCGGCTTCGCGTGCCTGTTCTCGACCGCGGACGAATACGAGAGCGCGCTGATCACCGAGCGCCGCGCCCAGGGGCGCTACACGCAAGGCCGCAATTACTGGCCGCTCGCGCTGTTCGCCGGTTGTGCGCTGATGGTGGTGGGCACCGTTCTGCTGCTCGCCTGAGTGATCTGCATTCTTGGACCGGGCAGGGCGCCGTTTCGGCGCCTTTTTCTTTGTCGCGGGCTGCGGTAGACACGCCCATCGAACAAAATGGGTGGAAACAGATGATCACCGAGATCGCGCAAATCGACGTCAAGCCGGGCAGCGAGAAGGATTTTGAGGCCGCCGTTGCCAAGGCGAAGGCCGCTTTCGGCCGCTCCAAGGGTTTTCACGGTTTCGAGCTGCACAAGTCGATCGAGAAGCCGCAGCGCTATCGTCTGATGGTGAAGTGGGAGACGCTCGAGAACCACACCGTCGATTTTCGCGGCTCCGAGAATTTCACCGAATGGCGCGGCCTCGTCGGCCAGTATTTTGCGGCACCGCCTGAGGTGGAGCACACCGAAACCGTGCTCATCACCTGAGGCGGCTCAGGCCGCCTCCGCCAGAGGCGGCGCTTCATACGTCTTGAAATGGTCGATCACGACTTTGGCGATGGCGACCAGTGGCAGCGCCAGCGCCAGGCCCCAGATCCCGAACACGACGCCGAGCAGGATCTGGAACGCGAACAGCGTGGCCGGCGGAATGTCCAGTGCCTGCCGCTGCAGCAGGGGCGTCAGCACGTAGCTCTCCATGGCGTGGACGCCCATGAAGAGGAGAAACGCCGACAGCGCCGGAATCCATCCTGAGGCGAGGCTCGCCAGCACGACCACGACGCCGGCTATGATGGCGCCGACGGTCGGAATGAAGCCGAGCAGTCCCGCCTGAATCCCGAGAATGAAGGAGCCCGGGATGCCGATGATGAGAAGCCCGATCCAGGTTACCGCGCCGACCGCGAGCATGACGATCATCTGTGCGATCAGCCATCGTTCAAGTGTCTCGCTGACGCGGTCGATGATGACGGCCGTGCGCGCGCGATGTTTTGCAGGCGCGATGAACAGCAATCCCTCGCGATAGACGCTGGGTTGGGCGGCGAAGGCGACTCCCAGAAACAGCACGATGAAGATGTTTCCCACGCCGTGGATGGTGCCAAGCAGCAGCTTGAACGTCTGGCTCACGATCGCCCCGCCGCTGGAGGCAAGGGCGCCTGCGCCGGGTATTGCCCCGCGCGACGCCGTGCCGGCCGACGGCGTCGGCTCCGGTTGCGCGTCGGGAGACGAACCGGGTCCGGAGCTCCCGAAATCGAAGAAGCTGGTGTCGATGCCGTGATTGTCCAGGAATGATTTGACGTTGCCGATCTGGGATTTGATGGTTTTGCTGAGTCCCGCCGCCTGATCGGCGATGGTGGCGCCGCCGAGATATGCGATGCCCGCGAGCATCAGCGCGAGGGCCAAGCAGACGATCGCGAGCCGCAGCGTATGCGGAAGACGCGCGTGCCGGCCAAGCGCGTTGGTCAGCGCGTTGAGCCCAAGGCCCAGCAGCACCCCGGCGAAGATCAGGAGCAGGGTGGTCGCGAAGTACCAGGAGAACGCGAGCAGCACGGCGAACAGCACCACACCGATGCCGCCGACCGAAATGCCCCAAGCCAGATCAAAACGGGTCGGGGGTCGTTCATTCGGGAATGTGATCACGCAATGGCCTTTAGGTGGAACGGGGGGCACTCTTTCGACAAACACGCTTTTGATCAAGACCGCGTCAACGCGCTGGTTTGACGCTGCCGTATGAACGGTGCAGACCGACGAGGAGAGAACAGGTGGGGCGCGCTTGAGTTTCATCAGCAAATGGGTGGGTCTGCTCGGGCTTCTGGCCGTGCTCGTGATTGGCGACCAGATCCGGATCAATCGGCCCGGTCACAAATATCGCCTCGGGGTCGAGGTGACGACGCCTGACGGGATCAAGACCGGGTCGGGCATTCTGTCCGTCGTGCCCGATCGCGGCTATAGCCGGGGCGGCCGCACCACGATGCGCGGCGAGGCCGTGTTCGTCGACCTCGGCCGGGGAAAGAATGTGGTGGCATTGCTCGCGCATCAGCAGGGCGCGAAGCTCGATCTCGACGACATCAACTATGTCGCGCTCCGCGCTTATGGCGCTGCGCGAGGCAACCGCGTCTCGTTCAACGAGCTCAACCGGCAGACCGGCGTCGTCGCGGTGCAGGGCGACCTAATGCCCACGCTGGTGAGCTTTGGCGATCCCCTGGACCCTACGACCGCGCGCCTTGTCGCCGGCGACCATGTGGAGGCGGTGCTGGGCGACGGTTACGCACTCCGTGGCCTTACCGCCGAAATAGTGCCCAACGGGCTTTGGCCGATCGATTTCGGTGGCGCGCTCGGGGAGCCCGTGACGCGCGGAATCGAGACGAAACTGCCCTGGTTGGCTGCGCCGGGCGACCCGGCGGCGACCGCGCTGAAGACCGCCGGCCTGCCCCTTGGCGGCGCGATCGTGGCCCGGGAGGCATTTGCGCGAAAATAGCATTGCCGTCCCGCGTACCCTTCTGTTGAATTTGTTCCACCCCAGGGGCATGTTTGGAGAATCGTCTTCGGCGAGAGGTCTGAACGGGAGATGAGAAAGCCGGTCGTCGGCGTGATCGGGAACGCCCATCGCGTTGAGAATCGATTTCAGGTCCAGATGGTCGGCGAGCGTAATCTGCGCGCCGTGGCCGAGGTTTCCGGCGGTCTGCCGGTGATGTTCGCGGGCTCGCCCGACATCACCGATATCGGCGCGCTGCTCGATACCGTCGACGGAATCGTGCTCACCGGCGCCCGCGCCAACGTCCATCCGACCCGTTTCAACGTCGATCCGTGTGAGGCGCACGAGCCCTACGACATCCACCGCGACGAGGTGGCGCTGGCGCTCTCGGTCGCCTGCGTTGCCCGCGGTATCCCGCTGTTCGGCATCTGCAGGGGCCTCCAGGAGATGAACGTCGCCTTCGGCGGCTCGCTGCATCCCGAGATCCGCGAAATCCCGGGCCGCATGAACCATCGCATGCCAAGGCTTGAGAATGGTGAGATCCATCCCGACCCGACAGTGGTGTTCGCCGATCGTCACGACGTCGATCTGACACCGGGCGGCGCGTTCGCGGAATTGCTCGGCTGTGACAAGATCAGGGTCAATTCGCTGCACGGCCAGGGCATCCTCGATCCCGGCAAGCGCGTGCTGATCGAGGGCATTGCCGAGGACGGCACCATCGAGGCGATCCGGATCGCGGAAGCCAAGACCTTTGCGCTCGGCGTGCAATGGCACGCCGAATACGACCCGCAGCACAATCCGATCAATCGAAAACTGTTCGAGGCGTTCGGTCAGGCCGTGGTGGCGAAGCAGCGCGCGGCGGCGTAGCTGCGGGGCTGCGCCGAGGCCTATAAGGCTATCGATCGTTGCGACCGGCGGCGGAGGATTGGCGATTTTTGCAAACAGGCACGAGAACTAGTCTCCAGGATGGATTTCGCGGCGCTGAATGCATCCTGCGAATTACCAACAGCGCTCGCGATCTCTCGGGCGCAATAAACCAGATATCAAGAATTGATGCGCGCCAGTTTTCTCGATTCCGATTCGTTCTTTGAGAACGAAATGGAGTCAGACGCAGAACGAAACTCGATGACCACAAAAAAGGCGCCCCGAGGGGCGCCTTTCGTGCGTCGTGGTCGTTCGGGCCGCTTAGCCCGAATAGTACATTTCGAACTCGACCGGATGCGGGGTCATTTCGAAGCGGGCGACTTCGGTCATCTTCAGCTCGATATAGGCGTCGATGAAGTCGTCGTCGAACACGCCGCCGTTCTTCAGGAAGCCGCGGTCCTTGTCGAGGTTTTCGAGCGCCTCGCGCAAGCTGCCGCACACGGTCGGGATCTGCTTCAGCTCTTCCTTCGGCAGATCGTAGAGGTCCTTGTCCATCGCCGGACCCGGATCGATCTTGTTCTTGATGCCGTCGAGGCCGGCCATCAGCATCGCGGCGAAGCCGAGATAGGGATTGGCGAGCGGATCGGGGAAGCGCACCTCGACACGCTTGGCCTTCGGCGAAGCGGTGTAGGGGATGCGGCAGGAGGCCGAGCGGTTGCGCGCGGAATAGGCGAGCAGCACGGGAGCCTCATAGCCCGGGACCAGACGCTTGTAGGAGTTGGTCGACGGATTGGTGAAGGCGTTGATCGCCTTGGCGTGCTTGATGATGCCGCCGATGTAGTGGAGGCAGGTCTCCGACAGGTCGGCGTATTTGTTGCCGGCGAACACCGGCTTGCCGTCCTTCCAGATCGACTGGTGCACGTGCATGCCCGAGCCGTTGTCGCCGAAGACCGGCTTCGGCATGAAGGTGGCGGTCTTGCCGTAGATGTGCGCGACCTGGTGGATGCAGTATTTGTAGATCTGCATGTGGTCGGCCATCAGCGTCAGCGTGTCGAACTTCATGCCGAGCTCGTGCTGGGCGGAGGCGACTTCGTGATGGTGCTTCTCGACCTTCACACCCATCTTGGCCATGGCGCCGAGCATCTCCGAGCGCATGTCCTGCACGGAATCCTGCGGCGGCACCGGGAAGTAGCCGCCCTTGGTGCGGACACGATGGCCGAGATTGCCGCCTTCATATTCGGTGTCGGAGTTGGTCGGCAGCTCCGAGGAGTCGAGGCGGAAGCCGGTGCTGTAGGGATTGGCGGAGAAGCGCACGTCGTCGAACACGAAGAATTCGGCTTCGGGGCCGACGAAGACGGTGTCGCCAACGCCCATCGACTTCACCATCGCCTCGGCCTTCTTGGCGATGCCGCGGGGATCGCGGTTGTAGGGCTCGCCGGTGGTCGGCTCGAGCACGTCGCAGGTGATGACCATGGTGGTCTCGGCGAAGAACGGATCGATCGTCGCGGTCACCGGATCGGGCATCAGGCACATGTCGGACTCGTTGATCGCCTTCCAGCCGGCGATCGATGAGCCGTCGAACATCGTGCCTTCGGCGAAAATGTCCTCATCGATCATGCTGATGTCGAAGGTGACGTGCTGCCACTTGCCGCGCGGATCGGTGAAGCGCAGGTCGACGTATTTGACGTCGTTGTCCTTGATCGATTTCAGGACGTCTTTGGCGGTCTTCATGCATACCCCTTTTGGCTCTGCGGGTCGGTTTCCAAACTTCGAGCGACCGTGTTCACGCTTCTTGAGGCGCGCGAGGCACAAACAAAACGAGGCCGCCGAAGCAGCCTATTTCTTGTCAGAATGTCGCAAAATGCGGGATAGCACCCGGCTCAGATAGCGTCCAGCCCGGATTCGCCGGTTCGGATGCGGATCGCCTCTTCGATGTTGGAGACGAAAATCTTGCCGTCGCCGATGCGCCCGGTTTGCGCGGCGCGGCGGATTGCGTCGATGGCGCGCTCGACCAGATCGTCGCCGATCACGATCTCGATCTTCACCTTGGGCAGGAAGTCGACGATGTATTCTGCGCCGCGGTACAGCTCGGCGTGACCCTTCTGCCGGCCGAAGCCCTTGGCTTCGGTGACGGTGATGCCCTGAAGGCCGACTTCCTGAAGCGCTTCCTTCACCTCGTCGAGCTTGAATGGCTTGATGATGGCTTCGATTTTCTTCACTGCGCGCCTCCCGGCCTTTCGAACAATAGCAACGTCTTCGTCAGGATGCGCTTTTCTTAACGCATGATCTTGTCTTCGCTATGCCGGGATCCCTGACCAATCCGGCAACAACGGCCGGCCACACCCTGATAAATGCCAGTGAGCACGACGAACCGAAGCGACTTCCGCGAAAGCAGGGTCTATGCCAAGTTGCAAATGCCCTGATTATTGGAGCGTTATCAGCCCTTTAACGTGCAGCTCTGATAGGTGGCGCCGACCCGCACAAAATACCGCAGACTACGAAATAGGCAAACGGTTCAATATCTGTGCAGATCGTCGTTCCGTCGGATGGCCCGGTGCGGAACGTGCCTCTTGAAAAGGCTTTTGGACAGGGAAGTGGCATGGAAGTTCTGACCAACGCCGAAATGCAGCGCGCCGACCAGCTCAGCATTGCGGCAGGCACCCCCGGCTTCAAGCTGATGCTCAGCGCCGGTCAGGCGGTCGCCGAGGCCGCCCACGCGCTGGTGGAGGAGGGGCCAATCCTGATCGTGGCCGGCCCGGGCAACAACGGCGGGGACGGTTTTGTCGCAGCCGCCGAGCTCGCCGCGCAAGGCCGCGAGGTCTCGGTGATCCTGATGTGCGAGCGGGACCAGCTCCAGGGCGACGCGGCCTCGGCCGCGCGTGGTTGGAAACACCCGGTGCTCCCGTTCAACCCGCAGGCGATCGGGCGACCGGCGCTGATCATCGATGCGCTGTTCGGCGCGGGCCTCAGCCGTCCCGTCGAGGGCGAGGCGCGTGAGATGATCGAGGCGATCAACGCCAATGGTGCGCCGGTGCTCGCGGTCGACCTGCCGAGCGGCATCAACGGCACCAGCGCGGCCGTGCTGGGCGTGGCCGTGAACGCCGCCGAGACCGTCACCTTCTTCCGCAAGAAGCCGGCGCATCTGCTGCTGCCGGGGCGCATGCATTGCGGTCACGTCCGCGTCGCCGACATCGGCATCGAGGCGCAGGTGCTGGACGAGATCGCGCCGCAGATTTTTGAGAACGATCCGGACTTCTGGGGCTCGGCCTTTCCGGTGCCGCGCATCGACGGCCATAAATACGCGCGAGGTCATGTGCTGGCGGTCTCGGGCGATGCGGCGGCGACCGGTGCGGCGCGGCTCGCCGCGCGCGGGGCGCTGCGCGCCGGCGCGGGCCTGGTGACTCTGGCCACACCGCGTGATGCGCTGGCGATCAATGCGGCTGCGCTCACCGCGGTGATGGTTCACCCCGTCGATACCGCCATCGAGTTCGGCGAGCTGCTCGGCGACAAGCGTTACAACACCTGCATCATCGGCCCTGGCGCGGGCGTCGGCGAGCGCACCTGCGATCTCGTCCACACGGCGCTTACCTCCCAGCGGCGCCTGGTGCTCGACGCGGATGCGCTGACGAGCTTTGCCGCCAATCCCGAGCGCCTGTTCGAATCGATCAAGACGTCGCAGGACAAGGCGGTGGTGCTGACGCCGCACGAGGGCGAGTTCCCGCGGCTGTTCTCCGACCTCAGCAATAAACATCCGGGGCGCTCGAAGATCGAGCGCGTGCGCGCCGCCGCCGAGCGCTCCGGTGCGGTCGTGCTGCTGAAGGGCGCCGACACCACGATTGCCGCGCCCGACGGCCGCGCCACCATCGCCGCCAACGCTCCGCCCTGGCTCGCCACCGCGGGTGCCGGCGACGTCCTCGCCGGCATCATCGCAGGCCTCCTTGCGCAGGGCGTCCCGGCGTTCGAAGCCGCCAGCATCGCGGTGTGGATGCATGGCGAAGCGGCGAGCGAGGCGGGGCCGGGCCTGATCGCGGAGGATCTCACCGAGACGCTGCCCGCCGTGCACCGACGGATCTATCATGCGCTGGGGATCGAGTACTAATGCTCAGGCCGCTCGCGCTCACCGATATGGGCGCGGCGGCGCAGGTTCACCGGGCTGCATTCGACCATGCGATGCCCTGGCTTGCTGGGCTGCATACGCCGGATGAGGACCGCTGGTTCTACCGCGAGCATGTCTTGGCGACGTGCCGCGTGTGGGGACGCTTCGATGCCGATGTACTGAGCGGAATCATCGCTGTCCGTGACGGCTGGGTCGAGCAGCTTTACGTGCTTCCTGCTGTTCAAGGGCGCGGCGTCGGCACCGAACTCCTCGATATCGCCAAGCGGGCCAGCGAACAGCTGGAGCTCTGGACCTTCCAGCGCAACGCGTTGGCGCGCCGCTTCTATGAAGCGCGCGGGTTCACGCTGATCGAGCAGACCAACGGGACCCGAAACGAGGAGAAAGAACCGGACGCTCGCTATCTTTGGACGCGTGGCCGATAGCTCACTCCACCCCGTACCAGCGCACCAGCCGCGGCGCGGCCCAGTCGGTGACGACGGATTCGATCAGCCACCGCCCGGGAGAGGCCGCAGCGAATGCGATGCGCTGGGTCTGGCCGGGTTCGATCGCGAGCGTGTCGAGCCAATAGGGCTTCCAGCCGTCGTCGAGCTTGTCGAGCAGGCGGAAATGGTGGCCGTGGAGATGGAAGACGGTTGCGACGGAGGCGGGGTTCTTGAGGGCCAACACGACGGTGCGGCCGGCCTTGGTGCGAAAGGCGGGGGCGGAGGACGTCGAGAAATTTGCGGCCCGTACCCACCCGGCGTCGGCTGCCCCGAGAGCGACATCGAATCGCAGGGCGCCCCTCAGATCGAGCCGGTCGGGCAGGTCATTCGGAGGGAGTGGCAAGAGCGGCAACGGCGGCGCGCGCCGGTCAAGCTTGCCGGAGACCGTCAGGCGGCCGACCTGGCGCGCCTCCTTGCCGTCATGCAGCAGGAATGGGGCCGATGTGGCCGCATCCACGAAGGCGTCGGCGCGTGCGCCGGGAGCCAGCACCAGCGCGCCGTTGCGAGCCGGGAACGGCTCAGCCGGCTGTCCGTCCAGGGCCACCACGTGGACCTCGTGACTTTCCAATTTGATCGCCAGAACAGAACGTTGCGAGCCGTTGATAAAGCGCAGCCGCAGCCGCTCATTTGCTGAAGCTGAGAGTTCGAATGAAGTCGTTCCGTTGATTGTATAGAGCGGGGATGTGTCCTTCGGCTCCCGGCCCGGGGCAAGTGCGGTCCCATCCGGCCGCAGCCGCCACTCCTCGATCAAGAGGACCACGTCGCGATCGGCGGCGACCGTGTTGGTCTCGGTGGCGATGATCGGAAGCGGGCGCGCGGGCTGCTTCAGGCCGTCCTCGAACAGCCGGAAGTCGGCCAACAGGGTTCCCGCGGTTGGCACTGAAATGATTGATGTTTCCGTCGCGTCCGGGGCCGTCGGTGCGCGACCCCGAAGCGGGTCGGCCGCGGCCGGGCCATTGAGGCCGTACCAAACTGGTGCAAGCGGCACAGGCAGGTCGTTGCGGAAGACCACCTCGCAGCGGTCGCCACGTTTGAGGCGGACATCCCCGAGATGGCTGACGGCGGCCAGCTCCCAGATGGGTGTAGCCGGCTGCCCCGACCTCAGAGCCAGCGTTGCCGGCCTTGCCTGAAGCGCGAGTTGGGCGGTCACGGCCGGGACTGCGCCGCCCGCCGTCAGCCCGGCCGCAGAGGCGCCAAATCCGGCCAAAACCTCGCGCCTCGTCAGGTCGAAGATCCGCGTTTTCATGGGCCGATCCGGACCACGCCGTGCTGGATAAGTCCAGCCGTCGTGCCTAGGTGAAGCCTGCCTCTATCGGGCCATTTTTTTGCTGCGAACAGGCGGGCACATGCTATAAGCCCGCCGCCCGCGGCATCGCGGCCGGTCTTGATGCAAATTTACGCGGGCGTGGCGGAACTGGTAGACGCGCTGGATTTAGGTTCCAGTGACGAAAGTTGTGGGGGTTCGAGTCCCTCCGCCCGCACCAAGCGCTTTCAGCGTTTGCACGGATTACGCGATCTGCTCCCGCGCGGATGTTTGTCCGCCGGAAGTCGGTCCGATGAACCACCGGCGTTGAGGCGTTCGCCTCGCGCCGGATCGATTAATGACAGCGTCCCGACGCATGCGCGCCGGGACCGAACGAGAAGAAGATTGGACACCATGCAGGTCACAGAAACCCTCTCGGAAGGTTTGAAGCGCGAGTTTAAGATCAGCGTTCCCGCGTCTGATCTCGACGCCAAGGCCGGTGCCAAGCTCGTCGACCTCAAGGACAAGGTTCGCATCAACGGCTTCCGTCCCGGCAAGGTGCCGGTCACGCACCTCAAGAAGGTCTATGGCCGCTCGGTGATGGCCGAGACCATCGACCAGACCATCCGCGACACCAACACTCAGCTGTTCTCCGAGCGCGGCTTCCGCCTGGCGACCGAACCGAAGATCACCATGCCGACCGAGCAGGCCGAGGTCGAGGAGCTGCTCAACGGCAAAACCGATCTGACCTACACGGTTGCGATCGAGGTGGTGCCGTCGATTGCGCTCGCCGACTTCAAGACCTTCGAGGTCGAAAAGCCCGTGGCCGAAGTCACCGACGCCGACGTCGACGAGGCGATCAAGCGCATCGCCGATTCGAACCGTGGCTATGCCGCGAAGGGCGAGGGCGCCAAGGCCGAATCGGGTGATCGCGTCACCGTCGCCTTTAAGGGCACCATCAACGGCGAAGCCTTCGAAGGCGGCGCCGGCGAGGGCATCCAGGTGGTGATCGGATCCAACACCTTCATCCCCGGCTTCGAAGAGCAGCTCATCGGCATCGCCGCCAACGAGACCCGCACGCTGAAGGTGGCGTTCCCCAAGAACTACATGAACGACAAGCTTGCCGGCCAGCCGGCCGAGTTCGAGACCACCGCGACGCTGATCGAGGCGCCGCAGGATCTCGCGATCGACGACGAGTTCGCGAAGACGCTCGGCCTGGAATCGCTGGACAAGCTGAAGGAAGCGGCGCGCGAGCGGCTGGTGGCCGAGTTCGCGACCGCGACCCGCCAGCGCGTCAAGCGCGCGCTGCTCGACCGCCTCGACGAGGCCCATCGCTTCGAGGCTCCGCCCTCGCTGGTCGACGAGGAGTTCAATCTGATGTGGAACTCGGTGAAGGCCGAGATGGACTCCGCCGGCAAGACCTTCGCCGACGAAGACACCACTGAAGACGCCGCCAAGGAAGAGTACCGCAAGATCGCCGATCGTCGCGTGCGGCTCGGCCTCGTGCTCTCGGAGATCGGCGAGAAGAACAAGATCTCCGTGACCGATGACGAGGTCGGCCGCGCCGTGATCGAGCGGGCGCGCTCGATGCCGGGCCGCGAGAAGGAGGTCTGGGACTATTACCGCAGCAACGCCCAAGCGTTGGCCCAGCTTCGTGCACCGATCTATGAGGACAAGGTCGTCGACTTCATCCTCGAGCTTGCCAAGGTGACCGAGAAGAAGGTCTCGCGCGACGATCTCTACAAGGACGACGAGGCGGAAAAGACCGCGGCCTGAGGGCTCCAGAAGAGCCTTTAGGAGAGCCTCCAGGATAGCCTTGCATTAAGGATGATCAGCGAAGAGGTCGAGCTAGCCAGGTGGCCGGCTGGGCCTCTTTGTACGAATCAGCTTCAACTGCCTCACGGATTAAGCCTTAATTCGCTCCGCACTTGTCAGGCGCGAATTGGGCTATATCTGTCGCTACGCCCTCTGCTTCTGCCAAGTGCCTCTACCAAGTTCTTCTGCCAAGTTCCTGCATCACGGGACGTCCATCGGCCTTCCGGCAGATCCAGCCCCGACTGGCAGCCGGGCCTGGCGATGTCCGCCTCTTCAAAACCCTAGGTGACTCATGCGCGATCCGGTTGAAACCTACATGAACCTCGTGCCCATGGTGGTCGAGCAGACCAACCGTGGCGAGCGCGCCTACGACATTTTCTCGCGCCTTCTGAAAGAGCGCATCATCTTCCTGACCGGGCCGGTCGAGGACGGCATGTCGACGCTGATCGTCGCGCAGCTGTTGTTCCTTGAGGCGGAAAATCCGAAGAAGGAAATCTCGATGTACATCAACTCGCCGGGCGGCGTGGTGACGTCGGGCCTCGCGATCTACGACACCATGCAGTTCATTCGTCCGCCGGTCTCGACGCTGTGCACCGGCCAGGCCGCCTCGATGGGCTCGCTGCTGCTCTGCGCCGGCGAGAAGGACATGCGCTTCTCGCTGCCGAACGCGCGCATCATGGTGCATCAGCCCTCCGGCGGCTTCCAGGGCCAGGCCACCGACATCATGCTGCACGCCCAGGAAATCCTGAACCTGAAGAAGCGGCTCAACGAGATCTACGTGAAGCACACCGGCCAGACCTACAAGGCGATCGAGGACGCGCTGGAACGCGACAAGTTCCTGACCGCGAGCGACGCCAAGGAGTTCGGCCTGGTCGACAGGGTGATCGACAAGCGCGCCGAGGAAACCGCGTCGCCGAAGACCCCGTAGCACTACTGTGCCGGCAATCCCTCTGGGACCGCGGGCACATCAGGGAGCGTTCACGTTAAGGACACGTGCGCGCGTCGCAAAACGCACTTTTGCGCCCTGCGACAGGCAGAAAGTTCCGCTTTCGTGCTTGTTTTTCGTGGCGATCCAGCAACGCCGGGGTGATTTCGATCACTTCGCCCGTGCCAAGACCGGAAATCACGGTATTGTCACGGGTAGCCGGCGACCCCCGATTAGCGAATTCTTGATAGTCGGGTGCCAGCATGGTTCGCTATGACTGATCGGCTATGATCGCGGGGAATCGAATGACCGCGATTCGCACGGCATGTAACGCGTAGGGTCTTTTTTGGTACGGAATTTGCTCTATTTGAAGGACTGTACCGGCTGTCGTGCCGGAATAGGGCGATCGAGCGGACGGGATCGAACCGCGGACGGAGACATGAATGAGTAAGGTCGGCACGAGCGACTCCAAGAACACGCTGTATTGCTCGTTCTGCGGCAAGAGCCAGCACGAAGTGCGCAAACTGATCGCGGGTCCCACGGTCTTCATTTGCGACGAGTGCGTTGAGCTCTGCATGGACATCATTCGCGAGGAGAACAAATCCTCGCTGGTGAAGTCGCGCGACGGGATTCCGACGCCGAAGGAAATCTGCAAGGTGCTGGACGATTACGTGATCGGCCAGAACCATGCGAAGAAGGTCCTCTCGGTCGCGGTGCACAATCACTACAAGCGCCTCAACCACCAGACCAAGCACAACGACGTCGAGCTTGCGAAGTCGAACATCCTGCTGATCGGTCCGACCGGCTCGGGCAAGACGCTGCTCGCGCAGACGCTCGCCCGCATCCTGGACGTGCCGTTCACGATGGCGGATGCGACGACGCTGACCGAAGCCGGCTATGTCGGCGAGGACGTCGAGAACATCATCCTGAAGCTGCTCCAGGCCGCCGACTACAATGTCGAGCGTGCCCAGCGCGGCATCGTCTACATCGACGAAATCGACAAGATCAGCCGCAAGTCCGACAATCCCTCGATCACGCGCGACGTGTCGGGTGAGGGCGTGCAGCAGGCGCTGCTCAAGATCATGGAAGGCACGGTGGCTTCGGTCCCGCCGCAGGGCGGCCGCAAGCATCCGCAGCAGGAGTTCCTGCAGGTGGACACCACCAATATCCTGTTCATCTGCGGTGGTGCGTTCTCGGGCCTCGAAAAGATCATCTCGGCACGCGGACGTTCGACCTCGATCGGTTTCGCCGCTCAGGTGCTCGCACCGGAAGACCGCCGCACCGGCGAAATCTTCCGTCATGTCGAGCCTGAGGATCTCCTGAAGTACGGCCTGATCCCGGAATTCGTCGGCCGTCTGCCCGTCGTGGCGACGCTGGAGGATCTGGACGAGGCTTCGCTCAAGAAGATCCTGGTCGAGCCGAAGAACGCGCTGGTGAAGCAGTACCAGCGGCTGTTCGAGATGGAGAACATCGAGCTGACCTTCGCCGACGAGGCGCTTGGCGCGGTTGCCCGCAGGGCGATCGAGCGCAAGACCGGTGCGCGGGGGCTGCGTTCAATCCTCGAGGCGATCCTGCTCGAGACCATGTTCGACCTGCCGGGCCTCGAAGGTGTGGAAGAAGTCGTGATTTCCCGCGAAGTCGTGGAAGGAACGGCGCGTCCGCTCTACATCTACGCCGATCGGTCCGATCGCGCCGTCGAGAACGCCAGCGCCTGATTTCGGCGCTGGAACGCTCCAATCGTCTCCTCAAGCAGGGGCTGCGGAAAGTATCTCCGCAGCCGGTGTCGCTTATTGCGTGCGTAAGCGCCTGATGGCGCGCGTCTTTCAATGACTTGACACCCCCCGGGTCGATAGCCACCTAATGTCGGCGGCGAGTAAAAATTCTCTTCAAGATTCGCCTCAGTTCCGATTCGGCAAGCCGGTCCAACCTCAAAAGGAGCGATCGGTATTGCGGGTCACCTCGGCACCTTGTGGCGGTTGCGCATGAGCATGGCGGGCTGCGTGCAAGGGGGCAAAGCAAAAGGAAAAGGCCATGACCAATCCAAAACCCAGGCCAACCATCGTCCATGGCGAAACGCACGCCTATCCCGTGCTGCCCCTGCGCGACATCGTCGTCTTCCCGCACATGATCGTTCCGCTCTTCGTCGGCCGCGAGAAGTCGATCCGCGCGCTCGAAGAGGTGATGAAGAACGACGCGCTGATCATGCTCGCGACCCAGAAGAACGCGTCCGACGATGATCCGGCACCCGATTCCATTTACGAGACCGGTACGCTTGCCAGCGTGCTCCAGCTCTTGAAGCTTCCCGACGGCACTGTGAAGGTGCTGGTCGAAGGGCTCGAGCGGGCGCGCGTGCAGAAGTACACCGATCGCGCCGACTATTACGAAGCGACCGCGATTGCGCTCGCCGATACCGATGCGAAGTCGGTCGAGGCGGAGGCCATGGCGCGCTCCGTCGTGTCCGACTTCGAGAGCTACGTGAAGCTCAACAAGAAGATCTCGGCCGAGGTCGTCGGCGTCGTGCAGGCGATCACCGATTTTGCCAAGCTCGCCGACACCGTCGCCTCGCATCTCGCCGTCAAGATCGCGGATCGCCAGGGCATCCTGGAGACGCTGTCGGTCACGCAGCGCCTGGAGAAGGTGCTGGGCCTGATGGAGAGCGAGATCTCGGTGCTCCAGGTCGAGAAGCGCATCCGCTCGCGCGTCAAGCGCCAGATGGAGAAGACCCAGCGCGAGTACTATCTCAACGAGCAGATGAAGGCGATCCAGAAGGAGCTCGGCGACGACGACGGTCGCGACGAGCTCGCCGATCTCGAAGAGAAGATCTCCAAGACCAAGCTCTCCAAGGAAGCGCGCGAGAAGGCGCAGCATGAATTGAAGAAGCTGCGCCAGATGTCGCCGATGTCCGCGGAAGCGACCGTCGTGCGCAACTATCTGGATTGGCTGCTGTCGATTCCGTGGAACAAGAAGTCCAAGGTGAAGAAGGATCTGGAAGCCGCGCAGGCGGTTCTGGATGCGGATCACTACGGGCTGGAGAAGGTCAAGGACCGCATCGTCGAGTATCTCGCCGTACAGTCGCGCGCCAACAAGCTGACGGGCCCGATCCTGTGCCTCGTCGGCCCTCCCGGCGTCGGCAAGACCTCGCTCGGCAAGTCGATCGCGAAGGCGACGGGGCGCGAATTCGTGCGCGTCTCGCTCGGTGGCGTGCGCGACGAGGCCGAGATCCGCGGGCACCGCCGCACCTATATCGGCTCGATGCCCGGCAAGATCATCCAGTCGATGCGGAAGGCGAAGTCGTCCAATCCGCTGTTCCTGCTGGACGAGATCGACAAGATGGGCGCCGATTTCCGCGGCGATCCGTCCTCGGCGCTGCTCGAGGTCCTCGACCCCGAGCAGAACGCGACCTTCAACGACCACTATCTCGAGGTCGACTACGATCTGTCCAACGTGATGTTCATCACGACCGCGAATACGCTCAATATTCCGGGACCGCTGATGGACCGCATGGAGATCATCCGGATCGCGGGCTACACCGAGAACGAGAAGGTCGAGATCGCGCGCAAGCACTTGATCCCGACCGCGGTGTCCAAGCACGGCCTGGACTCCAAGGAGTTCTCGATCGACGACGACGCGCTGCTGCTTCTGATCCGCCGCTACACCCGCGAAGCGGGCGTGCGCAATTTGGAGCGTGAGCTCTCCACACTCGCCCGCAAGGCGGTGAAGGAGCTGATGATCTCCAAGAAGAAGTCGGTCAAGATCACCGAGAAGACTCTCGAAGAGCTTCTGGGCGTGCCGAAGTACCGCTACGGTGAGATCGAGAGCGAGCCGCAGGTCGGCATCGTCACCGGCCTTGCCTGGACCGATGTCGGCGGCGAGTTGCTGACGATCGAAGGCGTCATGATGCCCGGCAAGGGCAAGATGACGGTCACGGGCAATCTGCGTGACGTGATGAAGGAATCGATCTCGGCGGCGGCGTCCTATGTCCGCTCGCGCGCGATCGTCTACGGCATCGAGCCGCCGCTGTTCGACCGGCGCGACATCCACGTGCACGTGCCGGAAGGCGCGACGCCGAAGGACGGTCCGTCGGCGGGCGTGGCGATGGCCACCGCGATCATCTCGGTCATGACCGGCATCCCGGTCCGCCACGATGTCGCGATGACCGGCGAAATCACGCTGCGCGGCCGCGTGCTGCCGATCGGCGGCTTGAAGGAGAAGCTGCTGGCTGCTGCCCGCGGCGGCATCAAGACGGTGCTGATTCCTGAGGACAACGCCAAGGATCTCACGGAGATTTCCGATGCGATCAAGGGCGGCATGGAGATCATCCCGGTCTCGCGCCTCGACGACGTCGTCGCCAAGGCGCTGGTCAAGAAGCCAGTGCCGATCGTCTGGGAAGAGGACACCAAGGTGACGGTGAAGCCGGACGGCGACGAAGCCGCCGGCGGCCTGACCGCTCACTGAGATCGCAGCTCGAAAAAGATGATAAAACGGCGCCTTCGGGCGCCGTTTTTTTGTGGGGCATTTTGTTTTGGGCAGCGGATGACGACAATGCACATCGACGGGCAATGCCATTGCGGCGAGATTACCTTTGAAGCCGAGATCGACCCCGAGACGGTGTCGGTCTGCCACTGCACCGATTGCCAGACACTGACCGGCTCGCCCTTCCGGGTGACGGCCGTCTGTTCGGGCGCCGAAGTCCGCCTGACTGCCGGCACGCCCAGGATCTACGGCAAGCGCGGCGACAACGGCCGGATGCGCTTCCAGCACTTTTGCGCCGACTGCGGTTCCCCGCTGTTCACGAGCGGCGAGGGCGACCAGGAGGACGATTGGGGCATCCGCTGGGGCAGCATCCGCCAGCGCGACAAATTGCGGCCCGTCAGGCAGATCTGGTGCCACTCGGCGGCGGTGTGGATCGACGCGGTGCCGCTGCTGCCGGGCCGGCCACAGGATTGAGGCCAGGAATTGGCGTTCCGCGCTTGCCCGTTCGGGGCCGGTAGGGATAAAGAAGCGGCGAGGGCGGTTAGCTCAGCTGGTTAGAGCATCTCGTTTACACCGAGAGGGTCGGGAGTTCGAATCTCTCACCGCCCACCAGCCTTTGCTCGCTTCGCGAGCTTCGGCTCGGCGAGCCAGCCTCACACGTTATTGGCGCGAAGCGAACGAAGGCTGCCGCGCCGAAGCCGATAGGCGCAGGCGGGCGATACCGAGCCACAGAGGTCCTGATGCAACAACCAAGCGGACACGAGCAGAACGCCGATCAGATCGCCTACTGGAATGGCCCCAGCGGGCAGCGCTGGGCCGATCGCCATGCGGCGCAGGAGAGCCTGCTGGGACCCATTGCCGACGTGCTGATCGCCCGCGCCAGGCCGAAGCCGGGCGAGCGCGTCCTCGACATCGGCTGTGGCTCCGGTGCGACGACGTTCGCGTTCGCGAAGGCTGTCGCGCCTGATGGCTTTGCGCTCGGGCTTGACGTCTCCGAGCCGATGCTGTCGCAGGCGCGCGCGTTTGCGCCAAAAGGCCTGCCGCTCGATTTCGTGCTGGCCGATGCGACGGTGCATCCGTTCGAGCCGGCGAGCTTTGACCTGCTGGCCTCGCGGTTCGGCGTGATGTTCTTCGCCGATCCCATCGCGTCTTTCACCAATCTCCGCCGCGCGCTGAAGCCAACGGGACGGTTGGCGTTTGCCTGCTGGCGCGAGCCAAAGGAAAATCCGTGGATGATGGCGCCGCTTATGGCGGTCTACAAGCACGTTCCCAAGATGCCGCCGGTCGGGCCGGAGGAGCCGGGCCCGTTCGCCTTCGCCTCCGAAGAGCGCGTGACGCGCATCCTGAAAGGCGCGGGCTTCATCGACGTCGCGATGGAGCCGCACAATCTCGCGATGGACGTCGCGATTGGCGGCGGGCTCGATGCCGCGGTCGAAGGCTCGCTCCAGATCGGCCCGGCGAGCCGCGCGCTGCAAGGGCATCCGCCGGAGACCTATGCCGCGGCAAAAGCCTCGATCCGCGAGACGCTCGCGCCGTTCCTGAAGGGTCAGAGCGTGGCGCTCCAGGGCGCGATCTGGATCGTGACGGCGAAGGCGGCGTAGGCGTCGCTCTGTCCCCATCATTGCGAGCGCAGCGAAGCAATCCAGACCGTTCTCCGCGGAGGCAGTCTGGATTGCTTCGTCGCTTCGCTCCTCGCAATGACGATGGGGACGCAGCAACGCAACTACCTCACACCACGTCATCCGGCGCCAGCGCGCAGCCATTGTCCGGATGCGTCTCGATCTGAAGCGTGGTGTGGCCGATGCGGTGGGAGCGCTTCAGCATCTGCGCCGTCTCCATCAGGAAGGCATCGCCGGCGCCGGTGGGCATGACGAGGTGGCAGGTCAGCGCCGTCTCGGTGGTCGAGATCGGCCAGACGTGGAGATCGTGGATCGCAGTGACGCCGGGCCGCTCCAGCAGAAGGATCTTGATCGCGGCAATGTCGGTGCCCCTGGGCGCCGCCGCCATCGACATGTCGATGGAGCCACGGAGCAGGCTGGTGGTGCTCCAGAGGATGGTGGCGCAGATGACGAGGCTGGTGACGGGATCGAGCCAGAGCCAGCCGGTCCAGATGATCAGCGCCGCCGAGATGACGACGCCGAGCGAGACCGCGGCGTCGGCCGCCATGTGCAGATAGGCGCCTTCGATGTTGATGTCGTCCTTGCGACCGCGCGCGAACAACATGGCGGTAAAACCGTTGATGAGGATGCCGATGCCGGCGACCACCATCACGGTGATGCCGGCGACCGGCTCCGGCTCCCGCAGGCGCAAAATCGCTTCCCAGCCGATCGCGCCGGTTGCGACCAGCAGGAACACCGCGTTCGCCAGCGCCGCCAGGATGGTGGAGGCGCGCAGGCCATAGGTGAAGCGGCCGCTGGGCGCGCGCCGCGCCGCGATCGACGCGCACCAGGCCACGACCAGGCCGAG
Source organism: Bradyrhizobium sp. MI1.4 (assembly GCF_055811315.1). Lineage (NCBI taxonomy): Bacteria > Pseudomonadati > Pseudomonadota > Alphaproteobacteria > Hyphomicrobiales > Nitrobacteraceae > Bradyrhizobium > Bradyrhizobium sp. MI1.4. The sequence continues at coordinate 100,365 of NZ_JBVVPP010000007.1, read as the reverse complement.
CACGTCGCTAAGATTATGGCCGGCATCCGCAAGCAGAGCCGTGGAGTTGCCGATATAGCCGTAGACGGCCTCCGCCGCGACCAGCGCGGTGTTGAGTGAGATGCCGATTGCGAACGCCTTGCCGAAACTGGCGGGCGCATGGGCATGGGCGTGGCCACCATGATCGTGATCATGGCCGTGGCTATGATCATCGTGATGATGGCCGTGATGGTCGTGGCTGCCCACCTCTATCGCTCCCTGGACGCTGCCAAATCAGGCGCTATTGTAGGCGTTTCGGCAGCCCCGTCACGGCGGAACAGCACGTAGAGCGCCGGCAGCACCAGCAGCGTCAGCACGGTCGAGGAGATGATACCGCCGATCACCACGGTCGCAAGCGGCCGCTGCACCTCGGCACCGGCCCCGGTGGCAAGGGCCATCGGCACGAAGCCGAGGGACGCGACCAGCGCCGTCATCAGCACCGGACGCAGGCGTGTCAGCGCGCCCTCGCGCACCGCGTCGGTAACGGGTTGGCCCTCGCTGCGCAGCCGCTCGATGAAGGCGATGATGACGAGCCCGTTGAGGACAGCGACGCCCGACAGTGCGATGAAGCCGACGCCGGCGCTGATGGACAGCGGAATACCGCGCAGCAGCAGCGCCATGACGCCGCCGGTCAGTGCCAGCGGCACGCCGGAGAACACGAGCGCCGCATCAGCCGCCGATCCCATGCCCATGAACAGCAGCAGGAAGACCAGCAGCAGCGCCAACGGCACCACGAGCGTCAGCCGCTTGGTGGCGGAGACCAATTGCTCGAACTGTCCGCCCCAGCCGATCCAGTAGCCCGGCGGCAGCTTGACCTTCTCCGCGGCGGCTGCCTCGGCCTCGGTGACGAAGGAGCCGAGATCGCGCGCGCGGACATTGGCGGTGACCACAATGCGCCGCTTGCCGTTCTCGCGGCTGATCTGGTTCGGGCCAGGCGTCGCTTCGACGGTTGCGACCGACGACAGCGGCACATAGCGCATCTGGGCAAGGGGAGGGGCGGGCAATGCGGTCCGGATTGGCGCGCCGATTGCTGCTTCCTCACCCGGCGGCAGCGGGATCGGGATCGCCCGGATGACCTCGAGATCGCCGCGCAGATGTTCCGGCAGGCGCACGACGATGTCGAAGCGGCGGTCGCCCTCGAACAGCTTGCCGGCCGACTTGCCGCCGACCGCGATCTCGACGATGCCCTGCACCTCGCTGATGCTGAGCCCATACCGGGCGAGCGCCTGGCGGTCGAGGCGGACGGTGAGGATCGGCAGGCCCGAGACCTGCTCGATCTTGACGTCGCTGGCGCCGCGGATGCCGCGGATCGCGGCTTCGACCTGTTTTGCCGCGCCTTGCAGGATCTCGAGGTCGTCGCCGAAGATCTTGACGCCGACGTCGCTTCGCACGCCGGAGATCAACTCGTTGACGCGGAACTGGATCGGCTGGGAGATTTCATAGGCGCTGCCGGGGATGTCGTCAGCGGCACGGGCGATGGCCTCGATCACCTCGGCCTTGGAGCTGCCAGGGTCGGGCCATCCGGCGCGCGGCTTCAGCATGATGTAGCCGTCGGTCTGTGCCGGCGACATCGGGTCGGTTGCGATCTCGGCGGTGCCGATGCGGGTGAAGAACTCCTTCACCTCCGGAATCTGCTTGACGCGCTTTTCCAGCGCCTTTTGCAGGTCCAGCGACTGGGTCAGGCTGGTGCCGGGAATCCGGATCGAGGCCAGCGCGACGTCGCCTTCGTCCAGGCTCGGGATGAACTCGCCGCCCATGCGCGCGGCGGCAACGCAGCTTGCGACCACGATGATGGCGGCCATGATTGCGACGCCGAGGCGATGGTCGATCGCCAGCCGGAGCACGGGGAGATAGGCGCGCTTCGCCAGCCGCATGAACAGGTTTTCGTGTTCGGACACCTTGCCGGTGACGAAGATGGCAACCGCCGCCGGCACGAAGGTGATGGAGAACAGCACCGCGGCACCCAGCGCCATCAGCACCGTCAGGGCCATCGGCGTGAACATCTTGCCCTCGACGCCGGTCAGCGTCAGCACCGGCAGGTAGACCACTGCGATGATCAGCGTTCCGAACAGGCTCGGCTTGATCACCTCGCTCGACCCACTCCGGATCGCGCGCAGCCGTTCGGAGATCGTGAGCAGGCCGCCTTTCTCGCGCTGGACCTCGGCCAGCATGCGCAGGCAGTTCTCGACGATGATCACGGCGCCGTCGACGATGATGCCGAAATCGATTGCACCCAGGCTCATCAGGTTCGCGCTGACCTTGGCCTCGACCATGCCGGTGACCGTCATGGCCATGGACAGCGGAATGACGCAAGCCACCACCAGCGCGGCGCGGATGTTGCCGAGGATCAGGAACAGCACGGCCACGACCAGGGCCGCGCCTTCCAGCAGATTGCTCTCGACGGTGCGGATGGTGGCTTCGACCAGATCGGTGCGGTCGTAGACGGTCCGCGTCACGACGCCGTCGGGCAGCGATTTGGCGATATCCTCCAGCCGGGCCGCGACACGGCGCGCCACGGTGCGGCTGTTCTCGCCGATCAAAAGCATGGCGGTGCCGAGCACGGTTTCCTCGCCATCGCGCGTTGCGGCTCCCGTGCGCAAATCGCGGCCTTCGGTGACGGTCGCGATATCCCTGATCCTGACGGGATTGCCGCCGCGCGAGCCGATGACGATGTCCCTGATTTCGCCGACATTGCCGACCTGGCCCGGCGAGCGAACCAGATATTGCTCGCCGTTGCGCTCGATATAGCCGGCGCCGACATTGGCATTGTTGGCGGCGAGCGCCGTCATGACGTCGCGAAAGCCGAGCCGGTAGGCCATCAGCTTGCCGGGATCGGGGAGCACATGGAATTGCCGCTCGAAGCCGCCGATGGTGTTGACCTCGATCACCCCCGGCACGTTGCGAAGCTGCGGCTTGATGATCCAGTCCTGCACGGTGCGCAAGTCGGTCAGCGAATAGTCGTGGCCGCCTTGCGTCTTCGCGCCCGCCTTGGCCTCGACGGTGTACATGAAGATTTCGCCGAGCCCGGTCGAGACCGGTCCCATCGCGACCTCGACGCCGGCCGGAAGCTGGTCCTTCACCTGCTGGATCCGTTCGCCGACGAGCTGGCGGGCAAAATAGATGTCGGTGCCGTCCTTGAAGACGACGGTCACCTGACTCAGGCCGTAGCGCGACAGCGAGCGCGTGTAGTCGAGCTTGGGCAGCCCGCCCATCGCGGTCTCGACCGGGAAGGTGATGCGCTGCTCGGTTTCCAGCGGCGAATAGCCGGGGGCGCGGGTGTTGATCTGGACCTGGACGTTGGTGATGTCGGGCACGGCGTCGATCGGAAGGCGTTGGAAATTCCACGCTCCGAAAGCGACGGCGCCGAGCGCGAGCAGCAGGACCAGCCAGCGCTGCTGCAGCGAGACCGCGATGAGACGCTCAATCATGCTCGGCCTCGCCCTTGCCCATCTCCGCCTTCACGACGAAGCTGTTTTCCGCGACGTAATGCTCGCCGGCCGATAGACCGGCCTTGATCTCGACATGGCGCGGGTCGGAATCGCCAAGCTCCACCGGGCGCGCCTCGATCTTGTCGCCGTCCTCACGAACGAACACGATAGTCCTGTTCTCCAGCGTCTGGATCGCGCTTTTGCGCACCGCGACCGCGACGTTGCGGGCGGCGAGGATCAGCCGTGCCGTGACAAACAGGCCGGGACGCAAGCGCCCGTCCGGATTTGGCAGCACCACGCGCGCCAGCGCCGTCTGGGTCTCGCTCGAGCCGATCGGGGCCATGTAGGCGATCGTGCCCTTGATCTCGCCGCGGCCGTCGTCGGGATCGATCAGCACCTCGTCGTTGAGACGAACGCGCCGCAGATCCTGGCGATAGATCGACAGATCGACCCAGATGGTGGAGAGGTCGGCGACGACGAAGGCCGGCTTCTGCTCGGAGGCGTATTCGCCGAGCGAGATCTGCCGCTCGATGACGGTGCCGGCAAGCGGCGCCTTGAGCTCGTAGACGGTGAGGCTCTGGTTGCTCTCGATCGCGGCGAGCAGATCGTCCTTGCCGACCTCGTCGCCGATGCGCTTCTGGATCGATTTGGCAACGCCGGGAAAGCGCGGCGTCACCTGCACCACGGCTTCCTGGTTGGCGCGCAGGATGCCGTTGAAGGCGAGCGTGTCGGTCAGCGTGACGCTCCCGGCTTCCGCCAGCGTCACGCCGGCGGCGGCAAGCTTGACGTCGGAGATGCGGATCCGGTCGGCACCGTGCTCGTCCTGCTCGACATGGTCGTTCGGCTTCTCCGGCTTCTTGTCCGCGGCGTGTTCGGCATGCTCGACCCTGGCCGGGCCGAGCAGGGAATAGCCGTAAGCGCCAAGTGCGACGCCAAGTGCGGCGGCAACGAATGCGACGAGGATGGTGGAGGACGTCTTCATCGTGCGCTCTCCCGCGCCAGCGTAAAGGGATTGCCGACGAGCCCTTCGATGGTCGCCACCCCCGCGTGGAAATTCTGCAGCGCCTCCTGCTCGCGCAGCCGCGCCTGGGTGACGCTGGCCTGGGCATCGAGCACTTCGAGCAGGCTGAAGCGGCCCTGGCCGTAGCCTTGCGCGATGGCGTCCGAGGCTTCGGTGGCCTTGGGAATGGCGCTCTCGCGCAGCACCGCGAGCTCGCGCAGCGAGCCCTGCAGCGAGTCGTAGGCGCGGCCGGCGACCACGATCAGCGTGTTGCGGTTGGCCTCGCGCTCGGCCTTGGTCTTGGCGAGGCTTTCCTGGGCCGAAAGGATATTGCCCTGGTTCTGGTCGAACACGGGGATCGGCACCGAGACGGTGAGGCGCGCCGCGTCGTCATTGGTCTCGTTGAAATGGCGCCAGCCGGCGGCGATCCGCACGTCGGGATAGGGCCTTAGCCGCGCCAGCAACAGCTCGGCGTTGCGCTGGGCATAGATCGCGGTCCAGCGCACCAGCTGCGGATTGGCATCGATCGCGGCGACGACCGACTGGAACGTCGGCGGCCGGCCCATGGTGTCGAGCCGTCCGGAGACCTCGCCGAATTTCGGTGCCGCGTCGCCCATCAAGACCGCAAGCTCGCGCCGGGCGCTGGCCAGCGTCGCCTTGAAGCGCTCGCGGTCGGCCTTCACCAGTGCGGACGCCACCTCCGCACGGCCGGTCTCGGCCGGCGAGGAGGCGCCGGCCTCGACGCGTCGGCGCAAAAGCGGCGTCAGCCGGTCGATGGCGGTGATCTGCTCGTCGAGGATCTGGATGCGCCGCTGTGCGCCGAGCACGCTGAGGAAGGCGATCGCGGTCTCCGACAGCACCTCCAGCCTGACGGCTTTGCGCTGGATCGCGGCGACCTCGATGCCGGCGACGCCAGCTGCAATCCGCGCGTCGCGCTTGCCGAACAGCTCGAAGGCCTGGCTGATCTGGAGCGTGGTCTCGGCCGATCGTGTGCCGCGATAGATGCCGGACCCGAACGAATTGTCCTGTTCGTAGGTCAGTTCCGGATTGAGAAGCGCACCTGCCTGGATGCGCTGGCCCGTGGCGATGCCGACATCGCGCTCCGCCGCGGTCAGCCGCGGGCTCGCGGCCAGCGCGCGCGAAAGCGCGCTCCGCATCGTCAGAGTCTGGGCGTGAGATGGCGCAAGCGCCGATCCGGCAATCAGACACGCTGCCGCGCACGCCAGGCGCGCGGCCATTCCCCTGAAAAACATGAAACCGACCTGTGAGGATGAACCGAATGGACGCTCATGGCGCCCGACCAATCCGTTCAGGCCCTATGTTTGGGAGGCGGGGAGTCGGTGTCGGGAACAATGCCGGCGAGCCGGGGTGCGCGTTGCGGGCGCGATGCGGACACGAGCCCGATCGATCCGGCCGGTGGCGTCGGCTGCGCCACCGTCACCGAGAAGCAGCCATGGCAATGATGCCCGCCGATGGCCTTGTGGTCGTTGTGATCCGCCGAGCCGTCAAGCACCGCGCTAATCTCCGAGCCGCCACCGGGCGTGGTGACGTCGATGTCGTGCAGGCCATGCAGCGCTCCCGCGAGCAGGTAGACGACCGCGATCAGCACAGACAGCAGCCCGCGCCAGTTGCGCGGCCGGCATGATCCTGAGGGCTGGCGGTTCGCGAGCACGACGTCACTCTGGTTGCGGTCTGCGCCCGGCCTAGCATGGCGTTGGGAACAGTGTCGACCCGCAACATTGTTACGTTCCGGGAACAATTGCCGCAGCGCTCGCGAAGACGGCAGCTCTTCTCATTGGCGTGTGATCAAGCTCAGCCGAGCATCGGCTGCCGCTCCGCGTGCCACGTTCGGCATATCGCCGCCTTCGACCGTGACGATGGCGCGGCAGCCCGCTTCCATGGCCCGTTCCAGCCATTTGATGGCTTCATCGATCCACTGGTCGTGGTGCTCGGGATCGGCGATCGCCTTTTCCCGGAATGCATCTGCCTGATGAAGGCACGCGGTTCTGCGATCCACGCGGCTCTCCCGATCCGGAGGTTCCCGCCCCGAGCGCATCCTTGATGATCCGAGAGCCGGCGTCGTTAACATAGGACAGGAACCGGCGCACAAAAAGAAAGCCCCAGCCGGGACTTACCGGCTGAGGCTTTCGTGCTCACAAACTTCATCCTTGGGACTTGGACAGATAATCCGCATCGCGCGGGTTCGTTCCCGCGGGCTCGGTCCAATTTGGAACGTTCCTTGTTCATTGTGATTAGCGACGAGGAGAAATTGAGGAGGACGGACCATGGACGGATTGATTTATCTCATCGGCTTGATCGTGGTGGTCATGGCGATCCTGTCGTTCTTCGGCTTGCGCTGAGAGAGCGGCGATGACCATGGAAACTCTCATACGGGAAGACATCGTGGAAGGCGGCGGCGTCGCTGCCGATGAAAGGCGCATCATCCAGTGGAGCTCGGTGATCGCAGGCGCTTTGGCTGCCGGCGCAATGTCGTTCATCCTGGTCGGCTTTGGAGTCGCCGTCGGCCTGGGCGTCAGTTCAGCCTCGCCGACATGGCGCGATGCATCGGCGGCGCTGGCTTTGCTGTCGGGGCTGTATCTGATCATCCAGGCGATTATCAGCTTCGGCTTCGGCGGCTATATCGCCGGCCGGACGACGCGACCAGCCCCGGCGGTCACAACGATCGAAGACGAGGGCGAACGGCGGGACGGGCTGCATGGCCTGATGTCCTGGGCGCTCGCCGTGCTGCTTGGTGCCGCTCTGCTCGCGATGCTCGGCGCAGCTGCGATTGACCGCTCGCCGATGCGCAGTTCGGCGAGCAGTACCTCCGCCGCCGAGCCTCTGTTGAGCTACGAGCTGGATAAGCTGTTTCGCGCAGCGCGGCGGCCCCCCAACACCGACCTCAGGGAACCTCGTGCCGAAGCGGGACGCATCCTGATGACGTCGTCGAGCCACAGCGGCGTCAGCACCGATGACCGGGCCTACCTCGTGCAGCAGGTGGCCGCGTTGACGGGACTTGCAGCACCCGACTCGGAGCGACGGGTCGACACGCTGATCGCGGATTCAAGGACGGCCATCAATCGGGCGCGGCGTAACTCCATCATCGTCGCCTTCTCCGTTGCGGCAGCAACCCTGATCGGCGCTGCGGTGGCCTGGGCTGCGGCTGTTGCCGGTGGCCGGCATCGCGACGGCGCGCCGCTCCCGAACTGGATGGCGAGCTCCAACCGCTTCCATCGCTCTCCGCGTGCGATGCGGGTGCCGTAACGTGCAGGACGATGGCCGGGAGCGATCCCAGCCATATTGCCTTTTGACGAGAGGCCTAAGCCTTCTCCTCCCAGATCATGGCGAGATGGACGATCGTCTGCACCGCCTTCTCCATGTCCTGCCGGCTGACCCATTCGAGCCGGGAGTGAAATGCGTGCTCGCCGGCGAAGATGTTGGGGCAGGGCAGTCCCATGAAGGACAGGCGGGAGCCGTCGGTGCCGCCGCGGATCGCGGTGCGCATCGGGCGCAGGCCGGCGCGGCGGATCGCTTCGATGGCGTATTCAAGAATGTGCGGGTGGCGATCGATCACCTGCTTCATGTTGCGGTACTGCTCCCGCACCTCGAATGTGTAAGTCGAGCGCGGAAAATCCTTCATCACGTCCTTGACGATGTTCTCGAGCAGGATCTCCTTCTCCTTCAGCCCTTCCTCGGTGAAGTCGCGCACAATGAAGGAGAGCGTAGCCTGCTCCAGCGCACCCTCGATCCCGATCGGATGCAGAAAACCCTGCTTGCCTGATGTCGTCTCGGGCGAGCAGCCTTCCCGGGGCAGGCGCTCGACGATGGCGGCGGCGATCTTGATGGCGTGCTCCATCTTGCCCTTGGCATAGCCGGGATGGGCGCTGACGCCGTTGATGGTGATGGTGGCGCCGTCCGCCGAGAAGGTCTCGTCCTCGACGCTACCCGCGCTCTCGCCGTCCATGGTGTAGCCGAAATCAGCGCCGAGCTTCTTGATGTCGACATTGTCGACGCCGCGGCCGATCTCCTCGTCCGGCGTGAACAGGATCTTGATGGTGCCGTGCTTCACTTGCGGGTTGTTGATGAAGAAATGCGCGGCATCCATGATCTCAGCCACGCCGGCCTTGTTGTCGGCACCGAGCAGCGTGGTGCCGTCGGTGGTGATGATGTCGTTGCCGATCTGGTTCTTCAGCGCCGGATGCTCGGCGAAGCGGATCACCTGGCTGGTATCGCCCGGCAGCGTGATGTCGCCGCCGCGATAGTTCTTCACCATCTGCGGCTTGACGTTCTTGCCGGTGACGTCGGGCGAAGTGTCCATGTGCGAGCAGAAGCAGATCACCGGTACCTTCTTAGGTGTGTTGCCCGGAATCGTTCCATAGACGTAGCCGAAGTCGTCGAGATGCGCGTCCTCGACGCCCATGGCCTTCAGTTCGGCGGCGAGCACGCGGCCGAGGTCCTTCTGCTTCTCCGTCGAGGGCGAGCTCGGGGATTCCGGATCGGACTGGGTGTCGATGGTGACGTAGCGCAGGAAGCGCTCGGTCACGGTATGCGAAAAGGTGAGGGAGGACATTTCTGGTCAAACCGCCGGGTCAGGGGAGAGAGGCGGTATACCAGAAAAGCAGGGTGCGGTGAGGCCGGAGGAGGCTGATCAGGCTTAACGAAACGTGAGTGGTCAGATCGCCTCTTTTAGTTCCTTGACGGGGCGGAAGGCGACCTTCTTGGTGGCTTTGATGTGGATCGGCTCGCCCGTGGCGGGATTGCGGCCGGTGCGGGCGGCGCGCTTGCGGACCTGGAGGATGCCAAGGCCGACGATGCGGACGCGGTCGCCCTTCTTCAGGTGCTTGGTGATGAGTTCGACCGTGTCGGTCAGAACGGCCTCGGCGCGCTTCTTCGACAGGTCCTGGCTCTCCGCAATGTCGGCGGCGAGGTGCTTGAGCGTGATGGTGGCGGGCGCGGCAGGCTTCTTCGTGGAATCCTTCTTAGCCATATCTGGCCTCCTCAATCACAGGGGCCCCGGAAAAGGCGGTAAAGGGTGGGGATCCCTCCAAGTCCTGCAAGGCCTAGACGATTCGGGCTTCGGCTGACTATGGCGCAAGTTCTCGACGGATGCCGGCGATCGCCGTCACAGCAGCGAAAGGCGTGTAGAAGTTTGTTCTAAGGCTATGAAGGAATTGCCAAAATGGCGCGAGAGACGGGGCTCGAACCCGCGACCTCCGGCGTGACAGGCCGGCGCTCTAACCAACTGAGCTACTCCCGCGTGGTTCGCTGACAGCGCGCGGAACGAGGGGGGACTTAAAGGCGGGGCTGGGTGAAGTCAAGGATGTTGCGCTTCGTCGGCACATCCCGGCTAAGCATTGCTCTGGAAAACGAAAAAGGCCGCCATGCGGCGGCCTCTGTCAGCCCGGAGCGGGGCGGTGTCAGCGGATCTCCGACGTCCCGGCGCTGGTTACCACGACCGGCTTGCCGGCCTTGATCACATGGGCGGACTGGGCGGTCTGGCTGTAATCGGCATTTGTGCGGGCTGCGATCCCGAAGCCGGCCACTGTAATTCCGGCCACCAGCGCCACCACCACGATCTTCAGGTGGGTCGCACGATCAGCAGAGTGGATAGAGTGGTTCATCTGAGCCTCCCGACGGGCTTTGCCGCCGTCTATGGCTCGTCTTGTAAAGACCGTCTGTTTCCGGATGGTTTCGCGGGTTCCGCAAAATGGTTTCATTAATGCGCCCGGTTGGTTTCGCCGGGCTTGCGGCCTGTACCGGCGTCAGGCGGCCGCCCGGCCGATATCGTCCCGGATCGAGCGCGCCGCCCAGACGAACAGGAGTGCCCCCAGCGTGGTCGTGACCGCCGCCGAGAGCAGGGAATAGCGCACCGCGTCGGCGCCGTAAGCGCCCTTCAGGGCATCGTTGACCACGCCCACGGCGAGCGGGCCGAGGCCCTGGCCGAAGCAGGTGGCAGTGAGCGCGATCAGGGCGGAGGCCAGCGCCCGCATGCTCGGCTTGGCGACCGTCTGCGCGATCGCGAAGATCGGTCCGAGATGGAAGCCGACCAGGAACGAGGTCAGCGCCAGCGTGGCCACCATCAGCGCAAAGTCCTGCGTCAGCATGCACAGCGCGAACACCGGGCCGGCAAGGCCCGAGGTGATGGCGGGCGCCCACAGCTTCCAGCGGTCGTCGCGGCGGCTGATCTGCGCCACCACGAAGCCGCCGAGCAGGGTGCCGGCCATGCCGGCGAGACCCTTGAAGGTGCCGGCATAGGTGCCGATCTCCGCGCTCGACAGATGGTGCACACGCGCCAGGAACGGCGGGATCCACGCCGCGGTCGCATAGTTCGTGTAAGTGGTGAGACAGAAGCCGATCAGCACGATGATGAAGCTTCGCTGCGAGGCCAGGAAGCGCAGCGTCGGCCCGAGCGGCTCGGGCACGAAATTCTCCTGCATGGCGCCGCGCTTCGGCTCGGAGATCGTCAGCCACAGGACAACAGCAAGCAGGATGCCGGGCAGGCCCGCAACGTAGAACGCCATCCGCCAGCCATAGTGCTGGTTGACGTACCCGCCCACGAAATAGCCGAGGAATACGCCGAGATAGGTGCCGACGGCGTAGATGCCGAGCGCGCGCGGACGCTCGTTCTTGGCGAAGAGGTCGGCCACGATCGATTGCGAGGCGGGCGAGCCTGCGGATTCGCCGATGCCGACGCCGATCCTCGCCAGCGCCAACGAGGTGACGCTCGAAGCGGCGCCGCACAACGCCGTCATCGCGCTCCAGAACGCGAAGGCGGCGGCGACGATGTTGCGCCGGTTGAGCCGGTCGGCGACGCGCGCGATGGGGATGCCGAGCAGGGAGTAGAACAGCGCGAAGCCGAAGCCCGCGAGCAGGCCCATCATGGTATCGCTGAGCTGAAACTCCTTCTTGATCGGCTCGATCAGCACGTTGAAGATCGTGCGGTCGAGGAAGTTCAGCGCGTAGATGATCGTGAGCAGGCCTAGCACGTAATAGCGCCGCGCCGAGGGTTTTGCCGTCGCGGCCGTTTGCACCGACATTTGTGACGTCACATCGACCATCGCTTCCCCCAATTAGTCTTTGTTATCGTTGTCGGTCCAGCCCTGATTGGGGCTGGCAGGTCAGCCTTCGCGGATGTAATTCCCCGCTTCGAATTCGACGGGAGGCGCGCTTGCATCGAACGAGATTCCGATCGGATCGCGGCCTGCTTCCATCGCCTCGAGCTGGTTGCTCAGCATGCGTCGGATCATGAGGATGCCGCGGTCGCTCTGGCCGAAATGCTCCTCGGAATGGATGGTCTGCGGTCCTTGGCCGACCTGGGCTTCGTAATCGCCCGGAAATCGCTGATGTTCTTCCTCGGTCATGTCCCACCAGAATTTGCCGTTGAATTTCGAGCGCATGCGACCGATGTCGCCGGCGTTCTTGACGCGGCCGGCGACGTAGATGCGGAACGAGGTGTCGGGGGGGGGGGGCCGGCCCCCCCGACGCCCCCCCCCGGGCGCATTTGGCCCCCCCCGGGGTTGGGGCCCCCCCCCCGGGGGGGGGGGCCCCCCCGGGGGGGGGGGGGGG
>NZ_JBVVPP010000007.1:77191-88343 GCF_055811315.1 Bradyrhizobium sp. MI1.4 | reverse complement strand
GCCCCCCCCCCCCCCCCCCGGGGCGCCGCCGCGGGGCGGGCCTTTTTCGGCGGCAAAGGTGGGGTGGTCGAGCGCCCGCGTCCAGCCGATCGACTCGACGCGGGCGAATTGCGCCACGCGCGGGTTTGGCACGACGCGCAAGGTGGGGAGCGCCGCCTCGGTGACGCGGTAAAACACCTTGCCGTCATCCTGCTTGCGGATCGAGCGCACGGCGATCCCGCGCGGCGTCTTGTCGAACGTCACCTCCGGCATCGATGCCATCATGTTGGTGAATTGCGGACCCGAGAACGAGCCGTGCAGCACCGGCACGTGGTAGGGATCGACCACGTTCTCGAAATGCTGGAGCCAGTTGCAGGGGATGATCGCGGGACCACCGCCGCCGATCGAGGAATCGTCGGCGTCGACGAACTCGCCGTCGTCCATGGTCTCCAAGCACTCATAGGCCGGCAGCACCGGGCGTTTCTCGGCCGGGCCCATATAGGCGAAGATCAGCCCGTAGCGCTCCTCGACCGGATACCAGGGCTGGCGCACCTTGTCCTTGAACTGGCCGCCATCGGGCTCGCAGGGCTGCTCCAGGCAATGGCCCTCGGTGTCGAACTTCCAGCCGTGATAGCAGCAGCGGATGCCGTCCTCCTCGACCTTGCCATAATAGAGCGTGGTGCCGCGGTGGCAGCAGCGGGCGTGCAGCAGGCCGGCGCGGCCGTGCTTGTCGCGGAACAGCACCAGATCCTCGCCGAGCGCGCGGACCTTCTTCGGAGTGTCGGTTGCGTCTCTGATGAGCCCGACCGGATGCCAGTAGCGGCGGAGCAGTTCGCCCATCGGCGTGCCGCGCATGACCGACGTGAGCTCGGTGCGGGTGTGCGCGGGCTTCATCGCATAGGCCGTGCCGAGATCGCGATCCCGCTGGGTGATGGTCATGCTGGTCCTCCCGCAGTCGGCCGTACCGGCCGGGCTTTTTTGATGCCTTGTACCAAGTGAAGATTAGATCGATGACAATGTCAACGATTTCCAAATGCCTCTTGATCGCATTCGGATCAGGCTGGGGAGGTCGCGCTACCAAGACTTGGCACGCCGCGGCTTTCTTGGCAGAGGTGGACCATGAGCCAGACATCAGGCAGGGACGGGCGCACATCGTCCGATGCGGACGAAAGTCAGTCGCTGGCGCCGATCACCGTCATGCTGTCGTCGCGGCTGATGGTGCTGGCCAATTTGCTCAAGCGCGGCGCCATCCTGCGCTACAAGCGTCTCGCCGGATTGTCATCGGTCGAGTTCGGCCTGGTCGCCTCGCTTGGCCGGCGGCCGCCGATGAGCGTGGCGCGGCTCGCGGAAGCCGTCGGCCAGGACAAGGGGCAGATCAGCCGCGCGCTTGCGGAACTCGTGTCGCGCAAGCTGATCGCGAAATCGGCGAACCCGAAGGACAGCCGCGAGGTGCTGGTCTCGCTGACCGCAACGGGCCTCGCGGCGCATGATGCGATCGTCGCCGGTGCGCAGGAGCGCAATCGGCGTTTGCGCGAACATTTGAGCGAAGCCGAGTTCGAGACGCTGCTGCAGCAGGTCGATCAATTGACGGCAATCGCCGCCGAGATGCTCGAGAGCGAGAAGATTTCGCGCTGACGTTTCGGCGATCCGGGAACATGTTGGATCGCTTCCAAGACCCTTTCCAAGACTCTTTCTAAGACTCCTTCTAAGAGGCTTTCAATTAGGGAATTCGCGCGCGCTGCCCTAAGCGTCACCGCAAGCGCATGCCGTCATGGGCCGACAGCATGTGCCATCAGAACACGCAGTTTTGGGGTTGCGCGTGAACAGTCTTGGAATGCTGCGATCGGCCATGTTGGCGACCGCATCCGCTTGGGTTTTGCTGCCGCAGGCATCGCTTGCACAATCTCCTGCGCAGATGATTGGCGCGCAGAACATTCCGTCGGTGACCGTCGCCGCGCCGGAAGCGCGCCGACGAGCCATCTCCGTGCAGCGCCGTGCGCCGCGATCGTCCCAGCAGACCGCCAACCGAAACAGGCCGCAGCCGCCGCGCAATGTCGGTTTCGTCGAGACCCCGCTCGGCCCGGTGCACGGCTACGTCGCCGGCCGCAGCTCGTCCGGCACCAAGACCAACACGCCGATCATGGAGACGCCGCAGGCGGTGTCGGTGATCGGCGCGGAGCAGATTCGCGACCAGAAGGCGAACAAGCTCGACGAGGTCCTGCGCTATACTGCCGGCGTCCGCGCCGGGACCTTCGGCGCGGACACGCGCAACGACTGGTGGCTGATCCGCGGCTTTAAGTCCGACGACGTCGGACTGTTTCTCGACGGCATGCAGCTGTTCTACACCTCCTATGCGAGCTGGAAGCTCCAGACGCCCAACATGGAGCGCGTCGAGGTGCTGCGCGGTCCATCGGCCGTGCTCTATGGCGGATCGAGCCCGAGCGGCATCGTCAACGTCATCAGCAAGATGCCGCCGGCGGAGCCCGTCCGTTTCATCGAGACCGGCGTCAACAATTTCGGCAACGCCTATGTCGGCTTCGATGTTGGCGGTCCGGTCGCAACGAGCCACGAGAACGGCAAGCTGTTCTACCGCGTCGTCGGTCAGGTCCAGAACGGCCCCACGCAGGTCAATTTCACGCCGGACAACAACTACTTCATCGCGCCGTCGGTGACCTGCAAGCCGGACGCCGACACGAGGTTCACGGTACTGGCTTCAGCTTCCCGGCAGGAAACCCGTGGCATCAACTTCCTGCCCTATGAGGGCACGGTGATCAACGCTCGGTTCGGCAAGATCCCGACCAGCTTTTTCGCTGGCGATCCCAGCGTCGACAAGTTCACGCGCGAGCAGGAGATGCTGGGCTATCAGTTCGAGCGCAATCTCACCGACGATTTGACGTTCCGGCAGAATGCGCGCTTTGCCCATGTCGATGTGACCTATCGCGGCTATGTCGGCAATAATTGGGCTGACATCAACACGGCCAGTCTCGGTCGCTATAATTGGTATGCGAAGAACACCGCCAACCAGGCCAATCTCGACAATCAGCTGGAGTACCGCTTCAACACCGGCGCGGTGCGGCATACGATGCTGTTCGGGGTCGATTTGAAGGGCTACCAGATCGACGATTATCAGGCTTTCAACTTCGGCACCGTCCCTTCGATCAACGTCTTCAATCCCGCCTACGGGTTTGACATTCCGTTGACGGGCGCACCGTTCCGCAACTTCCAGATCACGCAGAAGCAGGCCGGCACCTATCTTCAGGACCAGATGAAGCTCGGCAACTTCACGCTGGTGCTGAGCGGCCGCAACGATTGGGTCGAGACGACGCAGGCTGCCCGTGATACCGGCGCCACGCTTGCCAGCCGCGACGACAGCAGGTTCAGCGGGCGCGCCGGGCTGATCTACAATTTCGACAACGGCATCGCGCCCTATGTGTCCTACGCCACGAGCTACAATCCGATCATCGGCCTCAACGCGCAAAACCAGCTGTTCCTGCCGGAGACCGGCCAACAGACGGAAATCGGCGTGAAGGTCGCGCCGCGGGGATTTGACGGCTACTTCACCGCTTCGGTGTTCGACTTGAAACGTCAGCATGTGGCAACGACCGATCCGGTTTTCACGACCTTGCAGAACCAGACCGGCGAGGTGACCTCGCGCGGCATCGAGATCGAAGCGGTGGCGAACGCCACGCGTGAGCTGAAGCTGATCGGCTCGTTCACGGCCTACCGTTTGTTCAACAGCAGGGATCTGGACCCGGCGCTGGTCGGCAAGACCCCGACCAACACGCCTGAGCTCCTGGTGTCCGGCTGGGCGGACTACACCTTCAAGGACGGGCCACTCGCGGGGTTCGGCTTCGGCGGCGGTCTCCGCTATATCGGTTCGTCGTGGGCGGATACCGCCAATACCCTCGAGGTTCCCGCGGTCGTGCTCGGCGATCTCGCGCTCCACTACGAATGGCAGAACTGGCGCACCGCGCTGAACGTGGTCAATTTGACCGACAAGATCTACGTCGCGAGCTGCGCGGCGGCGTCATCCTGCTTCTACGGCGACCGCCGGCGCGTCACCGCCAGCGTCTCCTACAAATGGTGAGGCAAATGACGAGAACAGGCGAGGGAAGGCCATCGTGAGAGCCTGACCGGCCCGTCGCCGGCTTCCACCACGAGATCGATGAGCTCGCGGGTCATGCCCCCCGGCCCGAAGCTCATGCGAGCGCGGCGCGCGACGACCCAGCCACGTCGCCGCCGCGCTCGCCACCCATTTTCCGCTGGGGCGAAGTGGGCCTCCTGCCCGACACATTCGCCAGACGAGCCCAGGTCCGATCGTGATGCATGGCTCCCGGGTCGCTCGCCCGATAATGGGCGCGCTTGGCCTCGTTATAATCTGGACTTTGCAGCGTCGCGGCCTAGATAAAGTGAGCCTTCCCAACCACGGACGTCACGGCCCAGCGCGTGTGGACTGATCGGGGCGCCCTTGCTGGGGCTGTCGATCTGCTCCATACCAGCCGCGGGGTGATTCCGGGATTTCCACCGTTCTGAGGGCGACAAAGGGCCTAAAAAGAGCGTGTCTTGCGCCCATTGGTGCACTGCGCTAAGGCTCAGAACAATTCCAAACTGGACGAATCCGTGGCTGTCCCGAGGCTGCGGGAAAAAGGGCTCGTCAATGAGCGGCATTCTGCAGAACTATCTTCCACTCGTCGTCTTCATAGGGGTAGCGGGCCTCATTGGCCTGGCGCTGCTGATCGCGCCGTTCATCGTGGCGTTCCAGCAGCCGGACCCGGAAAAGCTGTCGGCGTATGAGTGCGGTTTCAACGCCTTCGACGACGCCCGCATGAAGTTCGACGTCCGCTTCTATCTCGTCGCCATCCTCTTCATCATCTTCGACCTCGAGGTGGCGTTCCTGTTTCCCTGGGCGGTGGCGTTCGGCAAGCTTGGCGCGACCGGCTTCTGGTCCATGGTGGTGTTCCTCGCCGTGCTGACGGTCGGGTTCGCCTATGAATGGAAGAAAGGCGCACTGGAATGGGATTGACCCCTACGTCGTCCGCCGGTCCGGTTCTCGCGCCGGCCCCCAAGGGCATCCTGGACCCGTCGACCGGCAAGCCGGTCGGGGCCAATGATCCGTTCTTCCTCGAGGTCAATTCGGAACTGTCCGACAAGGGCTTCTTCGTGGCCGCGACCGACGACCTCATCACCTGGGCGCGCACCGGCTCGCTGATGTGGATGACCTTCGGTCTCGCCTGCTGCGCAGTCGAAATGATGCAGGTCTCGATGCCGCGCTACGACGTCGAGCGCTTCGGCTTCGCGCCGCGCGCTTCACCGCGTCAGTCGGACGTGATGATCGTCGCGGGGACCCTGACCAACAAGATGGCGCCTGCGTTGCGCAAGGTCTACGACCAGATGCCCGAGCCGCGCTACGTCATCTCGATGGGCTCCTGCGCCAACGGCGGCGGCTATTATCACTATTCCTACTCGGTCGTGCGCGGTTGTGACCGCATCGTGCCGATCGACATCTATGTGCCGGGCTGCCCGCCCACGGCGGAAGCGCTGCTCTACGGCGTGCTGCTGCTGCAGAAGAAGATCCGCCGCACCGGCACAATCGAACGCTAAGGTTTTACGTCATGGACGACGCCAAGCTCGACGCCCTGGGGCAGACGATCGTTAGCGCGCTTCCGGGCGCCGCCATCGGTCATTCGGTGGCCTTCAACCAACTCACGGTGGATGTCGAGGTCAGCAAAATCGTCGAGGTGGTCAAGTACCTGCGCGATGACCCGAACTGCCGCTTCATCAACTTCACCGACATCACGGCCGCGGATTATCCGTCGCGCGAAAAACGCTTCGACGTGATCTATCACTTCCTGTCACCGACCCTGAACGCGCGGATCCGGCTCAAGGCCCAGGCGGACGAGACCACGCAGGTGCCGTCGCTGATCGAGGTGTTTCCCGGGGCCGACTGGTTCGAGCGCGAAGCCTACGACCTCTATGGCGTGATCTTCGTCGGCCATCCCGACATGCGCCGCCTCCTGACCGATTACGGCTTCGAGGGTCATCCGCTGCGCAAGGATTTCCCGACCACCGGCTTCCTCGAGGTCCGCTACGACGACCAGGAGAAGCGGGTGGTGTACGAGCCGGTCAGGCTCAACCAGGAATTCCGCAAGTTCGACTTTTTGTCCCCGTGGGAGGGCGCCGACTATCCGGTCCTTCCAGGGGATGAAAAAGCAGGGCCGAAGGTCTGATCATGAACGAGCAACCCGAAGTCCTTCGCAACTTCACCATCAACTTCGGTCCGCAGCATCCGGCGGCGCACGGCGTGCTGCGCCTGGTGCTGGAGCTTGACGGCGAAGTCGTCGCCCGCGTCGACCCGCATATCGGCCTGCTTCACCGCGGCACCGAAAAGCTGATCGAGCAGAAGACCTATCTGCAGGCGATCCCTTATTTCGACCGCCTGGACTACGTCGCGCCGATGAACCAGGAGCACGCCTTCTGCATGGCTGCAGAAAAGCTGCTCGGCATCGAGGTGCCGCGCCGCGCGCAGCTGATCCGCGTGCTCTATTGCGAGATCGGCCGCATCCTGTCGCATTTGCTCAACGTCACGACGCAGGCGATGGACGTCGGCGCGCTGACCCCGCCGCTGTGGGGCTTTGAAGAGCGCGAAAAGCTGATGGTGTTCTACGAGCGCGCCTCCGGCAGTCGCATGCACGCAGCCTATTTCCGCGTCGGCGGCGTGCATCAGGACCTGCCGCAGAAGCTGGTCGACGACATCGACGCCTGGTGCGATCCGTTCCTGAAAGTGGTCGAAGATCTCGACCGGCTGCTCACCGCCAACCGCATCTTCAAGCAGCGCAACGTCGACATCGGCGTCGTGTCGCTGAAGGAAGCCTGGGAGTGGGGCTTCTCCGGCGTGATGGTGCGCGGTTCGGGCGCGGCCTGGGATCTGCGCAAGTCGCAGCCCTATGAATGCTACGCCGAGATGGATTTCGATATCCCGATCGGCAAGAACGGCGACTGCTATGACCGCTATCTGATCCGCATGGAAGAGATGCGCCAGTCCGTGCGCATCATGAAGCAGTGCATCCAGAAGCTGAACTCGGCCGACGGGAAGGGTCCCGTCGTCGTCGAGGACAACAAGGTCGCGCCGCCGCGCCGTGGCGAGATGAAGCGCTCGATGGAAGCGCTGATCCACCACTTCAAGCTCTACACCGAAGGCGTCCACGTGCCCGCCGGCGAGGTCTATGCGGCGGTCGAGGCGCCGAAGGGCGAGTTCGGCGTCTTTCTGATCTCGGACGGCACCAACAAGCCCTACAAGTGCAAGATCCGCGCGCCCGGCTTTGCGCATCTGCAGGCGATGGACCACATCTGCCGCGGTCATCTGCTCGCCGACGTCTCGGCGATCCTCGGCTCGCTCGACATCGTGTTCGGAGAGGTCGATCGGTGATGGCGCAGGCGCCGATCCAGTTTGACCGCGCCTCGGGGGCCCTTGAAGGGGCCAACCTGTGGGAGCGGACGGCTGCCTTGGCGCTGGTGACGGGATCGAAGATCTCGTCGCACTTCTCGCATATGGGCTACATCGCCTGCGCCAATCTGCTGCGCAAGACGCTGCCCGAGCGCAATATCGCGATCAAGCTCAATCCCGACGCCGTGTTCGAATTTCCCTACGGCGATGGCTATTGGAGCAAGCTGCTCAACCGCTCCTACAATTACGAGGACGAGCTGGAGCTGTTGTTCGCCGATTCCATCGACGTCGACTACACGCTGCTCGATTGCGGCGCGAATTACGGCTATTGGTCGGTGCTGGTGTCGAGCAAGCCGTTCGGCTCGCACAAGGCGATCGCGATCGAGCCGTCGGGGCAGAACTATCCGAAGCTTGACAACAACGCCCGCATTAACGCCAGCCGCTTCGAGACCATGAAATGCGCGATCGGCGCGGCCCGTGGCACCGCGCGTCTGTCAGGCACCAAGCACGAGGCCTTTAGCATCGCCGGCGATGCGTCGGCGGGCGGCGAGGACGTGCCGGTCATTGCGCTCGACAATCTGATCGACGACGGCAAGATCGCAGGCACCGGCAAGTACCTGATCAAGCTCGACGTCGAGGGCGTCGAGATCGAGGCGATCAAGGGCGGCGCCCGGCTGCTCCAGGCCGACAGCGTCGTCATGTGCGAGGAGCACGGCAGCGACCGTTCGCACGCGGTCTCGCGCTACATCCTCGAACACACCCCGCTGAAGCTGATCGTCTACGATCCCAGCACCCGACGTATGGAAACGGTGACCGAGCTGTCGATCCTCGACCGCATCAAGGTCTCCACCCACGTCGGCTACAATGTTTTCGGCACCGCAAGCGCATTCTGGCAGGACAGGATCAATGCCCTGAATGCGAAAACAGCGCGCCGTGTGCAGTGAGAGATTGAAGAGATGTCCGTTCGCCGATTAGCACCGAAGGAAGTCCAGCCCGCGAGCTTTGCGTTCACGGAGGAGAACCTCGCGTTCGCCAAGCAGCAGATCGCGAAATATCCGGCCGGACGCCAGGCTTCGGCCGTCATCGCCATCCTCTGGCGGGCGCAGGAGCAGCACGACGGCTGGGTCTCGGAAGCCGCGATCCGCGTCATCGCCGACATGCTCGACATGCCCTATATCCGCGTGCTCGAGGTCGCCACCTTCTACACGATGTTCCAGCTCGCCCCGGTCGGCAAGAAGGCCCACGTCCAGGTCTGCGGCACCACGCCGTGCCGCCTGCGCGGCGCCGAGGATCTGATCCACGTCTGCGAGCACCGCATTCATCACGAGCCCTTCCATCTCTCCAAGGACGGCAATTTCAGCTGGGAGGAGGTGGAGTGCCTCGGTGCCTGCGTGAATGCGCCGATGGTGCTGATCGGCAAGGATACCTATGAGGATCTGACCAAGGAAAGCTTCGGCAAAGTGCTCGATGGCTTTGCCTCGGGCAACCCGCCCAAGCCCGGTCCGCAGAACGGCCGCCAGTTCTCGGCGCCGACCGGTGGGCCGACAACGCTGAAGGAAATCACCTGATGCGTGATCTCTCACCGCCAGTTGAAGGGAGCAGTGTTGTGAAGAAGTGGGGCTTCGTCGCAATGCATTCCGCCGTGGCGGCCACCTTCATTTTCCTGCTTCAGCGCTTCGCACTGAACGCGTCGCTGGAATCCAGTCTGCTCTGGGCGCTGACCTTCGCCGTCTGCGCCGCCGGGCTTGCCTACAAGCAAGCCAACCGTTGATCGGAAAGCACTGACATGCTCGAGGACAAGGACCGCATCTTCAAGAACCTCTACGGCCTCCACGATTGGGGCCTCGAGGGCGCGCGGCGCCGCGGCGCCTGGGATGGTACGAAGAACATCATCGACAAGGGCCGTGACTGGATCATCAACGAGATGAAGGCGTCGGGGCTGCGCGGCCGCGGTGGCGCCGGCTTCCCGACCGGCCTGAAATGGTCGTTTATGCCGAAGGAGTCGACCGACGGAAGGCCGAGCTATCTCGTCGTCAATGCCGACGAATCCGAGCCCGGCACCTGCAAGGATCGCGAGATCATGCGGCACGATCCGCATCTCCTGATCGAGGGCTGCCTGATCGCGAGCTGCGCGATGAACGCGCATGCCTGCTACATCTATGTCCGCGGCGAGTTCATCCGCGAGCGCGAGCATCTCCAGGCGGCGATCGACCAGGCCTATGAGGCCAAGCTGGTCGGCAAGGACAACGTCAACGGCTGGCCGTTCGACATCTACGTCGCCCACGGCGCCGGCGCCTATATCTGCGGCGAGGAAACCGCGCTGCTCGAGAGCCTCGAAGGCAAGAAGGGCCAGCCGCGCCTGAAGCCGCCGTTCCCGGCCAATGTCGGCCTGTACGGCTGCCCGACCACCGTCAACAATGTCGAGTCGATCGCGGTTGCGCCCGACATCCTGCGCCGTGGCGCGGCATGGTTCGCCGGCATCGGTCGTCCGAACAATGTCGGCACCAAGCTGTTCTGCATCTCCGGCCATGTCGAGCGGCCCTGCAACGTCGAAGAGGCCATGGGCATTCCGTTCCGTGAGCTGATCGAGAAGCATTGCGGCGGCATCCGCGGTGGTTGGGACAACCTCAAGGCCGTGATCCCCGGCGGCTCCTCCGTGCGCATGGTGCCGGCCGAGCAGATCATCGACACGCCGATGGATTTCGACAGCTTGAGCAAGCTGCGCTCGGGTCTCGGCACCGCGGCCGTGATCGTGATGGACAAGTCGACCGATTTGATCCGCGCCATCGCCCGCATCTCCTATTTCTACAAGCATGAGAGCTGCGGCCAGTGCACGCCGTGCCGCGAAGGCACCGGCTGGATGTGGCGCGTCTTGACCCGCATGGCCGAAGGCCGCGCCCACAAGCGCGAGATCGACATGCTGCTGGAAGTCACCAAGCAGGTCGAAGGCCACACCATCTGCGCGCTTGGCGACGCGGCGGCGTGGCCGATCCAGGGCCTGATAGCGCATTTCCGTCACGAGATCGAAGCGCGCATCGACCAATATTCGCACAAGTCCGACATCGACGATATCGGCGTCCGCGATCCCGTGAACATGGTCGCGGCGGAGTAGAGAGAATGACCAAGCTCATCATCGACGGTAAAGAGATCGATGTCCCCGCCGAATACACGCTGCTCCAGGCGTGCGAAGCGGCCGGCGCCGAGATTCCGCGCTTCTGCTATCACGAGCGGCTGTCGATCGCCGGCAATTGCCGGATGTGCCTCGTCGAGGTGAAGGGCGGCCCGAAGCCGGTCGCGAGCTGCGCCTGGGGCGTGCGCGATTGCCGTCCAGGCCCCAAGGGCGAGCCGCCGGAGATCTCCACCCGTTCGCCGATGGTGAAGAAGGCGCGCGAAGGCGTGATGGAATTCCTTCTGATCAACCATCCGCTGGATTGCCCGATCTGCGATCAGGGCGGCGAGTGCGACCTCCAGGACCAGGCGATGGGCTACGGTGTCGACACCAGCCGCTTCGCCGAGAACAAGCGCGCGGTCGAGGACAAATATCTCGGCGCGTTGGTCAAGACCTCGATGAACCGCTGCATCCAGTGCACCCGCTGCGTCCGCTTCTCGGCGGAAGTGGGCGGCGCCCCCCCAAAGGGGGGGGCCGGCCCCCGGGCGGGCGCGGGGGGGGGGGGGGAGGGAGAGCCCCCCCGGCCCGCGGGAATGGAAGGCCAGAAAGTGGCCCACGGG
>NZ_JBVVPP010000007.1:0-77181 GCF_055811315.1 Bradyrhizobium sp. MI1.4 | reverse complement strand
TTTGGTAAACCCCCCCTTTCACCCGCTCCACCCCGCCCCCCCGCGGGGCCCGTTTCGGGGGTTTTGGGGCGGCCCCCCCCTACTGGGGGGCCCCCGCCCGCGGCGAGGACATGGAGATCACGACCTATCTCGAGCACGCGCTGACCTCGGAATTGCAAGGCAATCTCGTCGACATCTGCCCGGTCGGCGCGCTGACCTCGAAGCCCTATGCTTTCGCCGCGCGCCCGTGGGAGCTCGGCAAGACCCAGTCGATCGACGTGATGGACGGCGTGGGATCCGCGATCCGCGTCGACACCCGCGGCCGCGAAGTGATGCGTATCCTGCCGCGCATCAACGAGGCCGTGAACGAGGAGTGGATCTCCGACAAGACCCGTCACGTCGTCGACGGCCTGCGCACCCAGCGTCTCGACCGGCCCTATATCCGCGAAGCCGGCAAGCTGCGCGCGGCGAACTGGCCCGAGGCCTTTGCCGCGATCGCCGCGAAAGCGGCCCGCACCGACGGCAAGCGCATCGGCGCGATCGCGGGCGACCTCGCCGGCGTCGAAGAGATGTTCGCGCTGAAGGACTTGCTGGCCAAATATGGCTCGGCCAATCTGGCGGTGCAGGGCGGCGACGCCTTCGATCCCGCGCTCGGCCGCGGCTCCTACATCTTCAATCCGACGCTCGCCGGCGTCGAGCAGGCCGATGCGCTGCTCATCATCGGCGCCAATCCGCGGAAAGAGGCGGCCGTGTTCAACGCCCGCATCCGCAAGCGCTGGCGCGCCGGCGGCTTCAAGGTCGGCGTGATCGGCGCCAAGCCCGACCTCACTTACGACTATGATCACCTCGGCGCGGGCACCGACACGCTCGGTGAGCTCGCGGCCGGCAAGCACTCCTTCATGGACGTGCTGAAGAACGCCAAGAACCCCATCATCCTGGTCGGCGCGGGCGCCGCCTCGCGCCACGACGGCGCCGCCATTCTCGCAGCCGCGGCCAAGCTCGCGCTCGACGTCGGCGCGCTCAAGGACGGCTGGAACGGCTTTGGCGTGCTGCACGAGAGCGCCTCGCGCGTCGGCGCGCTCGATATCGGCTTTGTCGCCGGTCAGGGCGGGCTGAATGCGGCGCAGATGACGACGTTCGGGACGCTCGATCTGCTGTTTCTGCTCGGCGCCGACGAGATCAAGCCGTCGGACGGCACCTTCGTCGTCTATATCGGCACCCACGGCGACCGCGGCGCCCATCGCGCCGACGTGATCCTGCCGGCCGCCGCCTATACCGAGAAGTCCGCGATCTACGTCAACACCGAAGGCCGCGTGCAAATGACCGGACGGGCCGCATTCCCGCCGGGCGAGGCCCGCGAGGACTGGGCGATTATCCGCGCGCTGTCGGAGGCGCTCGGCAAGAAGCTCGGCTATGACTCGCTTTCGGCCCTGCGCCAGGCGATCTTCAAGGCAGTGCCGCATCTGAACCGTCTCGACCAGATCGAGCCCGGCTCGGCCGACCAGATCAGGAAGCTCGCGGGGAAGGGCGGCTCGACGGAGAAGGCCCCGTTCAAGCCGCTTGTCGAGGACTTCTATTTGACCAACCCAATCGCGCGTGCGTCCGCCGTGATGGCGGAATGTTCGCGGCTTGCCTCCGGGCAGATGCTGACCGCAGCGGAGTGAGCCGATGGAATTCTTCGAAAGCGCATTCTGGACCGGGTTCCTCTGGCCGCTGATCATCATGATCGCGCAGAGCGTCCTGGTGCTGGTCGTTCTGCTGGTGGCGATCGCCTACATCCTGCTCGCCGACCGCAAGATCTGGGCGGCGGTGCAGATCCGCCGCGGCCCGAACGTGGTTGGTCCCTGGGGCCTGCTGCAATCCTTCGCCGACCTCCTGAAGTTCGTGCTGAAGGAGCCGATCATCCCGTCCGGCGCCAACAAGGGCGTGTTTCTTCTTGCTCCCTTGGTCTCGTGCGTGCTCGCGCTCGCGGCCTGGGCGGTGATCCCTACCAATCTCGGCTGGGTGATCTCCGACATCAACGTCGGCGTTCTCTTCATCTTCGCGATCTCGTCGCTGTCGATCTACGGCATCATCATGGCCGGCTGGTCGTCGAACTCGAAATATCCGTTCCTCGCGGCGCTGCGCTCGGCGGCGCAGATGGTGTCCTACGAGGTCTCGATCGGCTTCGTCATCATCACGGTGCTGCTCTGCGCCGGCACGCTGAACCTCTCGGCCGTGGTCGAGGCGCAGCATGTCCGCGGCCTCGCCAGCCTGATCGGGCTGCCGCAGCTCACCATCCTGAACTGGTACGTCTGGCCGCTGTTCCCGATGTTCGTGATCTTCTACGTCTCGGCGCTGGCTGAAACCAACCGCCCGCCGTTCGACCTCGTCGAAGCAGAATCCGAGCTCGTCGCCGGCTTCATGGTCGAGTACGGCTCGACGCCGTATCTTCTGTTCATGCTCGGCGAGTATGTCGCGATTGCCACGATGTGCGCGATGGCGACGATCTTGTTTCTCGGAGGCTGGCTGCCGCCGGTGGACCTGCCGCCCTTCAACTGGGTGCCGGGGATCATCTGGTTCTCGCTGAAACTGTTCTTCATGTTCTTCCTGTTCGCGATGGCCAAGGCGATCGTGCCGCGCTACCGCTACGATCAACTGATGCGCCTCGGCTGGAAAGTGTTCCTGCCGTTGTCGCTGGCGATGGTGATCGTGGTGGCCGGTGTGCTGCACTTCGCCGACATCGCGCCGAAGTGAGGGCCGTCATGGGTATCAACATCAACGCCACTGCACGCTCGCTCCTGCTGTCGGAATTCGTCTCGGCGTTCTTCCTCGCCATGCGCTATTTCTTCCAGCCGAAGCCGACGCTGAACTATCCCTTCGAGAAGGGCCCGATCTCGCCGCGCTTCCGCGGCGAGCATGCGCTGCGCCGCTATCCGAACGGCGAAGAGCGATGCATCGCCTGCAAGCTGTGCGAAGCGGTCTGCCCGGCCCAGGCCATCACCATCGAGGCCGGCCCGCGCCGCAACGACGGCACCCGCCGCACCGTGCGCTACGACATCGACATGGTGAAGTGCATCTATTGCGGCCTCTGCCAGGAAGCCTGTCCGGTCGATGCCATCGTCGAAGGTCCGAACTTCGAGTTCGCGACCGAGACCCGCGAGGAACTTTTCTATGACAAGGCCAAGCTGCTCGCCAATGGCGACCGCTGGGAACGCGAGATCGCGAAAGCGATCGAACTCGACGCGCCGTACCGGTGAGATGAGAGCATGATCCTTCCCGCGCTGTTCTTCTATCTGTTCGCCGGCGTCTGTGTCGCCTCGGCGGTGATGGTGATTGTCTCGCGCAATCCCGTGCACTCGGTGCTGTACCTGATCCTGGCCTTCGTCAACGCCTCCGGTCTGTTCGTCTTGATGGGCGCCGAATTCCTCGCGATGATCCTGATCGTCGTCTATGTCGGTGCGGTCGCGGTCCTGTTCCTGTTCGTGATCATGATGCTCGACGTCGACTTCCTCGAACTGCGCGAGGGCTTCATCGAATACCTGCCGGTCGGCCTCGTGATCGGCGGCATCTTCCTGTTCGAGCTGCTGCTCACGGTCGGCTTCTGGGTCATCAACCCCGGCGTCGCCAAGACGATCACGGCGGCGATCCCGACCAACGTCTCCAATACCGAGGCGCTCGGCCTGGTGCTCTATACCAAGTACATCCACTACTTCCAGCTCTCGGGCATGGTGCTGCTGGTCGCGATGATCGGCGCCATCGTGCTGACGCTGCGGCACAAGGCGAGCGTCAAGCGGCAGGACATCAACATTCAGAACGCGCGCACGCCCGAAATAGCGATGGCGATACGCAAGGTGGCGCCGGGGCAGGGGCTCCAGGACTCTGACGCGGCGGAGTGGGTGAAATGACGATCGGGCTCGGACACTATCTTGCGGTCGGCGCGATCCTGTTCACGCTCGGGATCCTCGGCATCTTCCTGAACCGCAAGAACATCATCGTCATCCTGATGTCGATCGAGCTGATCCTGCTCGCGGTCAACGTCAACCTCGTGGCGTTCTCGACCTTCCTCGGCGACATCGTCGGGCAGGTCTTCGCGCTCCTGGTGCTCACCGTCGCGGCCGCTGAAGCCGCGATCGGTCTCGCCATCCTGGTGGTCTATTTCCGCAACCGCGGCTCGATCGCGGTTGAGGACGTCAATCTGATGAAGGGCTGATCGCATGATCCGGAAAAGTGGACACCGGTTTTCCGACCAGATCATGCGGAAAGAGTAAATCATGGTCCAGGCAATCGTCTTCCTGCCTCTGCTGGGCGCCATTCTGGCTGGCCTGATCGCGCTGTTCGGCGCGCATGCCCGCAACCCCTCGGGCGACACGGTCGAGCATCACGATGGTCACGGTCATGGCGCGCACGCCCATGCGTCGGACACGATCAACGAGGATGCGTCGGTCGTCCACGAGACTCATCACGAACCCGGAGATGGCCACGACGACCACCACGTCTCCGAGCCGCCCGCGGCGGGCTCGCGCGCTGCCGAGCTGATCACCACGGCGTTGCTGTTCGTGTCGGCGGCGCTGTCCTGGATGACGCTGGTCGATGTCGGCTTCATGCACCACGACATGCGCATTCCGCTGCTGCCGTGGATCCTCTCCGGCGATCTCCAGGTCTACTGGACGCTGCGGGTCGACACGCTCACCGCCGTGATGCTGGTGGTCGTGACCACCGTGTCCTCGCTCGTGCACCTCTATTCCATCGGCTACATGGACGAGGATCCGAACCGGCCGCGCTTCTTCGGCTATCTCTCGCTGTTCACCTTCGCCATGCTGATGCTGGTGACCGCCGACAACCTCGTGCAGCTGTTCTTCGGCTGGGAAGGCGTGGGTCTGGCAAGCTACCTCCTGATCGGTTTCTGGTACCAGAAGCCGTCGGCGAACGCCGCCGCCATCAAGGCCTTCGTGGTCAACCGTGTCGGCGATTTCGGCTTCGCGCTCGGCATCTTCGCGATCTTCCTGCTGGCCGGCTCGACCGATTTCGAGACCATCTTCCACGCTGCGCCCGGGTTGACCGGCAAGACCATCGACTTCCTCGGCTGGCACGCCGACGCGCTGACCCTGACCTGCCTGCTGCTGTTCATGGGCGCGATGGGCAAATCGGCGCAGTTCCTGCTGCACACCTGGCTGCCGGACGCGATGGAAGGCCCGACCCCGGTGTCGGCGCTGATCCACGCCGCGACCATGGTCACCGCCGGCGTCTTCATGGTGGCGCGCCTGTCGCCGCTGTTCGAACTCGCGCCGAACGCGCAGGCCGTCGTGATGTTCTTCGGCGCCACTACGGCGTTCTTCGCGGCGACCATTGGCCTGGTCCAGAACGACATCAAGCGCATCGTCGCTTACTCGACCTGTTCGCAGCTCGGCTACATGTTCGTGGCGATGGGAGCAGGGGCCTATTCGGTAGGCATGTTCCATTTGTTCACGCACGCCTTCTTCAAGGCGCTGTTGTTCTTGGGCTCCGGCTCGGTGATCTACGCGATGCATCACGAGCAGAACATCCGCAACATGGGCGGCCTGTGGCGCAAGATCCCCTACACCTACGCGGTGATGGTGGTCGGCACGCTCGCGCTCACGGGATTCCCGCTGACCGCGGGCTATTTCTCCAAGGACGCGATCATCGAGTCCGCCTACGCCTCGCACAATCCGTTCGCGATGTACGGCTTCCTGATGACGGTCGTCGCGGCCGGCCTGACCTCGTTCTACTCGTGGCGCCTCATCTTCAAGACCTTCCACGGCGAGCCGCATGACGAGCACCACTACGAGGCCGCGCATGAAGCGCCGATCTGGATGCTGATCCCGATCGGTGTGCTTGCGGTCGGCTCCATCCTGGCCGGCTTCCCGTTCAAGGAGCTGTTCGCCGGTCACGGCATCGAGGAGTTCTTCCGCGAGTCCGTGAAGATGAACCCGCATATCATCGAGGAGATGCACCACATTCCCGAGACCATCGCCTTCCTGCCGACGGTGATGATGGTGCTGGGCTTCCTGGTGTCATACCTGTTCTACATCCGCCGGCCTTATCTGCCGGTCGAGCTCGCGAACACGCAGCCAATGCTGTACAAGTTCCTGCTCAACAAATGGTACTTCGACGAGCTCTACGACATCATCTTCGTCCGTCCGGCGAAGTGGATTGGCTATCAGCTCTGGAAGAAGGGTGACGGCTTCATCATCGACGGTCTCGGCCCCGATGGCGTCTCAGCCCGCGTGCTGGACGTCACCCGCAACGTCGTGAAAATCCAGACCGGCTATCTCTACCACTACGCGTTCGCCATGCTGATCGGTGCCGCCGGCCTGATCACCTGGTTCATGTTCGGCTTTGGAGGCCAGTAAATGACGACCTGGCCAATTCTATCCGTCACGACGTTCCTGCCGCTGGTCGGCGCGCTGATCGTCTATCTCAGCCGTGGCGACGACGAGGCGGCCCGGCGCAACTCGCGCTGGATCGCGCTGTGGACCACGCTGATCACCTTCGCTGTGTCGGTGATCCTGGTCATGCGGTTCGATGCGTCGAGCGCCGACTTCCAGTTCGTCGAGAAGGCGAACTGGCTTGCCACCGGCATCACCTACCACATGGGCGTGGACGGCATCTCGTTGCCGCTGGTGATCCTGACCACCGCCATCATGCCGTTTTGCATCATCGCGAGCTGGAAGGCGATTACCAACCGCGTCCGCGAATACATGATGGCGTTCCTGATCCTGGAAACGCTGATGATCGGCACCTTCTCGGCGCTCGATCTCGTGCTGTTCTACCTGTTCTTCGAAGGCGGCCTGATCCCGATGTTCCTGATCATCGGCGTCTGGGGCGGTCCGCGCCGGGTCTATGCATCTTTCAAGTTCTTCCTCTACACGCTGCTCGGCTCGGTGCTGATGCTGCTCGCGATCATGGCGCTGTACTGGAACGGCGGCACCACCGACATCCCGACCCTGATGCACACCGCCGTGCCGCGCTCGCTGCAGACCTGGGCGTGGCTCGCCTTCTTCGCCTCGTTCGCGGTGAAGATGCCGATGTGGCCGGTGCACACCTGGCTCCCCGACGCCCACGTCGAGGCGCCGACCGCAGGCTCGGTGGTCCTGGCCGCGATCCTTCTGAAGATGGGCGGCTACGGCTTCCTGCGCTTCTCGCTGCCGATGTTCCCGCTGGCTTCGCACGACTTCGCGCCGCTGGTCTTCACGCTTTCGGCCATCGCCATCATCTACACCTCGTTGGTGGCGCTGATGCAGGAGGACATGAAGAAGCTGATTGCGTACTCCTCGGTGGCGCATATGGGCTTCGTCACCATGGGCATTTTCGCCGGTACCATGCAGGGTGTCGCCGGCGGCGTGTTCCAGATGATCTCGCACGGCATCGTCTCCGGCGCGCTGTTCCTCTGCGTCGGCATCGTCTACGACCGCATGCACACCCGTGAGATCGCGGCCTATGGCGGCCTCGTCAACCGGATGCCGCTCTACGCGCTGACCTTCATGGTCTTCACCATGGCCAATGTCGGCCTGCCCGGCACCTCCGGCTTCGTCGGCGAGTTCATGACGCTGCTCGGTACCTTCAAGGTCTCGATCCCGACCGCGTTCTTCGCCACCTTCGGCGTGATCCTGTCGGCCTGCTACGCGCTGTGGCTCTACCGCAAGGTCGTGTTCGGGGCGCTGGTCAAGCCGTCGCTGGCGAGCATGAAGGATCTCACCTTCCGGGAGGGCTTGACGCTGTTCCCGCTGATCGCGCTGACGATCCTGTTCGGCATCTATCCGAAGCCGGTGCTCGACATGTCGGCGGCCTCGGTCCAGCAACTCGTCAACAATTACAACACCGCTGTGACGGCCGTGAAGGCCGCCGCACTGCTCCAGTGAGCGGGCAGGTCAGGATATCGCCATGAGCTTTGAGACTGCAGGTTATCAACTGGCGCCGGTGCTGCCCGAGCTCGTGCTCGCGGTCGGGGCGATGGCACTCCTGATGCTCGGCGCCTATCGCGGGCAGGAGACCACCAAGACGGTCACGACGCTTGCGGTGCTGCTCCTGATCGTTGTCGGCGTGCTCGAATACATGCTGCCCGCGGGCAAGCACGTGACCTTCGGCGGCAGCTTCATCGTCGATGATTTTGCCCGCTTCATGAAGATCCTGGCCCTGATCGGCTCGGCGGTGACGCTGGTGCTGTCGACCGAGTTCCTGTCGGATCCGTCGCGCCGCATCTTCGAATATGCGATCCTGGTGCTGCTCTCGACTCTCGGCATGATGGTGCTGATCTCGGCCGGCGATCTGATCTCGCTTTATCTCGGCCTCGAATTGATGTCGCTGGCGCTCTACGTCGTCGCGGCCTCGAACCGCGACAACGCCAAGTCGACCGAAGCCGGCCTGAAGTACTTCGTGCTCGGCGCGCTGTCCTCGGGCATGCTGCTCTACGGCTCCTCGCTGATCTACGGCTTCACGGGCACGGTGGCCTTCACCGGCATCGCGGCGGCCGCGACGATCTCGAATGTCGGCCTGTTGTTCGGCCTGGTGTTCCTGCTCGCCGGCCTCTGCTTCAAGGTCTCGGCGGTGCCGTTCCACATGTGGACACCCGACGTCTACGAGGGCGCACCGACGCCTGTGACAGCCTTCTTCGCCTCGGCCCCGAAAGTGGCCGCGCTCGCGGTCTTCACCCGCGTCACGCTGACCGCATTTCCGGGCATCGTCTCGCAGTGGCAGCAGATCCTGGTGTTCGTGTCGATCGCCTCGATGGCGCTGGGCTCGTTCGCCGCGATCGGCCAGAGCAACATCAAGCGCCTGATGGCCTATTCCTCGATCGGCCATATGGGCTTTGCCCTGGTCGGACTTGCCGCAGGCACGGTCGAGGGCGCGCAGGGCGTCTTGATGTACATCGTGATCTATGTCGCGATGACGCTGGGCTCCTTCGCCATCATCCTGGCGATGAAGCGGAACGGCCAGCCGGTCGAGCAGATCAGCGATTTCGCAGGTCTCTCTCGGACCAATCCGCTGCTCGCCTTCATGTTCGCGATGCTGCTGTTCTCGCTCGCCGGCATCCCGCCGCTCGCCGGCTTCTTCGCCAAATGGTACGTCTTCGTCGCCGCCATCAAGGCGAACCTGTTCACGCTCGCCGTGATCGGCGTGCTCTCCAGCGTGGTCGGCGCCTACTACTATCTCAGCATCGTCAAGACGATGTATTTCGACGAGCCGGCCGGGCAGGTCGATCCGGTGCGCGTCGAAGTCAAGACGGTGCTGGCGGTCGCGGGCCTGTTCAACATTCTGTTCGCCCTGTTCGCGGGCCCGGTGGTGAGCGTCGCCTCCGCCGCCGCCAAGTCGCTGTTCTAGGATGGCATTCGCGCTCGGTCCTCGTGCGGCGTCGGCGGGCTACAAGCTCGCAGCTTTCGAACGGACCGGCTCGACCAACACGGAGGCGATCGAGCACGCGAGGGGCGGCGAACGCGGCCCGATGTGGTTCGTGACGTCGGAGCAGACCGCCGGCCGTGGCCGCCGTCAGCGCCCCTGGATCGCACCCAAGGGCAACCTTGCAGCTAGCGTCCTCGAAGTCCTCGACGTCGCCCCTTCCGTCGCCGCGACGATCGGCTTTGCGGCCGGGCTGGCCGAGGAGGCCGCCCTGGAGAAGGTTAGCCTGGAGGCTGCACTGCGCCTCGGCGAGGGCCGTCCCCGCTACGCCCTGAAATGGCCGAACGACGTGCTGGCCGGCGGCAAGAAGCTGGTCGGCATCGGCCTGGAGGCCGAAGCCATCGGCGACCGTCTTGCCATCGTCGTCGGCATCGGCACCAACGTCGTCGCCGCGCCCGAGGGTACGCCGACGCCTGCGGTGTCGCTGGCCGCGCTCGGCGTCCAGATCAGCGCGGAGGAGCTGTTCTCGGCGCTCTCCGATGCCTGGGTGGAATTCCGCGGTATCTGGGACAATGGCCGTGGCTTTGCCGAAATTCGCAAATTGTGGCTGGAGCGCGCCGCCGGCCTCGGCGAGCGGGTCGCGATCCACACGGGAGTGATGACGCTGGACGGCATTTTTGACACGATCGACGACACCGGCTGCCTGATCGTCCGCACGGCGGAGGGCCGGCGCGTGCCGGTCGCCGCGGGCGAGGTGTTCTTCGGCACGGCCGCCTCCGTGGGAGCTGCGTGATGGCGAAGCCTGAAGAACTGGTATTTGCACCGCTCGGCGGGGTCGGCGAGATCGGCATGAATTTGTCGATCTACGGCCTCGGCAACCGCCAGCAGCGCGCCTGGCTGGCGATCGATCTCGGCGTCTCCTTCGGCGACGAGGAGCATCTGCCGGGCATCGACCTGATCATGCCCGACGTCAGCTTCCTGGAGAAGGAACGCAAGAATCTGATGGGGCTGGTGCTGACCCACGCCCATGAGGATCATTTCGGCGCCATCATCGACCTTTGGCCGAAGCTGAAATGTCCGATCTACGCGACGCAGTTCAGCGCCGCGCTGTTCGAGGCCAAGTGCGCCGCCGAGCGCAATGCGCCCAAGATCCCGGTGACGGTGGTGCCGTCGGGCGGGCGCGTCGATATCGGTCCGTTCAACGTCGAGTTCATCCCGGTCGCGCATTCGATTCCGGAGTCGCATGCGCTGGCGATTCACACCGAAGTCGGCACGGTGCTGCACACCGGCGACTGGAAGATCGATCCGACCCCGATCATCGGCCGCCCGACCGACGAAAAGCGGCTGCGGGAGCTCGGCGATGCGGGCCTGCTCGCCCTGATCGGTGATTCCACCAACGCCGTGCGCGACGGCCGCTCACCCTCGGAAGCCGAGGTTGCGAGCTCCATCACCGAGCTCGTCAAGGCCGCCAAGGGCCGCGTCGCGGTCACGACCTTTGCCTCCAATGTCGCGCGCCTCAAGGCCGTCGCCATCGCTGCGAAGGCCGCCGACCGTGAGGTCGTCGTGGTCGGCCGCGCCATGGAACGCGTGGTGCAGGTCGCGCGCGAGACCGGCTATCTCGACGGCGTGCAGAGTTTCCGCTCCGCCGAGGTCTACGGTCATCTGCCGCAGGACAAGGTGCTGGCGCTCTGCACCGGCAGCCAGGGCGAGCCGCGTGCCGCGCTGGCGCGCATCGCCAATGACGACCATCCCGAGATCACGCTCAACCGTGGCGACAGCGTCATCTTCTCCTCGCGCACCATTCCCGGCAACGAGAAGGCGGTCGGGGCCATCATCAATGGCCTGGTCTTGCAGGGCGTGGAGGTCATCACCGACCGCGACCAGCTGGTCCATGTCTCCGGTCATCCCCGCCGCGACGAATTGCGCGACATGATCGCCTGGACCAGGCCGCAGCTCCTGATCCCCGTCCATGGCGAGGCCCTGCACCTGAATGAGCACGCCAAGCTCGCGCGTGCCGCCGGCGTGCCGCGCGTGCTGGTCTGCCGCAACGGCGATCTCGTCAAGCTCGGCCCCGGCGATCCCGGCATCATTGGGCAAGTGCCTGCGGGCCGTCTCTACAAGGACGGCACGATTCTGGAGGACTCCAAGTCCCGCGCGGTGGGCGAGCGGCGCCGCATGGCCTTCTCCGGCTGCGCCTTTGTCGCCATCGCCATGACGGAGCAGGGCGAGCTTGCCGACGATCCCGCGGTCGAACTCGTCGGTATCCCCGAGAAGAACAAAGCGGGCGAGCCCTTCGACGACCTCGTCTTCGACGCCGTGGTCTCCACCGTCGAGGGCCTGCCGAAGGCGCGCCGTCGCGACCCGGATGCGCTGGCGGAGTCGGTGCGACGCGCTGTCCGCTCCGTGATCAACGAACATTGGGGCAAAAAGCCCCCCTGTCTGGTACATGTGCTGACAGTGTAACGGGAGAGAAACATGCTGGGCCGGCTCAACCATGTCGCGATCGCGACCAAGGACGCCGTCAAGGCCGCCAAAATCTATGGCACCGCATTCGGGGCCCAGATCTCGGAGGCCGTCGCGCTGCCCGAGCATGGCGTCACCACGGTGTTCGCGACGCTGCCCAACACCAAGATCGAGTTCATCGAGCCGCTCGGCGAGGCCTCGCCGATCGCAAAGTTCCTGGACCGCAACGCCGACGGCGGCATCCACCACGTCTGCTACGAGGTGGTCGACATCATCGCCTCGCGCGACACGCTGGTGAAGGAGGGGGCAAGGGTGCTCGGCGACGGCGTGCCGAAGATCGGCGCCCACGGCAAGCCGGTGCTGTTCCTGCACCCGAAGGATTTTTCCGGCGCGCTGGTCGAAATCGAGCAGGCATAGGCCGAAGCCATGGCCATCCAGATATCAACCGCGATCGCGATCTACTTCGTCATCTGGTGGGTCGCGCTGTTCCTGACGCTGCCGTTTGGCGTGCGCAGCCAGCACGAGGACGGCGTCGGAGTGCCGGGCAGCGACCCCGGCGCGCCGATCCTGACGCGGATGGGGGGCAAGCTGATCTGGACCACCATCATCTCGGCGGTCATCTACGGGATCGCCATGGTCGCCTATCACGCCGGCTATTTGTCGATCGAGCGCCTGTCGAAATTGATGGGCATGCCGTTTTAATTTCGTGGTTGGCTTGGTTGGGGGAAGAATGACTTTTCAGAGGATCGTCGTCGCGCTTCTGGTGCTGATCGTCGCCGGTCTCGGCGCCATCGGCTATTTCGAGTGGAAGATGGCCGTGCAGGTGCGCACCCTGAAGGCGTTCGTCGAGGGCTATGTCTTCAACGAGGCCGTGATCGCCTGCGAGCAGGCCAAGAGCTCGACCCCATTCAAATGGAACGGCGGCAAGAGCACCGCGGTGATCGGCCTGAACTCGGTCAAAACAGACAAATACACCGTCAGCGCCAGCTACACGCTGGTGGCGGACAGCGTCTATTGTGATTACGATCCGATCAAAAGAAAGGCCGAGATCGGCTCGAGCTTCCTGGAGCGGGAGTAACGATTCGGCCATGCCAAGCATGGGATGGGATCGTCATGGCGCAGGGGCAGGGGGACTACCGGATTTTGCATGAGGCGGCGTTGCGGGACTATCTCGCGGGCGTTGCGGATCTCGCCGCGACCCTCGGCGGCGAGCCGGCCTCCTGGTCGATCACCGAAGTCGGCGACGGCAATCTCAATCTCGTTTTCATCGTCAAGGGCGGCCGCGGCGGCATCGCCGTGAAGCAGGCGCTGCCCTATGTCCGCCTCGTCGGCGAGAGCTGGCCGCTGCCGTTGTCCCGGGCTCATTACGAATATCTCGCTTTGTCGCGGCAGGCCGAGCTCGCGCCCGGCCTCGTGCCGGCGCTGCTGCATCACAACGAGGCCCTGGCGCTGACGGTGATGGAGCTGCTCGAGCCCCACATCATCATGCGCAAGGGGATGGTTGCGGGCTCGCAGTATCCGCGCTTTGTCGATGACATCACCACCTTCATGGCGCGGACATTGTTCTTCACCTCCGACCTCGCGGTGTCGGCGGCCGAGAAGAAGCAGGCCATCGCAGCTTTCGCCGGCAACCATGCGCTGTGCAAGATCACTGAGGATCTGATCTTCACCGATCCTTACCGCGTCGCCGAGCAGAACCGCTGGACTGCGCCGTATCTCGATGCGCTCGCCGCAGAGCTTCGCGAGGATATGGACCTCCACGTCGCGATCTCCCGGTTGAAGCTGAAGTTCATGGCGAGCCCCGAGGCGCTACTCCACGGCGACCTGCACACCGGCTCGATCATGGTCACGGGCGGCGAGACGCGGGTGATCGACCCCGAATTCGCGTTCTACGGCCCGATGGGTTTCGATGTCGGCGCCGTGCTGGCCAACCTCCTGATGGCCTATTTTGCCTCCGCCGGGCATGAGCGCACGCCGGGCGAACGGCGTGCTTTCGAGGCCTGGGTGCTGGAGACGGTGGAAACGGTCTGGAACGATTTTGCGCGAAAGTTCCTCGAGCTCTGGCGCGCTGGCGCCGCAGGCGATGCCTATCCCGCCTCACTGTTCGCCGGCGAGACAGGCGCGGCACGGCTGGAAGCCGAGCGGCAAGCCTACATGCAGCGGCTGTTCGCGGACACGGTCGGCTTCGCCGCGGCCAAAACCATCCGCCGCATCTTCGGCCTCGCCCACAATATCGACTTCGAGCTGATCGAGGATCCGCGCCGGCGCGCGATCAGCGAAGCACGCGCCGTCAGGCTGGCAAGGGCGATGA
Source organism: Bradyrhizobium sp. MI1.4 (assembly GCF_055811315.1). NCBI lineage: Bacteria > Pseudomonadati > Pseudomonadota > Alphaproteobacteria > Hyphomicrobiales > Nitrobacteraceae > Bradyrhizobium > Bradyrhizobium sp. MI1.4. The sequence continues at coordinate 63,092 of NZ_JBVVPP010000007.1, read as the reverse complement.
TGCTCGAGGTGGGGGCGTTTCCGACCATCGCGGATGTCACCGCTGCAGCGCGAAAATTGCGCGACTGGCAGCCGGAGTTCTAGCGGGCTTCTGCGCAAATCGGTGGGGCCCGCGCGCGACGCTCGCATACGTCAACCCCTTCAAGACGCTTGCGCTCGACGTGCCGTGGATGGTCAACTCTCGGACCAGAGCACGCTGCGTTGTCGGAGGGACCATGATGTTCAGGATAGTGGCGATCATCGCGGGTTTGGGGCTGGCACTGGTGGCCTCGGCGGAGGCCCAGACGCCGCGCAAGGGCGGAACCATCCGCATGACCGCGCCTTATGGCTCGAGCTTCACCAGCCTGGACATTCTTACCACGCAGCGCGCCCAGGACGAGATCTACGCCAAGGCGCTGCACCGGTCGCTCTACATCTGGAATTCCACGGAAGGCAAGCCGGTTCTGGAGCTTGCCAAGGAGGACGTCGTCTCGGGCGGAGGCCTCGTTCATACCTTCAAGCTGCGCGACGACGCCTATTTCCACAACGGCCGCAAGATGACGGCCGACGACATCATCTGGACCTACAACCGCATCATGGACGGCACCAAGGCTTATCCCGGTGCGCGCTATGTCCGCGTGATCGAGGGCGCGGCGGCGGTCGAGAAGGGCCAGGCCAAGGAGATCTCCGGCCTGAAGAAAATCGACGACTTTACCTTCGAGATGAAGCTGACCGAGAAGGTCGATCCAGGTTTCTACTTCTGGAACGCGATCACGTCGATCTATCCCGCCGACGAGGCCGCCAAGGAGAGCTTTCTCCAGAAGCCGATCGGTCTTGGACCCTTCAAATTCGTCGAGCACGTGCCGGGGTCGCGCATCGTTCTGGAGCGCTGGGATCGGTTCTACAAGCCCGGCAAGCCCTACGCTGACAAGATCATCGTGTCGGTCATGGGGGAGGCCGCGGCACGCGATGTCGCCTTCCGCAACAAGGAGATCGACACCTCGGTGCTGGGACCGGCGCAATATGTCGCCTATCAGAACGACGCCGACCTCAAGGGCACGGTCGTGGAAGTCGCCGAGGTCTTCACCCGCTACATGGGGATGAATCCCGCGTTCAAGCCGTTCGCCGACAAGCGGGTCCGGCAGGCGATCAACTACGCGATCGACACCGACCTGATCATCAACAAGCTGGTCAAGGGCAAGGCCTACCGGGCCACCAGCTGGCTGCCGCTCACCTCTACCGCCTACGACAAGGCCATGAAGCCCTACGCCTTCGATCCCGCCAAGGCCAAGCAGCTGCTCGCCGACGCCGGCTATCCCTCAGGCTTCGAATTCGAATGGACCACCAGCCAGAACGAGAGCTGGGGTCTGCCGATCGTCTCGGCCGTGATCCCGATGCTGGACAGGGTGGGCATCAAGGCCAAGGTCAAGCAGGTCGAGACCGCGGTGCTGGCGGAGGTGGTTCGCAGCGGCGACTACCAGGCCTTTGTCTATTCGCAGGCGACCGGACCCGATCCGCAGGCCGCCCTCAAATGCTTCCACTCATCGACACCGCAGTCGGCCTGCAACTACATGAACTTCAAGAATGCCGAGTTCGACAAGCTGATCGACGAGGCGGGGCAGTCCGATGACGCTGCAAAGCGTACCCAGCTGCTGCAGAAGGCCAATGCTGTTCTCTACGAAGAGGCGCCGGTCTGGTTCTTCAACTACAACAAGGCGGTCATGGCCGTGCAGCCGTGGCTCAAGGGGGTTCAGCTGAATGCGACCGAACTGACCCATCAGAACGTCGAAGACCTCTGGGTCGACGAGACCTCGCCCGCGAAGTGACACGCGCTCTCGCGCTCCCTCCGTCGCCATGAACGACGGAGGGAGAGAGGAAAAGTGCCGATGCTCTCCTTCCTGTTCCGCCGCCTGCTGCAGACCATTCCGACCGTGCTCGCAGTGGTGGCTCTGGTGTTCGTGCTGTTCAGCGTCGTTCCCGGCAGCATCGTCTCGTCGATGAGCGACGATGCCGATCCGCAGGTCGAGCTGCGCATGAAGAAGCAGCTCGGGCTCGACGATCCCGTCTATGTCCGCTTCGGCGCCTACATCGCCAAGCTTGCGACCGGTGATTTCGGAACGTCGTTCCGGACGCGCGAGCCTGTGACGTTCATGATCGCCAAGCGGATATGGCCGACGCTCCAGCTCATCTTCACCGCCATGGCGTTTTCCGTCGTGATCGGTGTTCCCCTGGGTTTCATCGCCGCGCTGAAGCCGGGGGGTATCGTCGACACGCTGGCCATGGTCGTGGCGGTATCAGGCCTTTCGATCGCCAAATTTTGGCTCGGACTGGTGCTGATGTACTTGTTCGCGTTGAAGCTCGGCTGGCTGCCGAGTTTCGGCTATGGCGATGGCGGACTGAAATATCTGATCCTCCCGGCCGTGACGCTCGGCGTCTCGCCGATGGCGCTGTTCGCGCGGACGACACGCGCCGCGGTCCTCGAGATCATGACCGCGGATTTCGTCCGCACCGCGCGCTCCAAGGGCATGAGCGAGACCCGAGTCGTGAAGTGGCATGTGATGCGCAACGCGCTTGTCATCATTCTCACCACCGTTGGCCTGCAGTTCGGCGCGCTGATGGGGCAGGCGGTCGTGGTCGAGAAGCTGTACTCCTGGCCGGGCATCGGCTCGCTGCTGGTCGACAGTGTCCTGCAGCGCGACATTCCGGCCGTCCAGGGCTCCATTCTTGTCGTGGTGCTGTCCTTTCTCGCTATCAATCTGCTGATCGACGTGCTCTACGGCGTGATCGATCCCAGGATCAGATACGCATGAAGCTCCGCGCCAATCTCATCATCGGTGGCGCGCTGTTCGCGCTTGCGATCCTGGTCGGCCTGCTCGCGCCATGGCTGGCGCATACCGATCCTGTCCTCGACGCCAATCTGCTCAACGCGGAAGAGCCTCCGAGCTGGACTTGGTGGTTCGGCACCGACGACCAGGGCCGCGACATCTATTCCCGCGTCGTCTATGGCGCGCGGGTTTCGCTGACGGTCGGCATCGTCTCGCAGCTCATCAATAGCGTCATCGGCGTCGCGTTGGGCCTGAGCGCCGGCTATTGGGGCGGCTGGTGGGACGATGTCGTCAACGGCCTGACCAATCTCATGCTCGCGATCCCCTCGCTGATCTTCGCGTTGGCCATCATGGCGGTGCTCGGTCCCGGCCTGACCAGCCTGCTGATCGCACTCGGCTTGACCAACTGGTCCTTCACGTGCCGGATCGCGCGGGCCTCGGCGCTGTCGCTGAGGAGCCAGGGCTATGTGCAGGCCGCGACCGTGCTCGGCTACGGCGATCTCCGCATCATGATCACGCAGCTGCTGCCGAACATGCTAGGGCCGATCGTCGTCATCGGCACGCTCGGCATGGGCAGCGCGGTCTTGTCCGAAGCCGCGTTGTCGTTCCTCGGCCTCGGCGTCCGCCCGCCGTTTCCGAGCTGGGGCAGCATGTTGTCGGATGCCCGCGATCAGATCACGACCGCGCCGTGGCTCTCGGTGTTTCCCGGCCTTGCGATCTTCCTGACGGTGCTCGGCCTCAATCTGCTCGGTGACGGCCTGCGCGACATTCTCGATCCGCAATCGCGGAGCCGGCGCACATGACCCGCACGCCGCTGATCGAAGTCGAGGATTTGCGTATCGATCTCGACGATGGATCGCGGCGCGTTGCGGCGGCCGAGGGCATTTCATTCCGCATCGATCGCGGCGAGACGTTCGGCCTTGTCGGCGAATCCGGCTGCGGCAAAAGCATCACGGCGCTGGCCTTGATCGGCCTGTTGCGGCAGCCGTTGTCGATCGGCGGCGGTGTCATCCGGTTTGAGGGACGGGAGATCCAGCACCTTTCAGCCGCCAGGCAACGGGATCTGCGCGGCAATCGCATCGCCATGATCTTCCAGGAGCCGATGACGGCGCTCAACCCGGTCTCGCCGGTGGGCCGGCAGATCGCCGAGATGTTCGTGCTGCACAAGGGCAAGAGCTGGCGGGAAGCCGATAGACTGGCGGTCGAGGCGCTGGCGAGCGTGCGCGTTCCCGCCCCGGAGCGGCGCGTGAAGGATTACCCGCACCAGCTGTCCGGCGGCATGCGCCAGCGCGTGATGATCGCCATCGCGCTCGCTTGCGGTCCGGATCTCCTGATCGCCGACGAGCCGACCACGGCGCTCGACGTGACCGTGCAAGCCGAAATCATCGAGCTGATGCGGAATCTGTGTGCCGAGCGGGGAACCGCAATCCTGATGATCAGCCACGATCTGGGGCTGGTCGCCAATGTCTGCCGCCGCGTGGCCGTGATGTATGCCGGCCGCATCGTCGAGGAGCGCGGCTCGGCCGATATTTTCCGGGCACCCTCGCACCCCTATACGCGAGGCCTGGTTGCCTCGCTGCCGCGGCTCGGCAGTCGCGCAGCGCTTGGCCGCACCCGCCTGACGGAGATCGCGGGTGTGGTCCCGGCCATCACGAATTTCCCCAACGGCTGCCGGTTCAATCCGCGTTGCGCGCAGGCGACCGATATTTGCCGGACCACCCCGCCGGAAGCGGATTTGCTGGACGCCGGCGGCCTGGTCAGGTGTCACCACCATGCATGAGCCGCAAGCTAGTTTGGTTGAAACACGGCCGGACGACGATGTCATTCTCAGCGTCAGAGATCTCGCGGTCCATTTTCCGCTCGGAGGCGGCCTGCTCGGGCGCGGCCGGCGGCTGCTCCGTGCCGTTGACGGCGTCGATCTCACCCTGAAGCGGGGCGAATGCCTCGGCCTCGTCGGCGAGTCCGGCTCCGGCAAGTCGACGGTCGCATTGTCGATCCTTGGCCTCGTGACCCCGACGCGCGGCCGCATCGTGCTGGACGGACAGGACGTGACCAACCGACCATCCGGCGATCGGAAGGCGCTGGCCCGCATCGTGCAGATCGTGTTTCAGGATCCCTACGCCTCGCTCAATCCGCGCCAGACCGTTCGCCGCACGCTGGAAGATCCCCTGCGCGTGCATGGCGTCACGGCCAAGAGCGAGATCGAGGACCGCGTCGCGAAGATGCTGCGGCATGTGGGCCTGCGGCCGGAGCAGGCCGACCGCTACCCGCATGAATTCTCAGGCGGCCAGCGCCAGCGCATCGGCATTGCGCGTGCGCTGATCCTCAATCCGAAGATCGTCATCTGCGATGAACCGGTCTCGGCGCTCGACGTCTCGATCCGCGCCCAGATCATCAATCTGCTGCTGGAATTGAAGGAAACGCTCGGCCTCTCCTACATCATGATCAGCCACGATCTCGGCGTCGTCGAACACATGAGCGACAAGGTCGCCGTGATGTATCTCGGCCGCATCGTCGAGAACGGCCACTGGCGCGAGATCTTCGAACGGCCCGCACACCCCTATACGCAAGCCCTGATCGCCGCCATCCCCGATCCCTTGCGCCATGCGCCGCTGGCGACGACAGGGGGCGACCTTCCCAACCCGCTCAATCCGCCGAACGGATGCGCATTCAGCCCGCGATGCCGGTATGCGGAGGCTGTGTGTCGGCGCGAGCCGGGGCCTGTGCTTGAAACGCGGGCGGACGGGCACGCGGTGAGGTGTTGGCGAAGTGACGAAATTGGTGCAGCGAGCGTCGCTCTATCTCCGTTACCCTCCGTGCCGGTCGAGCCTATCGTCTGCCACCAACCAGACGAGGGCGGCGATTCGCTATCGAGTTCTCCGCCGGCAGCGCACGCAGCCACGCGCGAAAACTGACGATCTCCGGACAATCCGCGGTGCCTTCAGGCGAAACCAGCCAATCACCCAAACCCGATCCCTGATCGATCCGGTCGCAGCGATAGCCGGGATGGTGGCCGAGGCCGCGGGCGAGCAACAGGTCGACCTTGCCTTCGACCAATTCGTGCAGGCCGGCCGGGTGCAGCACCCGCAAGCCGATCTCCGCATGCGTGCTGCGAAACGCCGCCAGGTCGAGGCGGCGGAGGTCGAAGCCGCCATGGATGCCCAATTGCAGCAGCACCGCACCTGCCGGTTTCAATTGCGAGGTCGCCTCCGCAATGTGGCGAAAGCCTTCGGAGACGCCGGGCAGATAGGCCTGACCGGCGACGGTGAGGACGAGCTGCTTATGCAGCCGCTCGAAGAGCTGCACGCCGAGGCGCGCCTCCAGCGCCTTCACCTGCTGCCCCACGGCGGCGGGCGTCACGTGCAGCTCGTGTGCGGCCAGTTTGAAGCTGAGATGCCGCGCGGCGGCCTCGAAGGCGCGCAGCGCGTTGAGTGGGGGAAGGGCGTAGGTCATCGGGCTCCATTTTGACACTGATGGGCTGTGGCCTTGCAATAGATTTTCTTGCGCTGAACCGCAGCAATGATGCTTTGCGGAGCGGTGATGGCGCCGGATACGGTCCGACCCGCAATCCGGAGAAACCTCGTGCCCCCAGCTCACCTCGTCAGCCACAATCCCGCAACAGTCCATGCGCCTGCCGGCGGCTACTGCATGGGACTTGAATTGACGCAGTATCGCCGCCTGTTGTTCATCAGCGGCCAGGTGCCGGAGAGACTCGACGGCACCGTGCCCGAAGGTTTCGAGGCGCAGTGCGAGCAGGCCTGGCGCAATTTGATCGAGGTGCTTGCTGCCGCCGGCCTTGGCATCGCGCATCTGGTCAAGGTCACCACGTTCCTGACTGACCGCAATCAACTCGTGACCAACCGCTCCATTCGTCGCGCGATGCTGGGCGAACACCAGCCTGCGCTGACGGTCGTGATCGTCGAGACCGTCGACAGCAAATGGCTGCTGGAGATCGAGGCGATCGCCGCGGAGTGAACCAGCCGACTTTGCAATGAGCCAATCATATCGGGTGTCCCATGGCTGAGATCATCCATCCGTTTTACGAAGCGCATCGCGGTGCAATGGAGGCCGCCATGCGCGATCGGCTCGATTTGGCCGAAGCGATGTTGCGTGAGTGCGCGCAACTTTCCGAGATCGACGAGATCAGGCGCGAGGTGATGGACGAGTTCGAAATCGTGCTCATCCAAATGCCCTATGTCGGCGGCGCGGCAAGCCGCATGAGCGATTTCTTCATGCGTCTGTTGGGTTTTATGGCCATCAGCCGGGTGCTGCGGCGCCACGGCGTGCCGGTGCCTGTGATCGGCGAGATCGAGCGGGAAACCTACAAGGCGCAATTGCTCACCGCGCCTGAAGCGGAGCGTCTCGCCTCAGGGCGTCAATTCATGTCGCCGGAGAACCAGGCCTTGCTGCGCGAGCAGGCGGCAAGAAGCGCGACTGAAAGCCATCAGACCGAATTTCCGGAAGATTTCGTCTACGATTTCGTCGAGCCTGATACGGGTGACAGTTTTGAGTTCGGCATCAACTACAAGGCTTGCGGCTTCTGCAAACTCGCGGCGCGCCATGGCGACAAGGACATTTTGCCGAACATCTGCGGGCTCGATTTCGTTGCCTACGCAGCGCGAGGCATCCGGCTGGAAAGGACACAGACGTTAGCGGGCGGTGCGAGCCACTGCAATTTCCGGTTCTCGCGGCTTGCGCCGGATGAGAAAGCGGAGAGCTAAGCCGCGTTCTCATGCTCCGCGATCGAGGTGAGGCTGGATTGCCCCTGCTGTCACGTCGTCATTGCGAGCGCAGCGAAGCAATCCAGAATCTTTCCGCGGCGGCAGCCTGGATTGCTTCGCTGCGCTCGCAATGACGGAGTTTGGGGAGCGACCCTGAGCCCATCCGCGCCCGCTGCCACGATGACATCCTGCTCCTGTTTTGCCCGACGAGTCAAATGCCGCCACGGTCGCAGCTACACAATTTCGGGTTTTTGTAAGTCGTTGAATTCCCTCACAGTCTCTACTGTGCATGGGGTTGTTTTCGCGCTTTTTGTTTTGAGGGGCGGCTATTCCACCGCTTTCTCCCTCAGCCGCTGCGCATAAACATTGATCACCAGCGCTGCCAGCAGGATCAGGCCGCGGATCAGGATTTTCAGGAAGCTGTCGATGTTGACGTGGTCGAGGCCGTTGTTGAGAACACCGAGAACGAAGAGACCGACGATGGTGTTGCCGATGCCGCCGCGGCCGCCGAACAGGCTGGTGCCGCCGACGACGACGGCAGCGATGGAGTCGAGCAGATAGGTGTCGAACTCGTTCTGCTGCGCGCTGCCGAAATGAGCGACACCGAGCATGCCGCCGATCCCGGAGCACACCGCCGAAATGACCATCACCGCGCCGAGGATGAGCTTGACGTTAAGGCCGGAATATTCGGCCGCCTCGCGGTTGCCGCCGACCATGTAGACGTAGCGGCCGAAGCGCGTGTAGGTCAGCACCAGATGTCCCAAGAGCAGCATGATCGCGGCGACGATGACGATCCATGGGATGCCGCCGATCGAACCCGAGCCGAGCGTGGTGATCACGCCGGGCACCTTGTAGGCGATCTGGCCGCGCACCAGCAGCGCCGAGATGCCGGCCGCGATCTGCATCATCGCTAGGGTCATGATGAAGGAGGGGATGCCGATCACGGTCAGCCCCAGCGCATTGACGAGGCCGAGCAACGCGCAGAGCAAAATGGCCAGCAGGATCGCCGCGGCGCCGGGCAGGGGAATGTTGGGAATGTTGACGTAGGATTCCTGGAGCGTGAAGTAGGCGACCGCGATGCCCGTGACGTTGGCGATGCTGGCGATCGAGAGGTCGATCTCCGCGCAGAGGATCACGAAGGTGAGGCCGACGGCGATGATGCCTGTGACGGAGACCTGCGTCAGGATGTTGCCGAGATTGTCCAGCGTCGCGAACGACGGACTGGCCAGCGCGAAGAAGCCGGACAGGAAGATCAGCGTCAGGAACGGGGCGATGTTGCGCATCTGCGAGCGCAGGAAGGGCGCAAGCCCTCGCGTCCGCTGCCCCGCCGCCAAAGCCGTGTCACTGCTTGCCATGGTGCTTCTCCGTCACGCCGCTTCCAGCAGGCGGTCCTTGCTGACCGGCTCGTTCTTGAATTCGCGCACCAATGCGCCGCGCTTGAGCACCAGGATGCGGTCGGCCAGCGACAGCACCGTTTCCGGCTCGGTCGACAGCACGATGATCGCGAGCCCCCTGGCGCGGAGATCACGGACGATGTTGATGACGTCGTTCTTGGCGCCGACATCCATGCCGCGAGTGGGCTCGCAGAGCACCAGCAGTTTTGGCGGATAGGTCAGCCATTTCGCCAGCGCGACTTTCTGTTGGTTGCCGCCGGAGAGCATGCCGAGATCGAGGCCGACCACGGGCGGCCTGATCTGGAGCTGCTCGACCTGGCGCTTTGCGATGTCGCGCTCCTGCGCCGGCTTGAGCAGCAACGCCGAGATGCGATCGAGGATGCTGATCGAGATGTTCTTGTAAACCGGCTCCTGGTGAAACAGCATCGCGCGCCGGCTCTCCGGCACCAGCGCCACCCCGGCGCGCCGCGCCGCCGCCGTGCTCGCGAAGGTCTTGGGCTTGCCCTCGACAGCGAGCGTGCCGCCGTCCGGCTTCAGCTTGCCGAACAAGATGCGCGACAGCTCCTGCTGGCCGCAGCCCATGAAGCCGTAGATGCCGAGCACTTCGCCGGCGCGCGCCTCGAAGGAGATGTCCTTCAGGCTGCGGGCCAGCGACAGCTGGTCGACCCTTAGGACAACCGAGCTGTCGCTCGGTTGGGGCAGCATCAAATCGTCGCTGTAGCTGTGCTCGAGCGCTTCGCCGCCGCGGCCGATCATGGCCTCGATCAGCTCGCCCTTGTTGGTCGCGGCACTTGCCGTCTCCGCGACCTTCCGCCCGTTGCGGAACACGGTGACCGTGTCGGACACGCGCAAGATGTCCTCGATGAAATGCGAGATGAAGACGATCGCCGTGCCTTCCTCGCGCAGGCGCCGCAGGGTCGCGAACAATCGCTCGACCTCGGGCGGAGAGAGGGCGGACGTCGGCTCGTCCAGGATGACGATGCGCGCGCCGGAGAACAGCACGCGCGCGATCTCGATCAGCTGCTGCAGCCCAATCGGGAGGTCGCCGAGCCTGCTCATCGGATCGACGTCGATGCCGAAGCGGGCGAGCTGCTCGCCGGCCTCCCGCGCCATCCGCCGCCATTGCACGAGGCCGAGGGCGTTGGTCGGCTGGTTGCCCAGAAACACGTTCTCCGCAACCGTGAGGTCGGGCGCGACGGAGAGCTCCTGGTGCACCATGGCGATGCCGGCGCTGTGGGCATCGCGGGCCGACCGGAAATGCATCTCCTGTCCGTCGATCAGGAAGCGGCCGGAGAATTCGGTGTGCACGCCGGCGATGATCTTCATCAGCGTGCTTTTTCCCGCGCCGTTCTCGCCGACGAGACCATGGATCTCGCCGGGTGAAAGCGCGAAGTCGACACCACGAAGCGCCTCGACGCCGCCGAAGCTCTTCGTGATGCCCTGCAGTTCCAGAATGGGTGAACGATCCTCTCGCATGGAGGCTCAGATCAGGAAATGATCCTGCATCCACTGCATGCCGGCGGCGTTGGCCTTGGTCACGACCGGACCGTCGGTGACGACGTTCTTCGGGATGCCCTGTCCGCTCTTTTCGCCGCCGGCCACGGCGGAGACGCCCGCAATGATGGCGCCGCCATGAATGCGGCAGGACGGATTGCGCACGGTGGCGAACATGCGGCCTTCGCTGACCGCCTGGATCGCCGGCGGCATCGCATCCACACCGCCGATCAGGATGTTGGTGCGGCCCCGCGCCTTCATGATGTTGGCGGCGGCGAGCGCCATGTCGTCATTGTGGAAGAACGCCGCGTCGATCTGCGGATACTTCGTCAGGTAGGTTTCCCAGAGACGCGCGGTCTTCGACACATCCCAGTCGGCCGGCTGGGTGTCGAGCACCTCGATCCCAGGGAATTGCTTCACGACGTTGTTGAAGCCCTTGGCGCGGCCCTGCGCGCCGGTGTGGCCGAGGGCTCCTTGCGTCATGATGATCTTGCCCTTGCCGCCCATGGCGTTGCACAGCGCCTGCGTCACCGAGGCGCCCATGAACTCGTTATCGGGGGCGAGGAAGGAGTGGACGTTGATCTGGTCGAGCGGCGCAATCAGCGTGTCCATGTCGATCACGGGCGTGCCGGCGTCGATCATCTTCTGCACCGGCTGGGTGAGCGTGCCGATGCCAAAAGCCTGGATCGCGACGAAGTCCCATTTCTGCGAGGCCATGTTGTCGATCGCCGCGCGCTGCTTCACGGCATCGAGCTGGCCGTCGAACCAGGTGACCTCGACATTGAACAGCTTGCCCCAGAATTCCGCGGCCTGCTTGCCCTGCGCGCACCAGGTCGCCTGGAGGCCCGCGTTGGAGAACGCCGCCTTCAGCGGCTTCTCGCTTCGTCCGACTTCGGCTGCAAGGGCGGGGTTTATGCCTATGCTGCCGAGGATGGCAGTCGCGGCGCCGGCGGTTGCTGCCGCCTGAAGAAGATCGCGCCTCGTCGTCGAGAAATCTTTCGTCCCGGACATCGCTCGCTCCCATACAATTCTATCTCGGCGCGTCATTGATTGCGCGACCGATGTTCGAAAGTGTCTCACAAGAGTTGGTACCACTCAATCCGCAATCAACGGCGGGGTCGCCGCGAGCCCGTGTTGGTGCAGCGCAAAGCGTCAGGCCGGGGCGCCGGCGAACGCGTCGATCTCGATGAGCAATCGGTCCCATGCCTGCGCCATGTCCGGCGACCATTCATCGCGGAGAAGATCGCGCAGCGTATCCCTGATGACGGTGAAGAAGGCGATGAACAGCTCGCGCGGCGTGCCGTAGCCATCGTGCGATACGACCTCGCATGTGATCAGCCGGAATTGCCCGCGGCGATCACCGGCGAAGTCGAGAATGGCCTCGATCGTGAGAGCCAGCATCGATCCCATCACGAGTTCGCTGCCTTGGGTGCGGAACATCGCCCGCGTTTCGGGATGCTGTTCGAACAGCCGTTGATAGACGTGTGGCGTGAGATCGGTGCAGCGCGAGGCTGCAAGTTCAAAGCTCTGTTCGATCGGATTGGGAGAAGCATTCATCGGTGCTTTAGCCCCGCAGACAAAAAAAGAGCGGGGCCCTAGCCCCGCTCGAAAATTGTGTCGACCCTATTATCCCCGATTCTAAGATTTGATCTTGATTGGCGGGGCGACGCTGCATTTTGCGCGTCAGGGGCTCCTCCCGAGACTTGGACCACCAGACTTCGACCTCGCGGCCAGCCTGAGCAAAAGGATGCTAGATCAACTTTTCTCACTTGTCATCATTTTCGGCAACGAATGTTCAAAATTCGAGCAATTGACGAAATGATCGGACGGCCGGCCGCATAAGTGTATGACAAATATAAGAAATCTGTGGATGGGCCAGGTCTCGACTGCCTCAAATCCCGGAGGTCCCCTCCCTTGGGCCGGCCGGACCACAGTTTCCGGGGAATTTGCGCGGGACCAAGAAGGCGGCGGAACCGGGCTCGACTTGGCCATCCGCCGGTGTTTAGTTAGTAGACGAACAAACGGTTCGGCGGATGCGCGCACGGCTGCAAAAATTCCTACCTCTGGTCCTGCTTGCCCTAGTTATGCAGGTGCTGGCGCCGATTGCCGCCTGTCTGGCGGCCGGCCAGGCCGTGGCCGATCCGCTGTCCGCCGCCGTCATCTGCCACAGCGCAGGCGAGCAAGGCGGGCTGAACGATCCGGCGGGTACGCCGGTCGCACATGCCGGTACGTGTGCCCTCTGTTGCCTGGCGCAGGTGGGCGCGTCGCCCGATTCGCCGCCGCACGCCGCACTCTCCGTTCCCTTGCGCCACGCCCAGCGCGTGGTGTGGCACGCGGCGGAGGCATTCGCCGGCGCGGCCCATAAGGGTACAAACGCCCAGGCGCGCGCCCCGCCTCAATTTTCCTGACGACTCTCGTGATCGCCGCGGTCCGCCGCAGGCGATTGATGCTGTCGAATGGCCGGAGAGAAAGCCCGGCGTCAGGAATGCCCCATGTTACGTTGTCATGCCCGCCTTGGCGTGAGCGTCGTTGCCATTCAGGCCGCGCTGCTTGCGTCGTCGAGCGGAGCCTTTGCCCAAGACAGCAGCGCAGTGCTGCCGCCGATCACGGTTGAGGCGCCTCACCAGAAGCGTACGCCGGCGGTCCGACCGCCACGCAATTCTGCGCGATCGGCCCGCATCACCCGAAGCCTGCGAACGACCCCATCACCGCAGGAAACCGTGAGCGACCAGAGTGCAGGGGCTCCGGGTGCCCTGACGGTTCTGACTGCTCAACAAGCGCTGGCGGAAATTGACCAGACTCCGGGCGGCGTGGCGCTCGTGTCGGCCGAGGCGTACAGGAACTCGACGCCGTCCAACACGATCAAGGATGTTCTGGATTACGTGCCCGGCGTGTACGCCCAGCCCAAATGGGGCGACGACACCCGCCTTTCGATTCGTGGGTCCGGCCTGTCGCGCAATTTTCATCTGCGCGGTGTGCAGCTCTATATGGACGGCATTCCGATCAACACTGCGGATGGCTATGGCGATTTCCAGGAGATCGATCCGAGCGCCTACAAATATGTTGAAGTCTTCAAGGGCGGCAACGCGCTTCAGTTCGGCGCCAATTCGCTGGGAGGCGCGATCAACTTCGTGACCCCGACCGGCCGCGACTCGTTTCCGCATGGTGTGTCCTTCGATGTCGGAGGATTCGGCTACAAACGACTTCAGGCGAACGCAGGAGGCGTCAACGGTCCGTGGGACGGCTTCGTGACCGCTTCCACGCAGGCCGCAGACGGATTTCGCGATCACAGCTTCGGCTCGAGCAACCGCTTGAGCGGTAATGTGGGCTACCAGTTCTCCGCGGATGTCGAGACACGGTTCTACCTCAATGCCAACGAGGTGCGGCAGCGAATTCCGGGTACCGTGACCAAGATGTCCGCTTTGACCGATCCGGAAGCTGCTGCACCCGCGAATGTTGCGATGGATCAGCAGCGCAATATCGATACTGTCAGGCTCGCCAACAAAACCACCGTTCGTTTCGATGACACCAAAGTCGAATTCGGCGCCTTTGGCGTCGATCGCCATTTGATGCATCCGATCTTCCAGTGGCTGGACTACCGTTACAAGGACTACGGCGGATTCGCGAAGATCACGGATGACCGCACCATTGGCGGCTTCCGCAACAAGTTGGTCGCAGGCGTCAATGTGCTGAACGGCAGCATTGACAACCAGCAGTTCGCCAACATTGGCGGGCAGAAGGGCGCACTGCTTTCTTCCTCGATCGATCGGTCGGAGAATATTTCCGCCTATGTCGAGGACAGCTTCTACGTCCTTCCAAATCTTGCGCTGATCGGCGGCACGCAATTTCTGTACGCGACCCGCAATCGGCAGGATCGCTTCATCAGCGACGGGGATCAATCGGGGGCAACGCGCTTTAATCTCTGGTCGCCGAAAGGCGGTGTGTTGTGGCAAATTGATCCGGCCTGGCAAGCCTTCGCCAATGTCTCGCGGAGTGCCGAGGTGCCGAGCTTCGGCGAAAGCGCGATTGGTCTCGGCATTCCGACGATCCCGTTCACCAGCATCCGCCCGCAGATTGCGACCACGTACGAAATCGGGACTCGCATGAAGCGATCTGATTATGCCTGGGAACTGACGGCCTACCGGGCCAACATTCGCGACGAATTGCAATGCCTCTATAGTACTTTCGGCAATTGCAATGTGACCAATGCCGACCGCACCTTTCATCAAGGCATCGAGGCCGGCGCGAGCGCAGCAATCCTTCGTGACATCTTCGTCAATGGCCCTGCGCCGGACAAGGTCTGGCTGAATGTCGCCTATTCCTTCAACGACTTCCGCTTCGACAAAGATCCGACCTTCGGAAACAATCGATTGCCGGGAGCTCCAACTCACTACCTGCGGGCGGAGCTTCTCTACAAGCACCCTTCCGGTTTCTATGTTGGACCCAACGTCGAATGGGTGCCACAGGCCTACTTCGTCGACAGCATGAACACGCTGACGACAGAGCCTTACGCCCTGTTGGGATTGAAAGCCGGCTTCGACAATGGTGGCCCGATGTCTGCCTACATCGAGGGGCGTAATCTCACCAACAAGACCTACACAGCCAGCGCGAGCATCATCGATCGAGCGACGGCGACGTCAGCATTGTTTGAGCCGGGCACGGGACGGGCAGTGTACGCTGGAATGAGGTATCGATGGTGACGTGCAAATGGGCGCTTGGGCCTATATTCGGCCCGCGGCAGGCCGGCATTCCGAATGCCGATGCTGACGGAAGGTCGTTGTGGAAGAATGCAGGGCCATTCTCGGCCCGATCAATCGCGAAAGAGGCAATCAACATGAAGACTATCGGACGAACTCTCCTTGCAATTTCACTGTTGCTGACCGCCTGTGCCGCCGCGCAGGCCGAGGACATCAAGGCCGGCGATCTCGTCATCTCGCAGGCGTGGAGCCGGGCGACACCAGGCGGAGCCAAGGTGGCCGGCGGCTATCTGACCATCGAGAACAAGGGCACCGTGGCAGACAAGCTGGTCAGCGTTTCCGCCGATATCGCGGGGAAGGCTGAGGTCCACGAGATGGCGATGGACAATGGCGTGATGAAGATGCGCCTGCTCGACAAGGGGCTCGTGATTGATCCCGGCAAGACGGTGAAGTTCGCCCCCGGCGGCTACCACCTGATGCTTCAGGAGCTGAAGGGTCCCTTCAAGCAGGGCGACAAGGTGCCGGTGACGCTTCAGTTCGAGAAGGCCGGCAAGGTCGCCGTCTCCCTCGACGTCCAAGGCGTCGGCGCGCAGGCGCCCGGCGACAGTGGGCACATGATGAAGAAAATGCCTGATCATTCGGGAATGAAGATGTGACCAGCGTGATCTGGACCTTCGGGAGACTCAATATGTCGAAGCGAACCTGGCTGATCTTTCTGGGCGTATTTGCGGCAACGCCAGCGACTGCGCACGTCTTCCTCGAAGGCAAGCAGGCGACAGTGGGGGGATCGTACAAGGCCGTCTTCGCCGTCCCGCACGGTTGCGCGGGCTCGCCCACGGTGAAAATCCGGGTGCAGATCCCGGAAGGCGTGATCGCGGTGAAACCGATGCCGAAGGCGGGCTGGAGTGTTGACGTGGTCGAGGGCAAATACGCCAGCGAATACGACTATCACGGCAACAAGCTCTCCTCCGGCGTCAAGGAGGTGACCTGGTCCGGCGGCAAGCTGCCGGACAAGAACTATGACGAGTTCGTCATGCACACGGCCCTGACCGACACGCTCAAGCCGAACACGATCCTGTACTTCCCCGTCGTCCAGGAATGCGAGACCGGCCTCAGTCGCTGGATCGAAATTCCAGCGGAGGGGGCAGGGCATTCGCATGAGAGCAAATCGCCGGCGCCAGGCGTAAAACTCCTGCCAAAACCCTGATGCGCCTGCTCGCCGCGGTCGCGACGCTGCTCCTCGTTGTCGGTTTCGCGACCGGCGCTTCGGCGCACGCGGCGCTGGTCGCGGTCGAGCCGGCGAGCGGCAGCATGCTCGCGAGCGCGCCGAAGGCGGTGGAGTTGCGTTTCAACGAGACAGTGACGCCGGGCGCGATCCGGCTGATCGACGGCGCAGGCAGGGCGCGGGATGACGTGCGCGTCAGCGCATCGGGCGAGACCATCTCGGTTGCGATGCCGGCGGACCTGCCGCAGGGCACGGCCGTCGTCAGCTATCGCGTGATCTCGCAGGATGGCCATCCCGTCGTTGGATCGGTGATCTTCTCGATAGGCACGCCGACGGGGACGCAACCTCCCGCAAACGCCGATGGCGGATTGAACGTGCTGATCTGGCTGGCGCGGGTCGGTCTCTATCTTGGCGTGTTCGTCGGCGTCGGCGGCGTTTTCTTTGCACGGTGGGTTGCGTGGTCGATGACCGGCATAACTGTTCCGTGCGTGGCGCTCGCCATCGGTCTCCCGAGCGCGGTGGTGTCCCTTGGCGTGTTGGGGCTTGATCTCCTCGGGCTACCGTTGTCGGCTCTCGCGACGATGGCTCCCTGGAAAGTGGCATTCGGGACCAGCGCGGGCCCCGCCTTGCTCGTGGCCGTCGCTGCAATGCTGTTCGCATTGCTGGCGCTAGGCAGCGCGTGGTGCGCGCGCGCTCTGGCCATTATTGCCTTCGTCGGCGTCGGCTTGTCGCTGGCAATGACCGGGCACGCCGCTACGGCACCGCCCGAACTGTTGACCCGGCCGGCAATCTTTCTCCATGGTCTTGGTGTTGCCTTCTGGATTGGAGCCCTCGCACCGCTGGTCGCCCTGTTATCGAAGCGGCCCGCCGTGGCATTGCCTGTCGTGAACCGCTTCTCTCGCCTCGCCGCGCCGGTCGTTGGTGTTCTCGCATTGACCGGCCTCGCGCTCGCCATCGTCCAGCTTGAGAATCCGTCTGCATTGGTCGAGACCCGCTACGGGCTCATCCTCTCGATCAAGCTCGCGCTGGTCCTCGTGCTGTTGGCGCTTGCCGCGCTCAACCGCTTCCGCCTGACCCCGGCGCTGGCGGGAGATCACAAGGCTGCGCCGGCCCTGAAGCGCTCGATCGTGATCGAATGCGCCATCGCGCTCGGCATCTTCGCCGTGGTCGCCGGCTGGCGCTTCACGCCGCCGCCGCGGACGATCGTTCCGGAGACCCCGCTGGCGATCCACATCCATACGGAGAGGGCGATGTTTCAGATCCTGGTCTCGCCGGGTAAGGCGGGTATCGACGATTTCGTC
Source organism: Bradyrhizobium sp. MI1.4 (assembly GCF_055811315.1). NCBI lineage: Bacteria > Pseudomonadati > Pseudomonadota > Alphaproteobacteria > Hyphomicrobiales > Nitrobacteraceae > Bradyrhizobium > Bradyrhizobium sp. MI1.4. Next base: position 45,457 of record NZ_JBVVPP010000007.1, on the reverse strand, counting down.
CTGCAGCTCATGACTGGCGAGGGAGCGGTGCTGGAGGCCAAGGAGGTGACGCTGACGCTGAGCCTGCTTGAACGCGGCATCGAGCCGATGGAGCGGAACGCCTCGCTCGGGCCGGACAGCTACTGGCACGTGCGCAAGGTCGAGCTGCCCTTTGCGGGCCGCTGGCATGTGCGGATCGACGCGCTGGTGAGCGATTTCGAGAAGATCACGCTGGAGGACGAGCTTGAGGTGGCGGCGCCCTGAATCGGGCTCTTCGGCACATCACGTCGAATCTGAAGTCGACGGAAAAATGACAGGAATTCCGCTGTGTTAGCGGGTTTTCCTCATTCCCGGTCTTGTGTTTTGGCTCCCAATCCGGTTTCACTGCAAGTCATCACTGATTCCTCGAGTATTGCCATGCGGTTGTCGCGGTTCTTTCTGCCCATTCTGAAGGAAAATCCGAAAGAGGCGGAGATCGTCTCGCATCGGCTGATGCTGCGTGCCGGCATGATCCGGCAGGAGGCCGCCGGCATCTATGCCTGGCTGCCGCTCGGCTTCCGCGTGCTCAAGAAGATCGAGCAGATCGTGCGCGAGGAGCAGGACCGCTCTGGCGCGCTGGAACTGTTGATGCCGACGCTGCAGCTTGCCGACCTCTGGCGCGAGAGCGGCCGCTACGATGCCTATGGCCCCGAGATGCTGCGCATCGCCGACCGGCACAAGCGTGAGCTGCTGTATGGCCCGACCAACGAGGAAATGATCACCGAGATCTTCCGCGCCTATGTGAAGTCCTACAAGAGCCTGCCGCTGAATCTCTATCATATTCAATGGAAATTCCGCGACGAGCAGCGTCCGCGCTTCGGCGTGATGCGCGGCCGCGAGTTCCTGATGAAGGACGCCTATTCATTCGACCTCAACGAGGCCGCGGCGCGCGTCGCCTACAACAAGATGTTCGTCGCGTATTTGCGCACCTTCGCGCGGATGGGGCTGAAGGCGATCCCGATGCGCGCCGAGACCGGCCCGATCGGCGGCGATCTCAGTCATGAGTTCATTGTGCTGGCCGAGACCGGCGAATCCGGCGTGTTCATCAATCGCGACGTGCTGGACCTGCCGGTGCCGGGCGAGGACGTCGACTATGAGAGCGATTTGACGCCGATCATCAAGCAATGGACGTCGGTCTATGCGGCGACGGAAGACGTTCACGACGCCGCGCGCTTCGAGCAGGAAGTGCCCGCGGACAAGCGGGTGAACACCCGCGGTATCGAGGTCGGGCAGATCTTCTATTTCGGCACGAAGTATTCCGAGGCGATGAAGGCGCTGGTGGCAGGCCCCGACGGTGTCGACGTGCCGATCCACGGCGGCTCCTATGGCGTCGGCGTCTCGCGCCTGCTCGGCGCCATTATCGAGGCCTGCCATGACGATGCCGGCATCAAATGGCCGGAGGCCGTTGCCCCGTTCCGCGTGTCGATTCTCAACCTCAAGCAGGGCGATGCCGCGGTCGATGCGGCCTGCGAGAAGCTCTATGCGGAGCTGTCCGCCAAGTGCGTCGACGTGCTCTACGACGACACCGACCAGCGCGCCGGAGCCAAATTCGCCGCCGCCGACCTGATCGGCATTCCGTGGCAGATCATGATCGGGCCGAAAGGGCTCGCCGACGGCAACGTCGAGCTCAAGCGGCGAAGTGACGGCGCCCGCGAGATCATGTCGCCTGCGGACGCGGTCGCAAGACTTGTGGGCTGATAAGGCTGGTCGGCTGAATATTGTTCATCGCCCGAGATCGCGGCCGCCAATCCGGCCACATTTGACCCCGAATCATGGGACTATCGAGCGATGGATGAGACCATGACCGAAACTGTTCAAACCGCGCCTTTTGCGCCATTCGAGTGGATGCTGTCGGCGCGTTACTTACGGGCGCGCCGCAAGGAGGGATTCATCTCGGTCATCGCCGGGTTCTCCTTCCTCGGGATCATGCTGGGCGTGGCGACGCTGATCATCGTCATGGCCGTCATGAACGGCTTCCGCAAGGAGTTGCTCGACAAGATCCTCGGGCTCAACGGCCACATCCTGGTCCAGCCGCTGGAATCGCCGCTGACCGACTGGAAGGACGTCGCCGACCGCCTCAGTCAGGTCCAGGGCATTCGGCTCGCAGCGCCCGTGGTGGATGGCCAGGCGCTGGCGTCATCGCCGTGGAACGCCTCCGGCGTCCTGGTGCGCGGCATCCGCTCCGACGACCTCAACAACCTCACCTCGATCGCCAAGAACATCAAGCAGGGCTCGCTCGAGGGCTTCGATGACGGGCAGGGGGTCGCGATCGGCCGGCGCCTCGCTGACCAGCTGTCGCTGCACGCCGGCGACAGCATCACGCTGGTGGCGCCTAAGGGCGCGGTCACGCCGATGGGCACGACACCGCGCATCAAGCCGTACAAGATCGCCGCGGTGTTCGAGATCGGCATGTCCGAGTATGATCTCGGCTTCGTGTTCATGCCGCTCGCGGAGGCGCAGGCCTATTTCAACCGCAGCAATGACGTCACCTCGATCGAGGTCTTCACCACCAATCCGGATCAGATCGTCGCGTTCCGCCAGGCCGTGACGGAGGCGGCGGGCCGGCCGGTGTTTCTGGTGGACTGGCGGCAGCGCAACTCGACCTTCTTCAACGCGCTCCAGGTCGAACGCAACGTGATGTTCCTGATCCTCACCATGATCGTGCTGGTCGCCGCGCTCAACATCGTTTCCGGCCTGATCATGCTGGTGAAGGACAAGGGCAGCGACATCGCGATCCTGCGGACCATGGGGGCCTCGCAAGGCTCGATCATGCGCATCTTCCTGATCACGGGCGCCTCGATCGGCGTGGTCGGTACGATGGTCGGCTTCATCGTCGGGCTGGTGATCTGCCTGAACATCGAATCGATCAGGCAATTCCTGTCCTGGCTGACCAGCACCGAACTGTTTTCGCCAGAGCTATATTTCCTGTCGAAGCTGCCCGCCGAGATCGACATCGGCGAGACCTCGGCCGTCGTGATCATGGCGCTGACGCTGTCGTTCCTGGCGACGCTGTATCCGTCCTGGCGCGCCGCGCGCCTCGATCCCGTCGAAGCGCTGCGGTACGAGTGAGGGGCTGATGGACCAGCAGGGGGCGGAAGATGTACCGGTCATTTATCTCCACGAGATAAAGCGACAGTACTTGCAGGGCGAGGTGCCGCTGACGATCCTCGACGGCGCCAAGCTCGCGCTGTGGGCGGGCCAGTCCGTCGCGCTGGTGGCGCCGTCAGGCTCGGGCAAGTCGACGCTGCTGCACATTGCGGGTCTGTTGGAAGCGCCCGATTCCGGCGAGGTCTACGTCAATGGCGCGCCGACCTCGCAACTGCCCGACATCGAGCGCACCCAGCTTCGCCGCACCGACATCGGCTTTGTCTACCAGTCCCACCGGCTGTTGCCGGAGTTCTCGGCGCTGGAGAACGTCATGCTGCCGCAGATGATCCGCGGCCTCAAGAAATCCGAGAGCGTCAAGCGCGCCAAGGAGATCCTTGGCTATCTCGGCCTCGGCGAGCGCATCACGCACCGTCCGTCCGAGCTGTCGGGCGGCGAGCAGCAGCGCGTTGCAATCGCGCGCGCGGTGGCCAATGCTCCGCGGGTGCTGTTTGCGGACGAGCCGACCGGCAATCTCGATCCGCACACCGCTGACCACGTCTTCCAGGCCCTGATGCAGCTCGTCAAGGCGACCAAGGTCTCGATGCTGATCGCGACCCACAACATGGAGCTCGCCGGCCGGATGGACCGCCGCGTGTCGCTGTCGAACGGCCAGGTGGTCGAGCTCGAGTAAAAACCGCGAAAACAACCCCATGCACAGTAGCCAAGTGCTTGGGCGCACTGACGAAAAAAATGGTGCTCCCGGGAGGTTCAAGGCCGGATCACCGTCAATTTGAACGGCCCGCCATTGGCTGCGGCATGGGCTACCGCCTCATTGGCGTGGTCGAGGTCGAAGGCCGTGGCCTCGTACTCCTCCAGCCTCAGCAGTCCCGCGCGCACCAGCGCGATCAGGCGGCTTGCCGCATCCGGCGGATACATCCAGACGCCGTGGATGCTGATGCAGTTGCGCATGATCCAGGGGTAGGGCAGCTCGAGGCCAGCGCCGCCGGCCATGCCGACGCCACCCATCAGCACGACGCGGCCATTGGGGCGCACCGTCATGATCGCCGCGCGCACCACATTCGTGCTCACCGAGGGCGGCATGATGTCGAGCACGCAGTCGATCGGCCCGGGCGCCGCACGCTTCATGCTCTCGCGGTCGTGATCCTCGTTGCCGGAGAGTTTGACCGGCTTCACGCGATCGCCGAAACGGCGGACGAGGTCGGCCAAGATCTTGTCGTTGCGGCCGGGCGCGACCACGCAGGCCGCGCCCATCGCGAGCGCGACGGAGACGGCTGCGCTGCCGAAATTGCCGGTGGCCCCGCTCACCAGCACGGTCTCGCCGGGCTGAAGGCTGGCGGCGAGAAAGCCGCCATAGGGCACCAGCAGCGTCCCCAGCGCGCACCATCGCGTGGCGTCCTCCGACGCGATCGTGCCAAGCCGTTTGACGTTCTCCGTCGGCACCCGCATCTGCTCGGCGAACGAGCCATGGCGAAAATGCTGTTGCAGGCGCATGGCGCCGGCACCGGGGGCAGTGAGTCCTTGCAGGGCAATGTCGGGCGCTGCGGCGTCGTCGCGCGAGCGCACCGTCGGGTCGCAGAACACCCAGTCGCCAACGCTGAGCTTGGTTGCGTCCGGGCCGATTGCGCGCACCCGGCCGATGCCGCCTGGCCCCGGGATGATCGGCAGGTCGAGGGCATAGTTGCGTGCCCCGCTGAAGACCTCGTTCATGTAGGACAGCACCCGCGTTGCGATGACGTCCACGATGACCTCGCCCGTGCCGAGCACAGGGTCCGCGGCTTCCTCAATCGCAAGCGGCGATCCAAATGATTTCAATACGGCAGCTTTCATGATCTCACCTCAAAGTGGGTTGAAGCCCATATGCGCCGCCTTTCCAGGCCCAGGAAGGCCTGGTATTATCCTAGTATTCCCCAAGCCCTCCATCGAGGCACGTCACCATGGCCGACCCACGCCGCGTCGAATTCGGCGACTTCCTCAGGTCCCGCCGCGAAAAGCTGTCGCCGAAGACGGTCGGGCTTCCCGCGGGCCGGCGGCGTCGCACGGCGGGCCTGCGCCGCGAAGAGGTGGCGCAGCTCGCCGGCATCGGCGTCGACTGGTACATCCGCCTCGAGCAGGGCCGCACCGTCAGCCCCTCGGTCACCACCGTGGATGCGCTGGCGCGAGCGTTGCGCCTCAGCAAGACCGAGCACGCCCATCTCAAGGCACTTGCGCGCGACGGCGATAGGCGCGCGTTCACGCGCGAGATCGTGCCGCCCCCCGTTCGGCGGATGATCGAGAGCCTGGCGCAGCCGGCCTATGTCACGGGGCGGCGCTGGGACGTGCTGGCCTGGAACGCGGCGGCCGAGGAGATCTTCGGGTTCGGACAATTGCCCGAGCAGGACCGCAACACGCTGCTGCTGGTCATGACGAACAAGCAGACGCGAAAATTCTACGGTGCCGGCTGGGCTGACATCGCCAAGAGCATGGTCGCGATGTTTCGCGCCACTCACGACGTCTGGGCCGGCGATCCCGCCTTTACGGAATTGCTGACGCGGCTGCGCCAGGGCAGTCCGGAATTCGTCAAATGGTGGGAGGCGCACGAGATCCGCAGCACTGCCGCGGGCCTCAAGATCATGAACCATCCGACCAAGGGCGTGCTCCGGTTCGAGCACACGAGCTTTCAGGCCAATGACGATCCGGCGCTGAAGCTCGTGATCTACACGCCGGTGTAGATTGCGGAAACATGGGGTCGAAGCTCGTCACGTATGACGGTCGATGATCTGAAGCAGCCGATCGCAGGACGCCTCGATCCTCTTGTGGGGAGATGTGGCGACGCCCAGCAACAGGCCGGATCGCGCCGAGGCCGCGGACGCATGCCATAGCGACAGGGGCGTGGGCGCCAACCCAAACGATGCTGCTTCCCTCGCGATCGCGACGTCGGAGGTTCCGTCCGGCAGTCTCAGGACCGCGGCCAATCCGGCGATCGCAACGTCCTTCGCAACGTCCTTGGCGCGTGCCTTCAAATATTTCAGCAGCGCATCGCCTTGCGCGGCATAGGCCCGCTTCGTGCGTCGAAGATGCCGCAGATAGTGGCCGTCGCGGATGAATTCGGCGGTTGCGAGCTGTACGGAGGGCCCGGGCGCCGGAGCGAGGCATGCCGCTACCTCGGCAAAACGGGATGCCAGAGAGGCGGGTGCAACGACGAAGCCCAGCCGCAAGGCAGGAGTCAGGGTCTTGCTGAACGACCCGATGTGAATCACGCGCCCGAAACGATCGAGAGAGGCGAGCGCCGGTGTGGCCCGCCCTCTCAGCTGAAGCTCGCTCAGATAGTCGTCCTCGATCACCCATACCCCTTCCTGGGCTGCCCAGTCGAGAAGACATGAACGTCTTGCCAGCGACAAGGTGGAGCCAAGCGGTGCCTGCTGTCCCGGCGTCACGACCACCAACGCAGCATCAGGAGCGTGTTTCAGGCCGTAACGGACGTCAATGCCGTCTACATCAACCGGGATCGGCCTGATCGACAACCTTGCAAGCTCAAGGCCGTGTCTTGTGAAGGGGAAGCCCGGGTCCTCCATCCAGACCTTCTTCTGCTCGAGGCCGAGAACCCGCAGTGCCAGTCCGAGGCCGCTGCTGAAGCCGCCGGTGATGATGATCTGCGACGGTGCACATTCGATACCCCGCGCCAGCGCGAGATATGCCGCAATGTCGCGCCTCAATTCCAGCTCGCCGCGGGGATCCCGATAAATGGCCGGTGCGCTGGTTTCCGCGCGCACCGCCCGCGTGCGCATCCTCGAGAAGAGCTTGGCGGGAAAGGTCTCGTGAGCGGGCACACCCATTTGGAAAACGGCCGGTCCCGCAGTGAGCTCCTGGTACATCTCCATGAACGAGCCGGGGTGGGGAGCGGCTTCCTGCCGAGGGGTAAAGGCGGGTCGATCCGCAACACGCGTTCCGGTCGCGCGCGACGCGACGATCAGTTGCGCAGAGGAAAGTTTTTCGTAGGCCGATCGCACGGTGCCGCGCGCCACGCCCAGCTGAGCCGCCAAATCCTGCCATGAGGGCAGACGAGCTCCCGGAGCCAGCACGCCGCTCTCGATGGCAGCTCCGATACCTCTGCGGATTTGTTCCGCCAATGGCGTCTTCGCAGATCGATCGAGCTCCAGCTGCAGCGGTTTGACCATGCCCCCGTGGTACACGATTTTCGTCCATTCTTGGTGCTTTTTTGTAGACCAGGGCGGGGCCATTTATCGGGCAGGGAAGTACATGGCGGAAGTACATGGCGACAGCCGCCGAACAGAACCGATCATGGAGTATGAAAATGGCTAAGCGTCTCGACTACGACCGCATTGCACCCGCAGGCATGAAAGCGCTCGGCGGCGTTTACGGCTATGTCATGCAGAGCAATCTTCCTGCAACGCTCGTCACTCTGGTTTATCTGCGCATTTCGCAGATCAACAATTGCGCCTACTGCCTCGACATGCACACGCGCGATCTGCTGAAGAGCGGACAGAAGATCGAAAAGATCGCGCTGGTGCAGGCCTGGGCGGAAGGCGGTCATCTCTTCGACGAGCGGGAGCGTGCCGCCCTCGCATGGGCTGAAACGGTGACCCGTGTGGCCGACACCGGCATCCCGGATCAAGCTTACGAGGCTGCCCGCGCCGTCTTCGAGGAGCGCGAGCTCGTCGATCTCACCATCGCGATCGGCCTGATGAATGCGTACAATCGCATGGCAATCAGCTTCCGAAATACGCCACAGGCCGCGAAAGAGATGGCAGCCTGACCCCGGTGCCAGACGGCAAGAGGGTAAACACATGCCATCGACTGCGACGGCATGTCCTGAGATATCGGCGATTCAAGGCAGGAGCTTGAAATGACCATCGCAATTTCCGGCGTGAAGATTCCCGACAGCAAGATCGCACGGGAGGCCGCCGAGCTGGTGCGCCAGTACGAAAACGACATGTTGTTCAACCACTCGGTCCGCGTCTTTGTGTTCGGCGCGATCAAGGGACATCGGCAAAATCTGAAATTCGATTCCGAGCTGCTCTACATCGCGGCGCTGTTCCATGATCTCGGGCTTGTCGACCATTACCATACACAGACCAAGCGATTTGAAGTTGATGGCGCCGATGCCGCCCGCGAATTTCTGAGGGGGCACGGCATCGACGAGCCAAAAGCCGATCTGGTTTGGGAGGCGATCGCGTTACATACGACGCCCGGAATTCCACAATACATGCGGCCGGAAATCGCTCTCACGAATGCGGGTGTGTTGGTCGACGTCGTGGGGATTGGCTATGACGAGTACTCGCCAGAGCAGCGCGACCAGGTGACCACCGCATTTCCGCGCGGTGATTTCAAGAACGAATTCCTTCAGGTACAAACCTGCTCGGCCTTGAAGAAGCCGCAGACCACGTTCGGGACTGTCAATTTCGATTACATCGAAGATCACGACCCCACATTTCACAAGCCGAACGCATGCACGCGCATCCGCAACACTCCCTGGCGGAGCTGACCTTCGGCGCGATGTTCGAGTTTCGCCACGTTGACTCATGGCGACGGTGCGGCCGGGGGCGTTACGCTGGCGTTCGGCTGCTGAATGGCCGGCCACGGGCTCTTCGGAGCCGGCGTCGCCGCCGCGCATGACGCCGCAAGCTGCGGCCACACTGACGTCAGGCCCGTCAAGTCGATGTCGAATTTCGTGATGTCCGCCTTGTCGTCGGGTAACAGCGTGGTTTCGCGGACATGGAGGGAGCGGGACGCCAGTATCGCCTTGAGCATGTCCGGATCGATGCTGCCACGCCAGACTTCGTATTTTCCGGTCCGCAACGCAGACCCTCCGGCCGCGTTGTCCGGAGCGGCGTCCGCCGTCACCAGGATGGTGGTCTTGCCGACGGCCGTCTCGTCGATCTCGCGCGCGAATGTCAACGGCACGCGCTTTCCGCTTTCGCAGGACAGACGCCATTCCATAGGCCGGAACGAAGCGCCGTTCTCCTTCAGCATCGCGAACTTGCGGGCGAAGGGGCGCGCTTCCTTTTCCAGTTTCCACGCCGTTTCGGCAAGCGAACGCGTGTCGATGCCGAAACGATAGAGCTCGGCGCGCGTCAGCAGGTGCAGGTTTTCGAACTTCACCGTCCGGATCAGATCGTCTAGCTCGCGGCTGATCCCCATCGCCGCGATGAACGCAGCGCGATCGCGATCGGCCCTGGCCATCCGGCGCTGCCTGTATTCCGCGACCGCCGCCGGAGGCGGATGCCCGTGAAAGGCAAGGACCAGCCTGGAATTATGGACCGCCAGCGCGGCGTCGGGGGCGACCTCGCGCGATGTCGCTCCGAGAAACAGGTAGCCGCAGGCCGAGTTGCACATCGCATGGTAAGTGGTGAGTTCGGCTTCCACCTCGCCGCCGGTATTTTTTATTTTCAGGCACGCGGCGTCCACCTGCGTGCCCGCGGCGCACGCCGTCGCGATGGTCCGGCCAACCCGACCGATCGCCTTGCGGCTGCGCAACAACCGCCCGATGACATAGGACTGCTCCACGTTTCCGCCCGGTGAATAGAGGTAGATCGGACGCTGCGTGTCCTTGACGCCGGCAAGGAAGCGGCGAATGCGCGGCGCAGCGTCCTGGTCGATATCGCCCTCGATGGCGATCCGGCGGTCGCAGCCCGGTCCGCAGGCGTCTGGTGGTCCCTTGGCAAGATAGATCGTCAGCCTGGATGCAAATCCAGTCTTCTCGGCCGGCGTCCCTTCGGCGTGCAATGCGCCAGGAAGCATCAGCGAGGCCAGGACAAGCAGACTACGGGCGAGCATGAAACGACGGGGACCACCCGCAGTGAAAAGCAGAGATCGATGTTACACGATGATCCGCGCAGCCACAACTTGCGGTGGCGCATCCGCACGGGTCTGTCCGCGACGGCTGGATTGGCAATCTGGCGGCGATGTGGGAGCAGGCAGAACAGCATCTCCCAAGGGGACGGTGACGACAGGAACCTAAATGCCATCATGCGGTTATCGCGCAGACAATTTGCGCGACCCGGCTGCATCACTCAGAAAGTCAGGCGGGCTACCTGTGGTCGAAGCGAACAGCAGCGGGACGATCAAGCAGTAGCTCCTCGTGGAGCTAGGAACGTGGCAGGGGAAGACCAATGACGACAGCGACCGGGATCCGCTCGGCCGATCGCAATTCCGTCTTAGCCACACTCGGCGACTTCATCCGAGAGATCAGCAATCCCGACGATCTCGCCTATGCTGCGGCGGAACTGCTCGGCCGCAGCCTGAACGTCAGCCGGGCGGGCTATGGCACGGTCGACACCTCAGCCGAGACCATCACCATTGTCCGCGACTGGAACGCACCGGGCATCCTGAGCCTCGCAGGCGTGCTGCGCTTCCGCGACTATGGCAGCTACATCGAAGATCTCAAGCGGGGCGAGACCGTCATCTGTGCCGATGCTGAAAAAGACCCTCGCGTCGGCGATCGTGCCGAGGCTCTCGAGGCGATCTCTGCGCGTGCGCTCGTCAACATGCCGATCTCGGAGGCCGATGGGGTCGTGGCGCTGCTGTATTTGAACAATGCCGGGCCGCGCGAATGGAGCCCCGAAGAGCTGGAGCTCATTCGCGATGTTGCCGAGCGTACGCGCACGGCCGTTGAGCGTCGCCGTGCTGAGACGGCCGTGCGGGAGAACGAAGCCCGGCTGCTTTTCCTGGACGCACTCAACAAGGAGACGGCCAGGACCCGCGATGCCGACGGCGTGATGGCGGTGACGACCAGGATGCTTGGCGAGCATCTCGAGGTATCGAGCTGTGCCTATGCCGATATGGATCCCGACCAGGACGGCTTCACCATACGCGGGGATTGGACCGCGCCGGGCGCGGTGCATATCCTCGGTCACTACAGCCTGGCTGACTTCGGTAAAAAGGCGGTGCGAGAGCTCGGCGCCGGCAGACCCCTCATCATCAATGACAATTTGAAGGAGCTTGCGCCTGAGGAAGCCGCCACTTTCCAGAACATCGGGATCGGTTCGACGATTTGCATGCCCTTGGTCAAAGAAGGGCAACTCACCGCCTTGATGGCGATCCATCACCGGGGCCCGCACCAGTGGACGCCGCGCGAACTCGCCTTGCTCACCGAAGTGACCGAGCGGTCGTGGGCCCACATCGAGCGCGTCCGATCGGAACAGGCGGCGCGGGAGGCCGCCGAACGACTGACGCTTGCAAACAAGGCGGCTGGTATCGGCACCTGGGACTACGACCCGGTCAACAACGTTCTTCGATGGGATAGCCGCTGCAAGGAGGTGTTCGGTTTATCGCCGGACGCCGAAGTCAGCTATGAAGGGTCGTTCCTGAAGGGCCTTCATCCCGAGGACAGGCAGCGCGCCCACGAGGCCGTCTCCGCGGCGCTGACGCCGCACGCGCCGGCAAACTACAACTTGGAATACCGGACCATTGGCATCGAGGATGGGGTCGAACGCTGGATCGCCGCGACCGGTCAAGCCATCTTTGCCAACGGCCAAGCTGTTCGGTTCATCGGAACGGTTCTGGATATCACCGCGCAAAAGAAAACCGAGCGTCATCTCAGAATACTCAATGATACCGGGGCCTCGGTCTCTCGCGAACGCGACCTCGACAAGATCGTCCAGATCGTGACGGATGCCGGCGTCGGACTCACCGGTGCTCAATTCGGCGCCTTTTTCTACAACGTTCTGGCGCCGGATGGCGGCAGCTACATGCTGTATTCGCTGTCTGGTGCGCCGCGATCCGCGTTTGAAAACTTTCCGATGCCGCGTAACACAGCCGTCTTTGGCCCGACCTTCGAGGGCTCCGGCGTGGTGAGGTCCGACGATATCCTGCGGGACCCCCGCTATGGCAAGAACGCGCCGCGGAAAGGCATGCCCGAGGGCCATCTTCCGGTCCGATCCTACCTGGCGGTCCCTGTGATCTCGCGCACCGGCGAAGTTTTCGGCGGACTTTTCTTCGGTCACGCCGAGACGGGTAAATTCCAAGCCGAGCAGGAGTCCGCGTTGCTTGGTATTGCGGGCCATGCCGCCACCGCTATCGACAACGCCCAGCTCTTGACCCGGCTCGAGGCGCTCAACGCCGGATTGGAGCAACGTGTTGCCGACGAAATTGCCGAGCGCATGAAGGCCGAAGAGCAATTGCGGCAATCCCAGAAGATGGAAGCCGTCGGGCAGTTGACCGGCGGCATTGCCCACGACTTCAACAATATGCTGGCCGTGATTCTCGGCAGCCTGAATCTTGCCAAGCGGCGGCTCGGCAGGGGAGAGGTCAGCATAGACCGCTTCATCGAGGGCGCCATCGACGGTGCAAATCGCGCAGCCACGTTGACGCAGAGGCTGCTCGCGTTCTCGCGCCAACAGCCGCTCGCGCCTGAGGTCGTGGACATCAACAAGATGGTCGGCGGGATGAGCGAGTTGCTCGAGCGCTCGCTGGGCGAGCTGATCCGCCTCGAGACGGTGCTGGCGGCTGGCCTCTGGCGGGTCAAGGCAGACCCGGCCCAGCTGGAAAGCGCGATGATCAACCTCGCGGTCAATGCGCGCGATGCCATGCCGAAGGGCGGCAGGCTGACAGTAGAAACCAGCAACGTCTCGATAGACCGAAAATATGCTCGCGAGTATGCACTCGCACCCGGGCAGTACGTTCTCGTGGCCGTGACGGACAACGGCACGGGAATTCCGGCCGACGTGCTGGGCAAGGTGTTCGATCCGTTTTTCACGACCAAGGTCGTGGGCAGGGGCACCGGTCTCGGCCTCAGTCAGGTCTACGGTTTCGTGCGGCAGTCGGGCGGCCATGTCAAAATTTACTCGGAAGTCGATGTTGGCACGACCGTGAAGATCTACCTTCCACGCTTCGCCGGCGAGGAGGCGGGCTCAGCTCTGTCACAGGAAGAAATACCCGCCGGTGCAAGCCATCAGAACGAAACCATTCTCGTCGTGGAAGACGACGAGCGCGTCCGCAACATTTCGTCCGAAAGCCTGCGCGAACTTGGCTACAACGTCATCGAGGCAGCCAGCGCCAAAGAGGCGATCAGGACGATCGAAAACGGTTTCGTTCCAGATCTGCTGTTCACGGATGTCGTCATGCCCGACATGACCGGCGCCGAGCTGGCGGCCGAGCTGTCGAAACGATACCCGGCGCTGAAAGTGCTGTTCACCACCGGCTACACGCGCAATGCAATCGTTCACAATGGCGTGCTCGATGCCGGCAAGCATCTGCTTCCCAAGCCCTTCGCTATCGAAGACCTGGCTGCCAAAGTCCGCACCTTGCTCGACGAGATCTGAACGCGTTTTGGAAACGATCTCTTCCGTTTGCAAGCTGCCTTCACAAGGGCTATGTCCCGGCTTTCGGAAGAGCATGACATGACAATCTCGGATGACAACGACCTCGCGCGCCTGAAGGAGATCGGGCGCATTGTCGCCAATACCCTGGAGGCAATGGGAAAGGCGCTCGAGCCGGGCATGTCCACCTCCGAGCTCGACCAGATCGGGCGAACGCTGCTGGAGGCCGCCGGTGCACGTTCGGCTCCGGAGCTGGCCTACGACTTTCCGGGCGCAACCTGCATCAGCGTGAACGAGGAGATCGCTCATGGCATCCCCGGCGATCGGCGGATCGCGCGCGGGGACCTCGTGAACATCGACGTGTCAGCCGAGAAGAACGGCTTCTTTGCGGATACGGGAGCCTCATTCGCCGTTCCACCCGCAACCCGCGCGGTCGAACGTCTTTGCAGGGACGGCCGGCGGGCGATGTGGACGGGCCTGCAGCAGGTCGGAGCCGGCAAACCGATTGCCGGTATCGGTCAGGCCATCGGGACCTTTGCGCGGAAGAACGGTTACAGCCTGGTCAGGAACCTTGCCAGTCACGGCGTCGGCCTGTCGCTCCACGAGGAGCCGACGGAGATCGCAACGTGGCCCGACCGCTCCGAACGCCGCATCATGAGCGAAGGCCTCGTGTTCACCGTCGAGCCGTTCCTGTCCCTTGGCGCGGAATGGGCAGAGGATGGCGATGATCCATGGACGCTCTACAGCAGCCCCGAGGCGCCGACCGTTCAATACGAGCACACCGTGATCGCCACGCGAAGCGGACCGTTGATCGTTACGATGGCTGGTTAAGGAGGCTCCTCAAGCCACCGGATCTCGGGCAGCATCCGAACGGGTTCGATCATCCAGAGCCAGCGGCGGCGCCGGTCTCGCCGACCAGATTGCCGAGCGTGGCGTCGGAAGCTCAACGCAAGGCGGGCCGCATATCGAAGTCCCGATTCAATTGACGCGCCGCGAGTGGCGAGGGGGCTTCTTCTGCGCAAAATACGGGTTCGCCACGCACGTCGCTGACCGACCGAGGGCTAAAAATCTGCACTGCTCGAGCGAGGTGTAGCGGCAATCGAAATAGCCGACGGGACCGTAGATCTGCATGCAGACCGGATAGCTCGGATCGTAGGTCTGCGCGTGCGCAGGCGCGCCGGCGAGCAGCAGGCCGATCGCGAGGAGCGCGAAGCGAGCGCGACGCATCTCAGCGCGGCAAATAGTAACCGGGCGAATAACCCGGCACCTGCGCGGGCGGCCTGTTCTGATACGCGTAGGGATCGTCGCTCTGGCCTGCGAAATACGGGTTCGCGATGCAGGTGAGCGCGCGGCCCGACGAACTCGCCTGGCACTGCGCGTAAGTGTCGAACGTGCAATTGCTCAGCCCCGGCCATTCATCGCCGGTGAGGCAGAAGGCATGGTGAGTCCCGAACGCGCGCGCAGGCACGCTTGCGCTAAGCGTGAAACCAAATGTGGCGAGGGCGAGCGAAAATGTGGCGACAATGGGGAGAGCAATTCGTCTGCGCATTCGATTCTCCAATCACGCGAACGTGCGCGCGACGTTGTTACGCGCGCATGCTGCGTATGTCGTGTAGTCGACAATGGAACTCATGAAAACTCTTGTTTCAAAGGGTTTCCCGCGCGCGCTGGTAAATCTTCATTAATGAAGCGCGATCCTTTGGCGCGAACTGTGGCGTCGAGGTTACAGCAATTCTGTCGAGCGCTGCTATGACGACGCTACGGCCCGGGGGCCTAACGACGAAACTGGAACGGGAATCAAATGAACAAGAATCTGTTGCTTGCTGCTGTGAGCCTTGTCGCGCTCGGCGCGACCGCACCGGCGGTGGCTGCTGACCTCGCTGCGCGGCCTTACACCAAGGCGCCGGCGATGGTCGCCGCGATCTACGACTGGAGCGGCTTCTACATCGGCGTCAACGGCGGCGGCGGTTCCGCCCATTCGACTTGGGATCTCGTCGGCGGTGGCCGCGAGGGTTCGCACGATGCGACCGGCGGCACGGTCGGCGGCCAGATCGGCTACCGCATGCAGTCGGGCCAGTGGGTGTTCGGCATCGAAGGTCAGGGCAACTGGGCTGACTTCTCGGGCGACAACGTCAGCGCGCTGTTCGCGACGCGCAACCGCTCCAAGATCGACTCGTTCGGTCTGATCACCGGTCAGATCGGCTACGCCTGGAACAACGTCCTCGTTTACGCCAAGGGCGGTGCGGCTGTCGCCGGCAGCAAGTATGAAGTCTCGACCCTTGGCGGCGCGCTGCTGTCCTCGAACGATCAGACCCGTTGGGGTGGCACGATCGGTGCCGGCCTCGAGTACGGTTTCGCCCCGAACTGGTCGGTTGGCGTCGAGTACAACCACATCTTCCTGCAGGACAAGAACGTCACGTTCGCAGGCCTGGTTGGCACCGATCGCATCCGCCAGGACGTCGACATGGGCCTCGTTCGCTTGAACTACAAGTTCGGCGGCCCGAGCCTCGGCCGTTACTGAGTAAAAGACTGCTATCGATCGCTCGACTTCGAGCGGTTGGCGAAAGCCCCGGCCATCGGCCGGGGCTTTTTTGTTGCTTAAATTCAGCGGGTTAACCATTCTGTTTGGAGATGGTCGAGATGGCTTGACTCCTGAGAACGAAATGAGAACAATGTTCTTCATACGTTCTCACCATGGAGTAAGCCATGTTCAGGATTTTCGTTGAAGAGGCCGCCGCGTTGGCGTCGATCGCGCTGTTTGTCGGGATGATTGCGATCTGGGCCCAGGTGCTCCCGCAGCTCTAGGCGCGGGCCTAGGTTGGGGAAAAGCAGGACGACGCGGCCGATCGGCCGCTCCGGCGTGGACTCTGGCACCATGACGCCCCACCATTATGAGGCGAGTCGGCCGGGCGAGTGCAGGATGCCTCCGGTGCCGGTGACCGCTCCATCTCATCTGCAAGAGGCCGTCACGCGACCATGCCGAGCGCCGGATTTGTCCACCTTCACGTTCACTCGGCCTATTCGCTGCTCAAGGGCTCGATCAAGATCGCCAAGCTCGCCGAGCTAGCGAAGAAAGACCATCAGCCGGCGCTGGCGTTGACCGACACCGACAACATGTTCGGTGCGCTGGAGTTCTCCGACAAGATGGCGGGCTCCGGTATCCAGCCGATCGTGGGCTGCGAGATCGCGATCGAGTTCGGGGACCAGGATCCCAATGCGCGCAACGTGCTGCTGCCCTCGCGCGTGGTGCTGCTGGCCGCGCAGGAGCGCGGCTATCGCAGCCTGATGCGGCTGAACTCGCGCGCGTTCCTGGAGACGCCCGACACTCATGCTCCCCACATCAAGTTCGACTGGCTCGAAGGCGAGACCGAAGGTCTGATCGCGCTGACGGGCGGTCCGGACGGACCGATCTCGCTGGCGCTTGCCGGCGGTTATACCGAGCTCGCGGCGGCGCGCTGCGAGCGTCTGGCCAGCCTGTTCGGAGACCGTCTCTACATCGAATTGCAGCGCCACAACATCGAGAAGGAGCGGCGGGTCGAAAGCAACCTGATTGACATCGCCTACACCAAGGGCCTGCCGCTGGTTGCGACCAACGAGCCGTATTTCGCCACGACCGACGATTATGAAGCCCATGACGCGCTGCTCTGCATCGCCGGCGGGCGGCTGATCGCGGAGACCGAGCGCGAGCAGCTCACGCCCGATCACCGCTTCAAGTCCCGCGCCGAGATGGCGGTGCTGTTCGCCGACATTCCGGAGGCGCTGGCCTCGACGGTCGAGATCGCCGAGCGCTGCTCGTTCCGGCCGATGACGCGCAAGCCGATCCTGCCGTTCTTCACGGTCGGCGCTGCCGCAAGCTCCGATGCCGCCGCGGTCGAGGCGGCCGAATTGAAGCGGCAGGCGGAGGAGGGGCTCGCCAACCGCCTGCGTGTGCACGGGCTGTCGCAAGGCACGACGGAAGAAGATTACAACGCGCGGCTTGCGTTCGAGCTCGACGTCATCATGCGCATGAAATACGCGGGCTACTTTCTGATCGTCTCCGACTTCATCAAATGGGCAAAGGGCCAGGGCATCCCGGTCGGGCCGGGCCGCGGCTCCGGCGCAGGCTCGCTGGTGGCGTGGGCGCTGACCATCACCGACCTCGACCCGATCAAGTTCGGCCTGCTGTTCGAGCGCTTCCTCAATCCGGAACGCGTCTCGATGCCGGACTTCGACATCGACTTCTGCCAGGATCGCCGCGGCGAGGTGATCAGGTACGTCCAGGAGCGCTACGGTCGCGACCAGGTCGCGCAGATCATCACCTTCGGGACGCTGCAGGCGCGCGGCGTGCTGCGCGACGTCGGCCGCGTGCTGCAGATGCCCTATGGCCAGGTCGACAAGCTCACAAAACTCGTGCCGCAGAATCCGGCCGCGCCGGTGACGCTGGCCGCCGCGATCGAGAGCGAGCCAAAACTCCAGGCGTTCCGCGACGAGGATCCGGTGGTGGCGCGCGCCTTCGACATCGCGCAGCGCCTCGAAGGCCTGACCCGTCACGCCTCGACGCATGCGGCCGGCATCGTGATCGGCGATCGCCCGCTGAGCGAACTCGTGCCGATGTATCGCGATCCCAAATCCGACATGCCGGTGACCCAGTTCAACATGAAATGGGTCGAGCCCGCGGGCCTCGTGAAGTTCGACTTCCTCGGCCTGAAAACGCTGACCGTACTCGACGTCGCGTGCAAACTGCTCAAGCCGCGCAACATCCACGTCGATCTCGCGACGCTGCCGATCGACGATGCCGAAAGCTACCAGATGCTGGCGCGCGGCGAGGTGGTCGGCGTGTTCCAGGTTGAAAGCCAGGGCATGCGGCGCGCGCTGGTCGACATGCGCCCCGACCGTTTCGAGGACATCATCGCGCTGGTCGCGCTCTATCGACCGGGTCCGATGGCGAACATCCCGACCTATTGCGCGCGCAAGCACGGCGACGAGGAGCCGGAATATCTCCACCCCGTGCTGGAGCCGATTCTCAAGGAGACCTTCGGCGTCATCATCTACCAGGAACAGGTGATGCAGATCGCGCAGGTGATGTCGGGCTATTCGCTTGGCGACGCCGACCTGCTGCGCCGCGCCATGGGCAAGAAGATCCGCGCCGAGATGGAGAAGCAGCGCGAGATCTTCGTCGCAGGCGCAGTGAAGAACGGCGTGCCGAAGGGGCAGGCCGATACCATCTTCGAGCTGCTGGCGAAATTCGCCGACTACGGCTTCAACAAGAGCCACGCGGCGGCCTATGCGCTGGTGTCCTACCACACCGCCTACATGAAGGCGCATTACCCGGTGGAGTTCATCGCCGCGTCGATGACGCTTGATCTCAACAATACCGACAAGCTGTCCGAATTCCGCGCCGAGGCGCAGCGCCTCGGCATCAAGGTCGAGCCGCCCAATGTCAACCGTTCCGGCGCGACTTTCGAGGTCGGCGACAAGACCATCTACTACGCGCTCGCGGCGCTGAAGGGCGTCGGTATTGCGGCCGTCGAGCAGATCATCGCGGAGCGGACCAAAAACGGCTTGTTCACCTCGCTCGCCGACTTTGCCGCGCGGGTGTCGCCGCGCGCGATCAACAAGCGCATCATCGAAAGCCTCGCCGCCGCGGGCGCCTTCGACACGCTGGAGCCGAACAGGGCGCGGGTCTTCGCCGGCGCCGACTCGATTCTCGCCGCGTGCCAGCGGGCGAACGAAGCTGCAACCATCGGCCAGAACGACATGTTCGGCAGCTCGGCCGACGCGCCGACCATCATGCTGCCGCAGATCGAGCCCTGGTTGCCGGCCGAGCGGCTGCGCCGCGAATATGACGCGATCGGCTTCTTCCTGTCGGGACATCCGCTCGACGATTACGCCACCGTGCTGAAGCGGCTGCGCGTGCAGTCCTGGGCCGAGTTCTCCCGCGCGGTGAAGACCGGCGCCACCGCCGGCAAGGTCGCGGCCACCGTGGTGTCGCGCATGGAGCGGCGGACCAAGACCGGCAACAAGATGGGCATCATGGGGCTCTCTGATCCCACGGGTCACTTTGAGGCGGTGCTGTTCTCCGAAGGCCTCGCGCAATATCGCGACGTCCTGGAACCGGGCGCCGCGGTGCTGCTCCAGCTCGGCGCCGAGCTCCAGGGCGAGGACGTCCGCGCGCGCGTGCTGCACGCCGAGCCGCTGGACGAGGCCGCGGCCAAGACGCAGAAGGGCCTGCGCATCTTCGTGCGCGACACCAAGCCGCTGGAATCGATCGCCAAGCGTCTCGCCGGCCCCGACATGGCGAACGGCGCCGCGCCGAAGGTCGGCAGTCCGGGCATCGCGCCCCGCTCCAACGGCGACGGCGAGGTCTCGCTGGTCATGATGCTCGACCTCGAAACCGAGGTCGAGATGAAGCTGCCCGGCCGCTTCAAGGTCTCGCCGCAGATCGCCGGCGCCATCAAGGCGGTCGCCGGTGTGGTGGACGTGCAGCAGCTCTAGCAACGCGCACGGTGTTGCAGGCGGCTGCATGTCTTGCGCGGGACATGCGGCGGCCCTGTTGCAACCTTTCGCTGTTTTCGGTTAGCATGCACTCGGGGAAAATCTGAGGGCGTGATGCTATTGCGTGGGCTGGTATTGCTCGTGGCTGCGGCACTGCTGTGCGGCTGTGAGACGGCGAGGAGCGGGCTCGGATATTCGGAGACGGTACGAAAGCTGGGTCCGCCGAAAGCCGGGCAGGCCCGTGTCGTCGTGTTTCGCGAGAAAGGCTTCGGCGGCATCGGCGATCCGGACTGGGAATTTTCCCTCGACGGTACGCCGATCAAGGGCCTGAAGACCGGGACATATGTCTATGTCGATCGCCCGGCAGGCCAGCACCAGTTCGTAGCAGAGGAGGCGGCGCTCGGCGTCACGCGCGTGGACTTTTCGGCTCAGTCCGGCCAGACCGTGTTCTTCGTAGCGCGCTTCAGTCAGCGCAAGAGCGCCATGATCGCGAATGCGAGCACGGGGGTGCTGGGCTGGGGTCTCACCCTTGCGATGACGTCCGGCTATAAAAATCAGGGGCCGCTGGATTTCCTGCCCTTGGATGAATCGGCCGCCAGGACGACGATCGCAGAGCTTCGGTTGGCAGAATAGCCTCCGCGCGAAATTCGAGCTCCGCCCGCACCGTCATTTGTGGTGTCGTCACAGCGTTGCGGCTATGATCGCCGTGAGGCCGTTCGTCCATCGCGCCGGGAGGGAACGTGACATGTGCGACAAGTGCAATGAATCCCCACATGAGAGGATCGCGCCGTCGCGACGATCCGCGATGTTGTTGGGTGCCTCGGCGCTCGGCCTCGCCCTGACCGGCAGAGCCTTCGCCAAAGAGACCAAGGCGCCGCCCAAGCCGCAGAACGTGCTGTCGCCCGACGCATCATTGAAGCGCCTGACGGAAGGCAATGCCCGCTATGTCGACGGCGTGTCGCGGCGGCACGATTTCAAGCACGAGCGCGAGGCGTTGGTCGGCGGACAGAATCCGTTCGCGGCCGTACTGAGCTGTGCCGATTCGCGCATCGCGCCGGAATATGCCTTCGACACTGGCCGCGGCGATCTGTTCGTTTGCCGCGTCGCCGGAAATTTTGCCGGCACCGAAACCATCGCCAGCATGGAATACGCGGTGGCCGTGCTGAATGCGCCGCTGATCCTCGTGCTCGGCCATGACGCTTGCGGCGCGGTCGATGCGACGCTGAAGGCGATCAAGGACAACAAGCCGCCGCCGGGCCATATTCCATCGCTGGTCGATGCGATCACGCCTGCAGCGAAGGCTGCGATGCAGCAGGGTGGGGACGTCCTCGACAGGGCGATCCGGCAGAACGTCATCGACAACGTCGCGAAGCTGAAGTCGGCAGCGCCGATCCTCAATGCGGCCGTGGAGCAGGGCAAGCTGAAGGTCGTCGGCGGCATCTATCGGCTCACGACGGGAACGGTCGACCTGATCGCGCAGGTCTGACGAGACGAACCGGCTCGCGCCGGTTCGTTGTCGCGAGGCTGACGCAGGCGCCCTGGCGTTGGTGCCTGGCGCCATGCCGCCGCCTCAATCCAAGCCTTCGTTATTTGGAAGCCTTTCGTTCAAGTGTCATTCAGCTCGCCACGCGTCTGATGCGTGGCGGCATCTCAACAACAAAAACGGGCAAGCAAGTCATGCGTGGGACGCTCCGAGCCTTCATTTGCCTTCTCCTGCCAATCGCGGTCCTTGCCGCGGGCGCGCCGGATCCGGCGCGTGCACAGCAGCAGGAAAAGCGTATGGCGCTCGTGGTCGGCAACGGCGCCTATGCCAAGTCGCCGCTGGCGACGACGGCAAACGATGCCGGCCTGATCGCGCAGACGCTGCAGGCGGCGGGCTTCGACGTCGTCGGCGCCCGCGATCTCGACGGCGACACGCTGCGCAAGAGCTTTCGCGATTTCATCCAGAAGGCGCAGGCCTCCGGACCGGACACCGTCGCGATGGTCTACCTCGCCGGCTATGGCGTGCAACTTGCCGGTGAGAACTACTTCATCCCGGTCGATTCCAACATCACCCGCGACACCGACATTCCGACCGAAGGCCTGCGCATCGGCGACTATCTCCGCCAGCTCGCCTCCGTTCCGCTCAAGGCCAACATCGTCGTGCTCGACGCTGCGCGGGCGCAGCCCTTCGTGGAGGGCGGCCAGCAGATCGCGAGCGGACTTGCGCTGGTCGAGCCCGACGCCAACATGCTGATCGCGTTCAACGCCGCGCCCGGCACGGTGGCGCCCGAGGAGCCTGGACCTTACGGCATCTATGCGCAGTCGCTGGCGGAGATGATCCGCACCGGCGGCCTACCGCTGCCTGAGGTGTTCGACCGCGTTCGCCTGCGCGTCAACGAGGCCAGCAAGGGCGCGCAAGTGCCCTGGAACGAGCAGAAGATATCGGCGCAATTCTCGTTCTTCGAGCGCGGACCTGACGCGCCGCCGCCTGAGGCCGCACCCGACCAAGTCGCCGCGATGCGCAACAAGCCGATCCGCGATCTCGGCGTGCAGGATGCCTATGCCGCCGCGCTCACGCGCGACACGCTGCCGGCCTACGAAGAGTTTCTCTCCGCCTATCCCGGCGACCCGCTGTCGAAGCGCGTGATGGTGATCGTCGCGGCGCGCCGCGAGGCCATCACCTGGCGGCGGACCTATCGGACCGACACGCCGGAGGCCTATTGGTCGTATCTGCGTCGCTATCCGCGCGGTCCGCATGCGGCGGATGCGCGCCGGCGCTTGGCGATTCTCACCGCGCCGGCCGAGCCGCCGCCGAGCTTCGCGATGATCGACTACGACGTGCCGCCACCGCCGCCGGAGGAGGTGGTCTATGTCGAGCGTCCCGTGCTGTATTTCAGCGATCCGGATTTTGGCTTTGCGCCGCCACCGCCGCCGCCGGTCTATTATCTGCCACCGCCGCCGCCGGATTTCGTCGTGCTGTCGCCGCCGATGCCGGTGGTCGGCCTGTTCGTGCTGCCGCAGCCGATGTTCGTGCCAATTCCTGTGTTCGTCAGGCCGCCGGTCTATGTCGCACCGCCCCCGAACAACATCATCTATCAGAACATCCATAACAGGACGGTCATCAACACGGTGATCAACCAGCCGCCGGCACCGCCGGCGGGTGCGGGTGCCGCAGCGGGCAATCTCGCGCCAGCCATTGCCGGGCGCACCAATCCGGCTGGTCCCGCCATGCCGCAGGCGGTCGTGCAGCGCGCCGCCCTGATTCAGCAGGGCAAGGCGCCGATGCCGCCGAGCGCGACGATGCAGCCGACGGCGAGGCCAGGAATGCCTCCGGCCAGGCCGGCCAATGCCGCACCGACCGGTACGCCACCTACGACTCCACCTGCCAGTCCGCTTGCCACGCCACCGGCCAAGCTGCCCCAAGCCAACACCCTGCCGGTTCCCGGCACCCATGGCGGTCCACCTGTACCGCCAGCGGGAGCCGGGCCACTGCCGGGCGGCAGACCCGGGCTGCCCACGGCCACTGCTCCCGGCACACCGCCGCCGACCCATCCGGGAGGGCCTGCGGGAGCGCCGACGACTGCTGCTCCCGGCACCACGCCGCCGGGTCATCCCGGTGCGCCGACCGCCGCCGCGCCGGCGACTGCGCCCACGGCGACAAACCCGGCCGCTGTGCCCGGCCAACCGCCGAAGCCGCCGGTGGCCCAGGCCCCGCCCGGGACCGGGACCGGGCCTGGGGACCATGGCAAGTCCGCGACCCGCGAGCCGGCTGGTTCGCCGCCTGCTGCCCGCACGCCTCCTGGCGCAGTTGGACGACCGGTCACGCCGCCGCCCTCGGCGGCGCGGGAGCCGATCAGGCCGCAGCATCAGCCGACCGCAGCTCCCGCCCAGGCTGCCCGGCCGTCGGCGCCACCACCGCGGCCTCAGGCCGTGGCGCGGCCGGCGCCTCCGCCTCCGCCGCGTGTTGCGCCGCCGCCACCGCCACGGGCGGCTCCACCCGTGGCGGTTGCTCGACCGGCGCCGCCGCCAATGGCGCGGCCCGCGCCGCCGGTCGCCCGGCCGGCGCCACCTCCGCCGCCCCGGATGGCCGTCGCGCCACCGCCGCCGCCGCGCCCGGCAGCACCTCCACCGCGTCCTCCGGCTCCGCCGCCGGCGGCAAAGAAGTGCCCGCCGAACCAGCCCAGATGCTAGGCAGGGGCTAGGCCGGAGCGATCTTTACGGAAGGGGGCCTCTTGCGGGCGAAAGCCGCCCCGAAAGGCCCTTATTTCCTTGCTTCTGGCCGAAATCGCGCTATACACCGCGCCATCTCACACGGAAGCATGGCTCACAAGGCCGTCCGGTGGCAGCCGGGGCGACAACGCTCTGTCCTGCTCACACGCTTCCGGAGGAACCAACCGGAGAATTAGAACGATGGCACTACCCGATTTCACTATGCGTCAGCTCCTCGAAGCCGGCGTGCACTTTGGTCACCAGTCTCACCGCTGGAATCCGAAAATGGCGCCGTTCATTTTCGGCGCCCGCAACAACATCCACATCGTCGACCTCGCGCAGACCGTGCCGTTGCTGCACAACGCCTTGCAGGCGGTCAGCGACACCGTCGCCAAGGGCGGCCGCATCCTGTTCGTCGGCACCAAGCGCCAGGCGCAGGACGGCGTTGCCGACGCGGCCAAGCGCTGCGCTCAGTACTTCGTCAATTCGCGCTGGCTCGGCGGCACGCTGACCAACTGGAAGACGATCTCGGGCTCGATCAAGCGCCTGCGTCATCTCGACGACGTGCTCGCCGGCGGCGATGCCTCCTCCTACACCAAGAAGGAGCGCCTGACCCTTCAGCGCGAGCGCGACAAGCTCGACCGCTCGCTCGGCGGCATCAAGGACATGGGCGGTCTGCCCGACCTGATCTTCGTGATCGACACCAACAAGGAAGACATCGCGATCCAGGAAGCCCAGCGGCTCAACATTCCGGTCGCGGCGATCGTCGACACCAATTCGGATCCGAAGGGCATCACTTATGTGGTGCCGGGAAATGACGACGCCGGCCGCGCGATTGCGCTCTATTGCGATCTGATCGCGCGCGCAGCGATTGACGGCATTTCACGCGCCCAAGGCGATTCCGGAATCGACGTCGGTGCTTCGGTTCGGCCGGTCGCAGAAGAGCTGCCCGCCACGAGCGGCTTCCAAGGCCTTGCCGGCCCGCGCGGCACGTCCGACGACCTCAAGAAGCTCCCGGGCGTGTCGGGCGCGATCGAGAAGAAGTTCAACGATCTCGGCATCTTCCACTTCTGGCAGCTGGCTGAGCTCGATCACGATACCGCGCACAAGATCGGCGAAGAAGTCGGCCTGCCGAGCCGCGCGGACGCCTGGGTGGCCAAGGCCAAGGCGCTGACCGCGGAAGCGGAATAGTCAAAAAGAGCGATGGGTTGGCCGGACAAGCTCCGGCCACCATTTCAGTTGACGCGAATTCCTGAGATGGACCGCGGCGAGGCGATCTGGCCGCGCCGCGGCAAACCGGCAGGCAAAAAGGATTTTGAACGATGGCAACGATCACAGCTGCGATGGTCAAGGACCTGCGCGAGTCGACCGGCGCAGGCATGATGGACTGCAAGGCCGCGCTGACCGAAAACGACGGCAACATGGAAGCGGCGCAGGATTGGCTGCGCAAGAAGGGCCTGTCGAAGGCCGCCAAGAAGTCGGGCCGCGTCGCCGCCGAGGGTCTGATCGGCGCGCTCACCAAGGGCAACAAGGGCGTCGTGGTCGAAGTCAATTCCGAGACTGACTTCGTCGCGCGCAACGGCCAGTTCCAGGGCCTCGTCAAGATGATCGCCCAGGTCGCATTCAACACCGGCGCCGATGTCGACAAGATCAAGGCCGCCAAGGTCGGCGACGTCACGATCGAAACTGCGATCAATGACGCAATCGCCACCATCGGCGAGAACATGACGCTGCGCCGCGCAGCTTCGCTCGAGGTCAGCCAGGGCGTGGTGTCGAGCTACGTCCATGGCGCGGTGGTCGAGGGCGCCGGCAAGATGGGCGTGATCGTGGCACTGGAATCCCCCGGCAAGGCCGACGAGCTCGCAACGCTTGGCCGCCAGATCGCGATGCATGTCGCGGCCGCCAACCCCCTGGCGCTGGATCCGTCCGGTCTCGATCCGGCGGTCGTCAAGCGCGAGAAGGACGTGCTCGCCGACAAATATCGCCAGCAGGGCAAGCCCGAGAACGTGATCGAGAAGATCGTCGAGTCCGGCCTGAAGACCTATTACAAGGAAGTTTGCCTGCTCGAGCAGGCCTTCATCCACGACACCGGGAAGTCGGTGGCGCAGGCGGTGAAGGAAGCCGAAGGCAAGGTCGGCGGCGCGGTGAAAATCGCGGGCTTTGTGCGCTATGCTCTCGGTGAGGGAATCGAGAAGCAGGAAAGCGACTTCGCGGCCGAGGTCGCGGCGGCCAGCGGCAAGAAGTAAGCGCCGGAACGTTCCTTCCGGCGTGCCGCCGGAAGCGGCGCCCGGACAAGGAAAGTGCTCATGACTGATCCGGTCTATCGTCGCGTCGTGATCAAGCTGTCCGGCGAATATCTCGCGGGACCGCAGGGTTTTGGCATCGATCAACCGACCATCGACCGGGTCGCCGACGATCTGATCGCCGCTCGCCACCTCGGCACCGAAGTCGCCGTCGTCATCGGCGGGGGCAATCTCTTTCGCGGCGTCGAGGTCTCCTCGCGCGGCGTGTCGCGCCCGACCGGTGATACCATGGGCATGCTCGCGACGATGATGAACTGCCTCGCGCTCGAGGCCACGATCGAGCGCAAGGGCACGCCTGCGCGCACGCTGTCGGCCTTCGTCATGCCCGAGATTTCCGAGCTGTTCACCCGCACCGCGGCACATAAATACCTCGCCGAGGGCCGGATCGTGCTGCTCGGCGGCGGAACCGGTAATCCGTTCTTCACCACGGACACGACCGCGGTGCTGCGCGCAGCCGAGATCGGCGCCCAGGCGGTTCTGAAGGCGACCAATGTCGACGGTGTCTACTCGGCCGACCCGAAGAAAGACCCGACGGCGACGCGATTCGACCGTCTGACGCATTCGCAGGCGATCGAGGGCGGCTACAAGGTGATGGATGCGACCGCCTTCGCGCTTGCCCGCGAGACGTCGCTGCCTATCATCGTGTTCTCGATCGCGGAGCCGGGCTCGATCGGTGCTGTACTGCGTGGCGGCGGCCACGGAACCATTGTCGCCGGCTGACGGCTTGTCGTTGCACCCTCAGAGAAGGGGTGCGGAGAGGTCGCCGGGATTTTGAAGGAGAAACGTGATGGCCACGGACAATTTCGATCTCAACGAAGTCAAGCGCCGCATGCAGGGCGCGATCCAGTCGCTCAAGCACGAGCTTGGCGGCCTGCGCACCGGTCGCGCCTCCGCCTCGATGCTCGATCCGGTGCAGGTCGACGCCTATGGCAGCCACATGCCGCTGAACCAGCTCGCCACCGTCAGCGTGCCGGAGCCGCGCCTGATTTCGGTGCAGGTCTGGGACAAGTCGATGGTCAAGGCGGTGGAGAAGGCGATCGTCGATTCCAATCTCGGCTTGTCGCCGGCGACTGAAGGCCAGGTTCTGCGCCTGCGCATCCCCGAACTCAATGAGGAGCGTCGCAAGGAGCTCGTCAAGGTCGCGCACAAATACGCGGAAGCCGCCAAGGTCGCTGCGCGCCACGTCCGCCGCGACGGTCTCGACGTTCTCAAGAAGCTCGAGAAGAATCACGAGATGTCCGAGGACGATCAGAAGCGCCACGCCGACGAGGTGCAGAAGGCGACCGACGGCACGATCTCCGAGATCGACCAGTTGCTGGCCGCCAAGGAAAAAGAAATCCTCACCGTCTAAAGCACGATGGATCGCGCTCTAGGTTATTGTTCGCGCATGATTTACGGAAAACCGCTTCGCACTTTGCGCTAACGCGGCCCTTCGGGTCCGGATCATGCTTTAAGGCAGCCTCATGTCCAACGCCGCCGCGCCCGCAACGGAAGGACCAGAACGGTCCGATGCGCCTGCGCATGTCGCCATCATCATGGATGGCAACGGACGTTGGGCGGCCGCGCGCGGCTTGCCACGGGCGGAGGGCCATCGCCGCGGCGTGGAGGCCCTGCGTCGCGTGGTTCGGGCGTCGCATGAACTTGGCATCCGCTATCTCACCATCTTCTCCTTCAGCTCGGAAAACTGGTCGCGTCCGGCGAGCGAGATCGGCGATCTGTTCGGCCTGTTGCGCCGCTTCATCCGCAACGATCTGGCGAGCTTGCATCGCGACGGCGTCAAGGTACGCATCATCGGCGAGCGGGATGGGCTGGAGGGCGACATCTGCGCACTTCTCAATGAGGCGGAGGAACTGACGCGCGATAACACGCGCCTCACGCTCGTCGTCGCATTCAATTACGGCTCCCGGCAGGAGATCGCGAAGGCGGCGCAGAAGCTCGCGCGCGAAGTCGCCGAGGGCCGGCGCAATCCTGACACGATCGATGCCGAGACACTGGGGGCGCATCTCGACGCGCCCGACATTCCCGATCCCGATCTCATCATCCGCACCAGTGGCGAGCAGCGCCTGTCCAACTTCCTGATGTGGCAGGCCGCCTATAGCGAGCTTGTCTTCGTGCCGATTCACTGGCCCGATTTCGACAAGGCGGCGCTGGAAGGCGCAATCGCCGAATTCGCCAGGCGCGAGCGCCGTTTCGGCGGCCTGGTCGCGAAAACCGCCTCGTGAGCGAGCCCAACTCCGCACCGGCCGGCTCTCAGCCTGCCCCGAGCAATCTCGTGATGCGAATCCTCGCGGCGCTGGTGCTGGCGCCGCTCGCCATTGCGCTCGCTTATGCCGGCGGCTGGCTGTGGGCGCTTCTCGTCACCCTGGTGTCGATCGGACTGTTCGCGGAATGGCTGATGGTGGTTGGCGCAGGCTCGACCGCGCTGACCGGGGCGGGGACGATCGTCATCGCCACGATGGGCTTGTGCGTTGCCTTCGGCGCGCTGAAGACCGCAATCATCACCGGCCTGATTGGCGGGGCGGTCGTGACGGTGATCGCGCGGGGCAAGTTCGTCTGGGCGGCCTCCGGATTTGCCTATGCGTCGGCGGCGCTACTCGCCTCGATCCTGCTGCGGAAGGATTTCGTGAACGGCTTCGCCGCGCTGATGTTCGTGCTGCTCGTGGTGTGGGCGACCGATATCGGCGGCTATTTCGCCGGCCGCGGCATCGGCGGACCGAAGCTGTGGCCGCGCGTGAGCCCGAAGAAGACCTGGTCAGGGGCGCTCGGCGGCTTTGCCGCGAGCCTTTTGGTCGCGGTCGCCTTTGCCGCTTGCGGGGTTGGAAAGATAGTTCCATTGCTGCTCGTCAGCGCGGTCCTCTCAATCGTGTCGGCCTGCGGCGATCTGTTCGAATCCGCGGTCAAGCGGCGCTTCGACGTCAAGGATTCCAGTCACTTAATTCCTGGCCACGGCGGGCTATTGGACCGTCTGGACGGTTTTGTCGCCGCCATCCTGGTGGCATGGATTATCGGCTTCCTCCGCCATGGTGTGCATAGCGCCGGAAGCGGTCTTATGGTTTGGTGAAGATATGAGCGCGGTTCCATTGCGTAACAACAAGGCTGCGGCATCGAGCGTCCGCAGCGTCACGGTTCTCGGCGCCACCGGCTCGATCGGCGACAGCACGATGGATCTGCTGCGCGCCTCTCCCGAGCGCTACCGTGTCGAGGCGCTAACGGCGAACAGCAATGTCGAGGCGCTGGCAAAGCTCGCGAAGGAGTTTTCCGCGCGCTTCGTTGCGATCGCCGACACCTCAAAATTTGCCGAGCTCAAGGCTGCGCTCGCGGGCACCGGCACCGAATGCGGCGCCGGTGAAAGCGCGGTGATCGAGGCCGGCGCGCGTCCGGCCGATTGGGTGATGGCCGCCGTGAGTGGCGCGGCCGGGCTGAAGCCGGCACTGGCGGCGGTCGATCGCGGCGCGCATGTCGCGCTCGCCAACAAGGAATGTCTCGTCTGCGCCGGCGATTTCTTCATGCAGCGCGCGGCGAAAGCGGGCGCCTGCATCCTGCCTGCGGATTCCGAGCACAATGCGCTGTTCCAGGCGCTCGCCTCGGGCAATCGCGACGAGCTCGTCCGTGTCATCATCACGGCCTCCGGCGGCCCGTTCCGCACCTGGAAGCCTGCCGACATCGAGCAGGCGACACTCGAGCAAGCCTTGAAGCATCCGAACTGGAGCATGGGCCAGAAGATCACGATCGATTCCGCCTCGATGATGAACAAGGGGCTCGAGGTGATCGAGGCCTCCTATCTGTTCGCGCTCTCGCCAGACGAGATCGACGTCCTCGTTCATCCGCAGTCGATCATCCACGGCATGGTCGAGTTCTCCGACCGCTCGGTCGTGGCCCAGCTCGGCGCACCCGACATGCGCACGCCTATCGCGCATTGCCTCGGCTGGCCCGACCGCATCAACGGGCCGGCCGCCAAGCTCGATCTGGCCAAGATCGGCCAGTTGACCTTCGAGGCGCCAGATTTCGAGCGCTTCCCCGGGCTGCGCCTGGCCTTCGATTCGCTCCGGACCGGGAAGGGGGCGACCACGGTCTACAACGCCGCCAACGAGGTCGCGGTCGCCGCCTTCATCGCCGGCAAGATCCGGTTCGGGGCGATTGCCAGGCTGGTGGAGGAGACGCTGGATGACTGGGTCCGCAGCGGGAACCAGGCGCCGCTGACGTCAGCGGACGATGCAATCGCTGTTGACCATGTTGCGCGAAATAGGGCTGCCGCCCTATTGCCTCAAATTGCCTTAAAGGCATCCTAGATGGTTCGGGGCCAGGGCCTTGCGGCACTGGATGAGGGAATTCGATGATCGACTTTTTCGTCCATAGTTTCAATACGTTGAGCCATGGGCTCCTTGGCTACGCGGTTCCCTTCCTGTTTGTCCTGACCATCGTCGTGTTCTTCCATGAGCTCGGCCATTTCCTGGTCGCGCGCTGGGCAGGCGTTCGCGTGTTAACTTTTTCGCTCGGTTTCGGACCTGAGCTGGTCGGTTTCAACGACCGCCATGGCACCCGGTGGAAGATCTCGGCGATCCCGCTCGGCGGCTACGTCAAGTTCTTCGGCGACGAGAGCGAGGCTTCGACGCCGTCGTCCGAGAAGCTTGCGGCCATGACGGCCGAGGAGCGCGCCGGCAGCTTCCATCACAAGAAGGTCGGCCCGCGCGCCGCCATCGTTGCCGCCGGACCGATCGCCAATTTCATCTTGGGCGCGCTGATCTTCGCTGGCATGGCGCTGTATTACGGCAAGCCGAGCACGATTGCGCGCGTCGACGGTGTCGTCGCCGATGGCGCTGCGGCGGCAGCCGGCTTCAAGATCGGCGACGTCGTCGTCCAGATCGACGGCAAGCCGATCGAAAGCTTTGCCGACATGCAGCGCATGGTTGCGATGAATGCTGGTTCGCCGCTTGCCTTCCAGGTCAAGCGCGACGGTTCCATCGTGTCGCTGACCGCGACGCCGGCGCTGCTCGAGCGCAAGGATCCCTTCGGCAACAGCCACCGTCTCGGCGTGCTCGGCGTCGAACACAAGTCTCAGGCCGGGGAGGCCTCGACGTCGCCGGTCGGCGTCGGCGAAGCGCTCAAGATCGGGGTGGAGCAGGTCTGGTTCATCATCACCAGCACCTTCAAGTTCCTGGGCTCGTTGTTCGTCGGGAACGGCAATCCGAACGAGGTCAGCGGCGTGCTCGGCATTGCCAAGATGTCAGGGCAGGCGGCCAGCGCCGGGTTCCAGTTCGTGATCAACCTCTGCGCGGTGCTGTCGGTGTCGATCGGCCTGCTGAATCTGTTCCCGATCCCACTGCTCGATGGCGGTCACCTTATGTTCTATGCGGCGGAGGTCGCCCGTGGTCGGCCCCTGTCCGAGCGGACCCAGGAGATGGGGTTCCGAATCGGGCTTGGCTTGGTGCTGATGTTGATGGTGTTTGCGACCTATAACGACATCCTGCGAATGGCCGCATCCTGATAGGGGCTTTTTTGTGGCGTTGCCCGGGCGTTGCTCTTGGGCAACGTCTTGGAATGAAAATGAAATTACGGCGCGCTCGACCGTTTGCGGCGTCGGTGAAATTGTCTACAAGCGGCTTGAACTTGGGGAATCTCCAGACCGGCGTTGGGGTTGGGTCTGGTACGGAATGATAAGGGCGCGTTGCGCAATGAAGTTTGGACTGCGACTCCGGGGGGGCTTGCTCGCAACCCTGATCATGTTCGGCGCGCCGGTGCTTGCCCCGGTTGGGGCTGCCTTTGTGTCTTCGTCTGCGCTTGCTCAGACCGTGCAGTCGATTTCCGTCGAAGGAAATCGCCGGGTCGAGGTGGAGACGATCCGCTCCTACTTCAAGCCGGGTCCCGGCGGTCGCCTGGATCAGGGTGCCATCGACGATGGCCTCAAGGCGTTGATCGAGACCGGCCTGTTCCAGGACGTCAGGATCAACCGCGGGGCCGGTGGCCAGATCGTCGTCTCCGTGGTGGAAAACCCGGTGATCGGCCGCATTGC
Organism: Bradyrhizobium sp. MI1.4; assembly: GCF_055811315.1. Taxonomy (NCBI): domain Bacteria; kingdom Pseudomonadati; phylum Pseudomonadota; class Alphaproteobacteria; order Hyphomicrobiales; family Nitrobacteraceae; genus Bradyrhizobium; species Bradyrhizobium sp. MI1.4. Next base: position 13,097 of record NZ_JBVVPP010000007.1, on the reverse strand, counting down.
CTTCGAGGGCAACAAGAAGATCAAGGACGAGCAGCTCACCGGTGAAGTCCAGTCCAAGGCGCGCGGCACCTTCTCCCGCGCCATGGTGCAGTCCGACACCCTGCGAATCGCAGAAATCTATCGCCGCTCCGGCCGTTACGACGTTCGCGTCACGCCTGAAATCATCGAGCAGCCGAACAACCGCGTCGATCTCGTCTTCACGGTCGAGGAGGGCGCCAAGACCGGCGTCAAGTCGATCGAGTTCGTCGGCAACAACGCGTACTCGTCCTACCGCCTGCGCGACGTCATCAAGACGCACGAATCCAACCTGCTGAGCTTCCTCGCCAGCAGCGACATCTACGATCCCGATCGGGTCGAGGCCGACCGCGACCTGATCCGCCGCTTCTATCTCAAGAACGGTTTCGCCGACGTCCAGGTCGTCGCCGCGCTCACCGAATACGATCCGGAGAAGAAGGGTTTCAACGTTACCTTCAAGATCGAGGAGGGCTCGCAATACCGGGTCGGCTCGATCGACTTCCGCTCCAGCATTCCCAACTTCGATCCCACCTCGATGCGCAACTATTCGCGCGTCAATGTCGGCTCGCTCTACAACGTCGAATCGGTCGAGAAGTCGGTCGAGGAGATGCAGATCGAGGCCTCGCGTCGCGGTTACGCCTTCGCCGTGGTCCGTCCCGGCGGCGACCGCAATTTCGAGGCGCACACCGTGTCGGTCGTGTTCAACATCGACGAGGGTCCGCGCACCTATATCGAGCGCATCAATCTTCGCGGCAACACCCGTACGCGCGACTACGTGATCCGTCGCGAGTTCGACGTCTCCGAGGGCGATGCCTACAACCGCGCGCTGGTCGACCGTGCCGAGCGCCGCTTGAAGAACCTCGACTATTTCAAGAGCGTGAAGATCACGACGGAGCCCGGCTCGTCGAGCGACCGCGTGATCCTGCTCGTGGACATGGAAGAGAAATCGACCGGCGACTTCTCGGTCTCGGGTGGTTATTCCACCACCGACGGCGCGCTGGCCGAAGTCTCGGTTTCCGAACGCAATTTGCTCGGCCGCGGCCTGTTCGCCAAGGCGGCGGTGACCTACGGCCAGTATGCCCGCGGCTACTCGCTGTCGTTCGTCGAACCCTATCTGCTCGACTACCGGGTCGCGCTGGGTCTCGACCTCTATCAGCGTGAGCAGAGGTCCAACAGCTACATCTCCTACGGCACCAAGACGCTCGGCTTCTCGCCGCGCCTCGGTTTCTCCCTGCGTGAAGATCTGTCGCTGCAGGTGCGCTACTCGATCTACCGGCAGGAAATCACGCTGCCGTCGTACCTCGCGAACTGTAACAACAACCAGTTCCTTGCCGACGGTGTCACTCCGAATCCGGCATTCAATCCAAGCCCGGCTTTCTCCGCGGCGAGTGGTATTCCTCTGGCTCCCTCGACCAACGGCCTCGGCTGCTACAGCGACGGCGAGGCCTCGCTGCCGGTCCGCAAGGAGCTTGCCAACGGCAAGACCCTGACCTCGGCGCTCGGCTACACGCTGACCTACAACACGCTCGACAACAACAAGAACCCCACCGACGGTCTGCTGGTCGATTTCCGGCAGGACTTCGCCGGCGTCGGCGGCGACGTCTCCTATCTGAAGACTGTGGTTGACGCGAAGTACTACACTCCGCTGGTCTCCGATATCGTCGGTCTCGTTCGCCTCCAGGGCGGCATGCTGAACAAGATGGGCAGCGATCTGCGCATGCTCGATCATTTCCAGATGGGCCCGAACCTCGTCCGCGGCTTTGCCCCGAACGGCATCGGACCGCGCGATTTGAACCCCTTCGGTACGCAGGACGCGCTTGGCGGCACCAAGTATTGGGGTGCTTCGCTCGAATTGCAGATGCCGTTCTGGTTCCTGCCGAAGGAAGTGGGTCTGAAGGGCGCCGTCTACGCCGACGCCGGCGGACTGTTCGACTATCAGGGACCGACGACGTGGTCGGTGACCAACGAACTGACCACGACCAAGAATTCGAGCTGCACGCCGTCGACCGTCAATCCCGCTTCGGCTGGAACCTGCACCGGCCTGGTGTATGACAATGGCAATGCGGTCCGGTCGTCGGTCGGCGTCGGCTTGATCTGGGCCTCGCCGTTCGGTCCGCTGCGCTTCGACTACGCCGTGCCGCTGACCAAGGGCAAGAACGACCGTACGCAGGAGTTCCGGTTCGGCGGCGGCACCTCGTTCTAATTCGAACAGCACGGCACGATCCGGACCACCGGAGCCGGTTTCCGAAAGGGATCGTGCCAATCCAGGAGATGAGGCATGATGCGGCTTGGCCGCTTCATGCCGAAGCCGGACCGCGACGGGGTGGAATGGCGCAGCCGACCTTCTTCACACAGCCGCCCGCCTCGGCGCTGGCTGACATCGCCACGCTGACCAAGGCGGAGTTGGTCGATCCCGCCAGGGGCGGCCAAATCATCAGGGGTCTTGCTTCGCTCGACGAAGCCGGCCCGATGCACCTGACGTTCTTCGACAATCTCAAATATGCCGATGAGCTCAAGGCGACCAAGGCCGGTGCTTGCCTGGTGAGCCCACGCTTCGAGGCGCGGGTGCCCGCGCATGTCGCCGTGCTGCGGGCGCCACAGCCGTTCCGCGCCTTCGTCAGGATCGCGCGGGAGTGGCATGGCGACGCGCTCCGGCCGCAATCCTGGACCGGCAACGACGGCATCGCGCCGTCGGCCATCATCGACCCCACCGCCAGGCTCGAGGACGGCGTGATCGTCGATCCCTTGGCCGTGATCGGCCCTGACGTGGAGATCGGCAGCGGCACGGTGATCGGTGTGGGGGCCGTGATCGGCCCCGGCGTCAAGATCGGCCGGGACTGCAATGTCGGCGCACGCACCGCCATCCAGTGCGCGCTGATCGGCAACGACGTGCTGATCCACCCCGGTTGTTCGATCGGCCAGGACGGCTACGGCTTCATCTTCTTCGGCCCCGAGGGCCATCTGAAGGTGCCCCAGACCGGCCGCGTGCTGATCCAGAACAACGTGGAGGTCGGCGCCGGCACCACCATCGATCGGGGCTCCTTGCGCGACACCGTGATCGGGGAAGGGACCAAAATCGACAATCAGGTCCAGATCGGCCACAATGTGACCATTGGCCGGCACTGCCTGCTGGCAGCCCAGATCGGCCTTGCCGGCAGCCTCACCCTCGGCGACAACGTGGCGCTGGGAGCGAAGGTGGGCATCAACAATCACGTCAAGATCGGGGATGGAGCTCAGGTGACTGCCATGAGCGGCGTCAAGGACGACGTTCCTCCCAACGGACGTTGGGGTGGTTTTTTCGCCAAGCCAACCAGGCAGTGGTTCAAGGAAATTTTGGCGGTCGAGCGCTTGGCGCGCGACAGCAAGGCCGATCCGAAGCAGGAGGAACGGGAGTGACGGACGAAGCACCGGTCAGGTTCGAGCTTGTGGACATCAACATGATCCTGCAAACGCTCCCGCACCGTTTTCCGATGCTGCTGATTGATCGCGTGATCAACATCCGCACCGATTACAGCGGCATCGGCATCAAGAATGTCACCTTCAACGAACCGCCGTTCCAGGGCCACTTTCCCGATCGCCCGGTCTATCCCGGCGTCATGATGATCGAAGCGATGGCGCAGACCGCGGGTGTGATCGGCATCAAGTCGGTCGAAGGCACCGAGAAGCCGCGCGCGGTCTATTTCCTCACCATCGACAAGTGCAAGTTCCGCAAGCCTGTGCTGCCCGGCGATACCATCGAATACCACATGCGCTCGATCGGCCGCCGCAAGGCCATGTGGTGGTTTCACGGCGACGCCAAGGTCAACGGCCAGGTGGTTGCGGAGGCCGACGTCGGCGCCATGCTGACCGACTGAGCGGGATCAACTTCTCTGGATGCGCTCGCGCGCAGGACACGCGTACCGGCCGCCGCTGACCTCGCGCTTGATGTTCTGGTTGAAGAACTGTCCCATGGACGGTGCGCCCAGCAGGCGCTCGACCGTGTCGACCGGTACGCCGCAATAGCGGTCATAAACGCCTTCAACGGCCACGACGAGGGCCTGCTGCGCACGGTCGTAACAGACCCGCTGAAGCACCGTGCTGCGGCTGATGTCGCGGCACTCGAACGTCGCGAGGTCGATGGGGCGGTGTTCGGCGGTCTCGATCGTCTCGGAGACGATCGGCGCCGCGGCGAACTGTGCGAGGAGAAGTGCCAGGGCCCTGACCACGATACCTGAAGCTCCGCGTGAACTTGTTGATGACCCGGGAAGGCTGCCTCATCCGGCACTTGAAACACGGAGAGATCATACGTCACTGGACAGATCGGGCATAGTCGCGCTAACCAGCGGAAAACCGAGCGACTTCAACACCTAATCAGACCTTCTTGATGAGTCAGATTGCTTGATGAGTAAGATTGACCCCACCGCACGGATCGCGGACGGCGCCGTGATCGGCGAGGGCACCGAGATCGGCCCCTTCTGCATCATCGGCCCGCATGTCGCGATCGGCAATAACTGCAAGCTGATCGGACAGGTCACCGCCATCGGCCACACCTCGATCGGAGATGGCTGCGTGATCTCGCCGTTCGCGGTGCTGGGCGGGGCGCCCCAGGATCTCAGCTACAAGGGCGAGCCCACGAAGCTTGAGATCGGCTCGGGCTGCACCATCCGCGAAGGTGCGACCATGAATGTCGGCACCATCAAGGGCGGTGGCCTGACGCGCGTCGGCAACGACGGCTATTTCATGAACAACAGTCATGTCGGGCATGACTGCATGGTCGGCAACAACGTGATCTTCGCAACCTCGGCGACGCTCGGCGGCCATTGCGAGATCGGTGACGCCGTCTATATCGGCGGCCTGTCCGCAGTGCATCAGTTCACCCGCATCGGCCCCTATGTGATGGTTGGCGGTGTCTGCGGCGTGCGCGACGACGTCATCCCGTATGGGCTGGTCAACGGCCAATATGCGGTGCTCGAAGGCCTCAACCTGATCGGCATGAAGCGGCGCAAGTTCACCAAGCAGCGGCTTGTGACCGTGCGCGCGTTCTACCAGAAACTCTTCCATGGCCCCGCTACCTTTGCCGAACGCCTGGAGGCGGCGCGGCCGCTCGCCGGTGGAGATCCGGCGATCGGCGAAATCCTCGACTTCATCGGCAAGGGCAAGCGCCCGCTCTGTCTTCCCGCCATCGCGAAGTGATGATGGAATGGCCCCGGGCATGACATCGGCGGCTTCGGAAATTTCATCGCCGGTCGGCGTCGTCGCTGGCGGCGGCGCGATGCCGTTCGCGGTTGCCGACTCGCTCGCCGCCCGCGGCATCACGCCGGTGTTGTTTCCGCTTCGGGGAGCCTGCGATCCCGCGCGGGTAGAGAAATTCCGTCATCGCTGGATCTCGGTCGGCCAGCTCGGCCGCGCCATGCGGTTGTTTCGCGAGGAGGGCTGCCGCGACCTGATTTTCATCGGCACGCTGGTGCGACCTTCGCTCTCGGAGGTCCGGGTCGACTTCACGACGCTTCGGCTGCTCGGCAATGTCATCCGCGCCTTCCGCGGCGGCGACGATCATTTGTTGTCCGGCGTGGGGCGCATTCTCGAGCAGGGCGGCTTTCGCATGGTCGGCATCAAGGATGTCGCGCCCGATCTGCTGATGCCCGAGGGCTGCATCAGCCGCGCCTGGCCGAGCGACACCGGCAAGACCGACATCGAGCGCGGACGCGCGGTGCTGACCGCCCTCGGTCCGTTCGATATCGGCCAGGCCGCGGTCGTGATCGACGGCCATGTGGTGGCGGTCGAGGATATCGAGGGCACCGATGCACTGCTCGCGCGCGTGGCACGGCTGCGCGAAGAGGGCCGCATCCGCGCCGCCACCGGGCGGGGCGTGCTGGTGAAGGTCCCAAAGAGCGGGCAGGATCTGCGCTTCGACCTGCCGACGATCGGCCCGCGCACCCTCGAGGGCGTCGCCGCCGCAGGGCTGGCCGGGATCGCCGTCGTTGCCGGCAACACCATCGCCGCCGAGCCGCAGGCAATGATCGCACTCGCCGACGCAAAATATCTCTTCGTCATCGGCCTGCCGGCGTGATGCAGGGTCGCGATCCCAAGCGCAAGATCTTCCTGATCGCCACGGAGGAATCCGGCGACCGGCTCGGCAGCGCCTTGATGAAGGTGCTGCGCCAGCGCCTCGGCGACGGCGTGCAGTTCGTGGGCGTCGGCGGCCACACCATGGCGCGCCAGGGGCTCGAGACGCTGTTTCCGATCGAGCAGCTCTCGATCGTCGGCTTCGCCGCGGTCGTGCAGCAATTGCCGAAGATCCTGCGGCTGATCCGCGAGACCGCGGAGGCCGTGACCGAAGCCGCGCCGGACGCGCTCGTCATCATCGACAGCCCCGATTTCACCCACCGTGTCGCCCGCCGCGTGCGGACGCGCAATCCGGCGATCCCGATCGTCGACTACGTCTCGCCACAGCTCTGGGCCTGGCGGCCGGGACGGGCGCGGACCATGCTCGGCTATGTCGACCATGTGCTCGGCCTGTTGCCATTCGAGCCGGAGGAATACCGCAAGCTCGGCGGGCCGCCATGCAGCTATGTCGGCCATCCCCTGATCGAGCAATTGCCCTCGCTGCGGCCGAACGCGGAGGAGCAGGCGCGCCGCGACGGCGAGCCGCCGGTCTTGCTGGTGTTGCCCGGCAGCCGCCGCAGCGAGATCAGGCACCATCTCGACGTGTTCGGCGCGACGCTCGGCCGATTGCAGACCGAAGGCCGCGCGTTCGAGCTGATGCTGCCGACCATGCCGCATCTCGAAACCACCATCCGCGAAGGCATCGCGAACTGGCTGGTCAAGCCTCAAATCGTGGTCGGCGAGAACGAGAAGCGCGCTGCCTTCCGCATCGCGCGCGCGGCACTGGCAAAATCCGGCACGGTGACGCTGGAGCTCGCGCTATCGGGCATTCCGATGGTGACGGCCTATCGCGTCGGCGCGATCGAAGCCTTCATCCTGCGCCGCGCGATCCGTGTCTCCTCGGTGATCCTCGCCAATCTCGTGATCGGCAAGGATGTCATCCCGGAGTTCCTGCAGGAAGACTGCACGCCGGAGAAGCTGGCGCCCGCGCTCTCGGAGCTTCTGACCGATTCACCGCTGCGCCGGCAGCAGGTGGAAGCATTCGCCCAGCTCGATACGATCATGTCGACAGGCAACAGATCGCCGAGCGTGCTCGCAGCCGACATCGTGCTGGCGACGATACGCAAGGGTAGGCGGGCAGGCTTGGACGTGTACTCATAAACGTTGGCTTGCCAGCGCAAAGCGGAAGCCTCCTAACCTTGGGCGTGATCGGCGGTTTGTGACCCAGAGCAGACCTCGCGTCGATTTGCATCTCTCATCGTCTCGGTAAGACTGCCAACATCCTCGGTCCACCAAACAACCACGGCAAACCGGGATGTCAGGTGCATGTCAGGATCTGCGCGCAATATCTTGTGCGCTCGCCTAGGTGCGGCCTCCTGATTGGATTTACCTAAAGGGACGCATGCGTCTTGCTCTAAAAATGTTCAGATTTCTTGTCGCGATCTTGCTTCTTGGGATTTTAGGGTTCGCTGGCTGGCTGACCTTCAGCCCACCCAATGGACTAGTGTCCGCCTCGGCTTATGCGGCAAAAATGGTTTGCTCGAATGTGTTCATTGCCGAACGTGATGCGGATGCGGTGATCAAAACCGACCTCGCGTTAACACATCCACGCATTGTCGAACGTCTGAAGATCAACGTCGACACCGCCAACCAGCGTGTCGAGGCGGCATATCGAGGCCTGTTCGCCAAACGCTACGCCCAATATGAGGAAGGACGTGGTTGTACGCTGGTGTCTAAGGACGAAATCCCCGACCGTGCCGAGCCGCCCTCACTGCCCGGAAAGCCTAGTGCGCTCTGGCCGGTCGGCGAGAGTGCTCAATTGTCTGACGACAAACACTTACTGGCGACGCTGAACGATCCGGCTCTCCAGGGGCCGGGCATGCGCGCGATCGTCGTGGTCCAGGACGGGCGCATCATCGGAGAAACCTACGGCGAAGGCTTCAACGCTTCGACGCCCCTCCAGGGCTGGTCGATGACGAAGACCGTGAACGCCGCCTTGGCCGGCATGGCGATCAGGGACGGAAAGCTTTCGCTGGACCGAAAAAATCTGTTTCCGCAGTGGACTGGCGACGCGCACGCGGACATCTCGGTGGCCGATTTGATGGCCATGACAAGCGGATTGAAATGGAGCGAGGACGGTGACTCTCCCGACCCCGACGGGTTAGAAAATCTCGCACATGATGCGGCGGCTTTCGCGCGGGACCGTCCGCTTGTCGCCCCGCCTGGGACGCAGTTCAACTATTCCGGGGGTTCGTCTGTCCTGTTGGCCCGGGTCTGGCAGAACGCGGTTGGAGCGGACGCGCGAGCGTATCCGCAGGAGCGATTGTTCAAGCCTTTGGGCATGACCAGCGCTGTTCTTGAGGCTGACCCTTCAGGCACATTCCTTGGCGAAGCCTTTCTCTTCGCCAATGCGCATGATTGGGCGCGCTTCGGCGAATTCCTGCGCATGAACGGAGAGTGGAACGGTGCTCAGCTTTTGCCGCCGGGCTTTGTCGATTACATGCGCTCGCCTGTGCCAGCGTCCGATGAGGGACATGGCCCGGTCTACGGTCGCGGACAGCTTTGGTTGGGGCCGGGCCAGGGATTCCGACTCCCTACCGACACGTTCATGTTGCAAGGGCACCTGCGCCAGGTGATTGCGATCATCCCCTCGCGTAAACTGGTGATCCTGCGTATGGGTCTCACGCGGGAAGATATCGGGTACAGCGTCGCGAAACTACTGTACGCGATTGTGGCGGCGCGCCGATCGAATGAATGAGCGATTACTTCCGCTTGTGGCCCAACTCGGACCCAGGGAGAGTTACGCCAACGCGACTGCTATCAGATACGGAGCGGACCTCTACGAGGCAGCTCGGGTTTGTGAGTACACGCTCTAGCCGAGACCAGCGTCGACCTGAAAACACTGCCGCGTGATGCGCTGGCTCTCATCGGAGGCGAGGAACAGCGCCATGCTGGCGATGTCGTCGGGTGTCACCGCGTCGGGAATGGCCTGGCGCGTGCGCAGCTCGGCGATCACCTGGTCGTCTGGGTACCACAGCCGGCGCTGACGCTCCGTGATCACCATCCCCGGCGCTATCGCGTTGACGCGGATGCGGTCGGGCCCGAGCGACCGGGCCAGGGAGTTGGTGAAGCCGACGATCGCGGCCTTTGCCGCGGCGTAGACAGGCAGCCCCGGCGCGCCGCGCATCCAGGCAATCGACGACATGTTGATGATCGAACCGCTGCCGCGCGCCTGCATCTGCGGCACCACCGCTTGCGCAGCAAAGAAGACGTGCTTGAGGTTGACGCCGATCATCCAGTCGAATTCGGCCGGCGTCACCTCGGCCAGCACCTGACGCTGATCATTGGCGGCGTTGTTGACGAGGACCGCGGCATCGCCAAGCGATCCCCGGACCTGCGCCATGGCGCCGCGCAAGGCGTCGATGTCGAGGAGATCGCACGGCACGAACAAGGGTACGGTCCCGGCCGCGGCCTTCACTTCCGCGACCAGCGCCCGGCCGGCTGCTTCATCGAGATCCAGGAACGCGACGCGCGCCCCTTGCGCCGCGAACGCCCGCACGAAGGCGGCACCGATGCCGCTGGCGCCACCGGTGATCAACACCACGCGGTCCCTAAGGCCGGCATAGCTCGTTCTTGTCATGCGATCAGTCGCTCCGTCTCGGGGTCGAACAGGCAGATGCGACGCGTGTCGAGCGCGAACGGGGCGGCGGCGCCCGGTGTGGGGCGGATGTCCGGCGTGATGCGCGCCAGCGCAGGCTCGCCGCCAAGCCGCAGCAGCACGATCGTTTCGGCTCCCGTCGGCTCGACCATCTCCACCGGCGCGTTGACGACGACGGGCGGATCGGCGGAGAACACGCGGCTGCCCTCGGCGAGGCATTCCGGCCTGATCCCGACCACCACGTCACGGCCGACGAAAGGGGCCGCCGCGTCGTATTGACCAAGGCGGAGGCGGACCTCGTCCGGCCGTCCCGCGCCGATCACGACCACCGGCCCGCCGGCATCGGCCTCCAGCCGTGCCGGCATCGTGTTCATCGGCGGCGAGCCCATGAAGCGGGCCACGAACAGATTGGCGGGATAGCGATACACGGTATCCGGGTCGGCAAACTGCTGCACCACGCCGCGATGCATCACGGCAATGCGCGTCGCCATCGTCATCGCCTCGATCTGATCGTGTGTGACATAGACGATGGTGGCGCCGATGCGCTGGTGCAGCCGCTTGATCTCCATCCGCATCTCGACGCGCAGCTTGGCGTCGAGATTGGAGAGCGGCTCGTCGAACAGGAAGAGCAGGGGATCGCGCACCAGCGCCCGGCCCATCGCCACACGCTGGCGCTGGCCGCCGGAGAGCTGCGAGGGCTTGCGGCCGAGCAGCGGCTCGATCTGGAGCAGCCTGGCCACATTCGCCAGCGCCTTTTCCTGCTCGGCCTTCGGGACGTGACGGCATTCCATGCCGAAAGTGATGTTCTGGCGCACCGTCATCGACGGATAGAGCGCGTAGGACTGGAACACCATCGCGATGTCGCGGTCCTTCGGCGGAATGTCGTTGACGATACGTCCGCCGATTTCCACGGTGCCTGCGCTCGGGAGGTCGAGCCCAGCGATGATGTTGAGCAGCGTGGACTTGCCGCAGCCGGATGGGCCAACGAGCACGGTGAATTCACCGCTCTCGATGTCGAGATCGATGCCCTTCAGCACCTCCAGATTGGCGTAGCGCTTGGACAGGGAGCGAATGCTTAGGGCTGCCATGACGATCCGATCATTTCACGGCCCCGGCGGTGAGGCCGCGCACGAAATACTTGCCGCCGATCAGATAGATCAGCAGGGTCGGCAGGGCGGCGATCATCACCGCAGCGCTCTGCACGCCATGCTGCGGGATGTCGGCGACCGCGGCGGATAGCGCGATCAGCGCGGCGGTGACCGGCTGCTGCTGACCAGTCGTGAATGTCACGCCGTAGAGAAATTCGTTCCAGATATGCGTGAACTGCCAGATCACGGTGACGACCAGAATAGGCGGCGAGAGCGGCAGGATGATGCGCCAGAAAATACGAAAGAACCCTGCGCCATCGATGCGCGCAGCTCTTATCAGATCCTGCGGGATGGCAGTGTAGTAGTTTCGGCAGAACAAGACGGTAAAGGAGAGCCCCTGGATCGTGTGGATCACGACCAGGCCCGTGAGCGTGTTCATCAGGCCCGTATCGCGCAACACGATGGTCCAGGGAAGCAAGCGCATCTGCTGGGGAAGGAAGAGGCCGAGGGTCACGATGCCGTAGATCCATTTATCGCCGCGAAAACGCCAGAGCGACACGGCGTAACCGGCGACAGCACCGAGCAGGGTCGAGAAAATCGTCGCGGGGATCGTGACGAGCGCGGAGTTCAGCATGTACGGCCGGATGCCGGCGCAGGTCTCGGCGACGCAGAAACCGCTCCAGGCCGCGGCGTAGTTGCTCCACGCCCATTGCTTCGGCCAGCCGATCATCGACGCTTGCGCGATCTCCTCGTTGGTGCGGAGCGAGTTCAGCACGACAACAACCAATGGCGCGAGCCATGCTGCAGCGATCAGCGAGACGACGAGATAGATCAGAATCCGGCTTGGCGCGATGGTTCGCTCACGCATGGATCGCCCGCCGCCGCTGGACATAACGCCACGCTGCATAGGGCAGCAAAACCGCAAGAAGAATGAGCAACATGAGCACTGCCGCCGCCGCTCCGCGTCCGAGCAGGCTGCGCTGGAACATCAGGTCATAGACGACGAGGGCCGGCAGCTGGGTGGCGATCCCGGGTCCGCCATTGGTGAGCGCGCGGACGAGGTCGAAGGTCGAAATCGCGAACTGCAGCTGGATGACGATGACGGTGATGGTGATCGGCCAAAGGGTCGGCAGGATGACACGCCGGTACATTCGGATCGGTCCGGCGCCGTCGATCTGCGCGGCCTTGATCAGGTCGGCGTCGACGGAGCGAAGGCCGGCGAGGAACAGCGCCATGGCGAAACCGGACGATTGCCAGATCGCAGCGATGACAATGGTCCAAATGGCCATGTCGCGGTCGATCAGCCAGTCGAACCGGAAGGAGGTCCAGCCGAGGTCGCGGACCAGCTTCTGGATCCCGAGGCCGGGATTGAGCAGCCAACTCCAGACCGTGCCGGTGACCACGAATGACACCGCCAGAGGATAGAGGAAGATGGACCGCAGCAGGTTCTCGCCGCGAATGCGCTGATCGAGCAGGATCGCAAGGATGAGACCGGTCGCCAGGCTCAGCAACACGAAGGCGCTGCCAAACAGCAGCAGATTGTCCAAGGCAATCTGCCAGTTCCGCGATGCGGCGACCGCAGAATAGTTGCGCAAGCCGACCCAGCCCGAGACCGGGACCAAAGTGGACGGCGTGAACGATATCCAGATCGTCCACAGCGTAAACGCAATGAGATGCGCGGCGGACAACAGCAGCGGCACCCAGATCGTCAGATATTCAGGCAGCCGGCGTACCCAGCCAGAGGCCGCCGGCCGGCCCGGTGTTGTCGAGACGGCGATCGTCAACGTGAGCTCTCGACGGCTTCGGCGAGGCGTATGGCCGCCTGCTCCGGCTTGATCGTCTTGTTCTTCACGTACTCCGTGATCACGTCGATCATCGCTGCGGTCATGCCGTTTTCCTGCGCCATGTTGTGCGCAAGGCTGAGGACGGCCTGATTGCTGGCAATCGCGTCTTTCAGGGCTGCTGCGGTCCGCCGTTGCCCGTCCGACCAGCCTTCGCCGGAGAGATCGACATCGGTGCGTACGGGGATCGATCCCGTGATCTGCGAATACATAGTCTGGATCGCCGGATCCATGACGAGCTGGGCCATCAGCGTCTGGCCGGCCTGCAGGTCGGGCTCCTTGCGCTGCCAGAATATGAAGGCATCGGCGTTCAACAGGAAGACCGGCTTGCTATTGTCGCTCGGGCCCGGGGCGATGATGAAGTCCTCGAACTTGAAGCCGGCGTTGCGCAAGACGCCCTGCGCCCACCCG
>NZ_JBVVPP010000006.1:227026-282883 GCF_055811315.1 Bradyrhizobium sp. MI1.4 | reverse complement strand
TGTTTGTAAGTCCGCCCCATGGCAACACCTCCAGATGGAAGTGTTGCACTTCGTTTGTGAACTCAGGGGACCCATACGCCGTGACCGATCATTGGGGCACTGCGGTCGTCGTTCTTCGCCAAACCCAATCCTGGGGTAATGGGTCCTGGCTTTCGCCAGGACGACAGCGGCGTGCGTGGCACCGGTACCATCACAACAGCACCCGTCACGGCATTGCAAACCGCAGCGTCTTGCCGCCGCTCGACATGTCCACCGCGCTAAAGCCCGTGGCCGCGAAACCGCGCGCGCCGCAGTCGGTCTGCTCGTTGGTCTCGAACTTGGTCTCGCGCGTGCAAAGCTGCTTGTCGCCGCCCCAGTTCAGCGGCTTGTCCTTCAGCTTGACGATTCGGTTATCGGCGTCGATGGCTTCCGCGAAGCTGAATATCTGCTTCGGCTGGCCGCTCACATCAGGGTGCAGGCAGGTCTTGGGGTCGATGCGATACCAGCCGCGGCTCGTCACCGATTTGCCGTCGTCGGTGGCGACCGCCGCCATCACCTTGTGCGCGGTGTCGTTGCACCAGGTGAGGCCTGTCGCAGACGGCGTCTGCACGGCATCGACCATGGTCTTGAAGAAGTTCGGCGACGACAGGATGTCGGACGACAATCCGCGGCTCTTCAGGAAAGCGGCCAGCGCGCCTTGCGTCTTCGGCCCGTCGACGCCGTCGATCGGCGCGGCGTCGTAACCTGCGATCACCAAAAGCCGCTGGATGCCGGCGAGGCGGGCCTGCTCGTCGTCATACTCGGAGTCCTCGGCGAGATAGGCGACGAAATTGCCGTCCGCGCCTTGGGTCGGGGTGATCTGGGTGAAGGCGGCTTGGGTCTGGCCGCTGCGGCACTGCCGCGCTGCCGCGATGACGAAATTGTCCTGCGCGACGCACAGCGTGTCGCTGCCGTTCTGCGGGATCGGGGATGCGCCGTAGACGCCGAGTGCGCGGGCGTTGAGCAGGATGCGGTCGGCGGAGAGCGTGCCCTGCACCACCACGCGGCAGGTGGCGGGGTCGATCCTGAACCAGCCGCGCGTCGCGGTCGCCGCCTTGTCGTCGATGCCGATCGCGGCCTCGACGACATAGGACATGCGGTTGCAGATTTTCAGGTCGGCGAAGGCCGGTGCGGAGGAGAACACGAACGAGATGGCCGCGGCAGGGAGCGTCATCAGGAAGCGCGTCAGGACGGAGCGGCGAGGCCGCCGCTCTCCCAGCACTGTTCCTGTCCGCTCTTCTCTCACTTGTGGATCAGCGTGCCCGTGCCGGTGTTGGTGAAGAGCTCGAGCAGCACCGCGTGCTGCATCTTGCCGTCGATGATGACGACGCCCTCCACGCCCTGTTCGAGCGCGTAGATGCAGGTCTCGACCTTCGGGATCATGCCGCCCGATATGGTGCCGTCCGCGATCAGCTTTCGCGCGTCCTTGACCGAGAGCTGCGGGATCAGCTTCTTGGACTTGTCGAGCACGCCCGGCACGTCGGTGAGCAGCAGCAGCCGCTTTGCCTTAAGCGCGCCGGCCACGGCACCTGCGAAAGTGTCGGCGTTGACGTTCAGCGTCTGCCCCTCTTTCGAGGTCGCGAGCGGCGCGAGCACGGGGATCAGCTCGTAGCCGATCAGCTGGTTGAGCAGCGTGAGATCGACTTTCTCGGGATCGCCGACGAAGCCGAGATCGACCGCCTTCTCGATGTGCGAGTCCGGATCCATGATGGTGCGCGTCGTCTTGGACGCCTTCACCATATTGGCGTCCTTGCCGGACAGGCCCACGGCCTTGCCGCCGGCCTCGTTGATGTAGCCGACGATCTGCTTGTTGACGGAGCCGGCGAGCACCATCTCGACGATCTCGATGGTGGCGGCATCGGTGATGCGCAGGCCGGCTGCGAATTCCGAGACGATGCCGAGGCGCTTGAGCATGGTCGCGATCTGCGGGCCGCCGCCATGCACCACCACCGGATTGATCGCGGTCTGCTCGAGCAGCACGATGTCGCGGGCAAAATTCTTCGCGGTCTCCTCGTCGCCCATGGCATGGCCGCCATACTTGATGACGATGGTTTCCTCGTCATACTGCTGCATGTGCGGCAGCGCTTCGGACAGGATGCGGGCCTGGTCGAGCGGGGAGATTTCGGTCATGAGGCGGATCTCGCTGGCGGGATACTCGGGCCGCGTTCTATCCGATTGGCGGGCGGGGCGCAAAGTGATGTTCTTCCCCTCTCCCCTTGCGGGAGAGGGTGGATCGCCGCGATAGCGGCGAGACGGGTGAGGGGTTCTCTCCGCGCGCGCAATAGTGAGTTCGTGGAGAGAACCCCTCATCCGGCGCTTCGCGCCACCTTCTCCCGCAAGGGGAGAAGGAACAAAGAGCCACTATTTCTTCACCATCACCGCCGCGAGCGTCACCGCCAGCCAGCTCAAGATCATCACCGATCCACCGGTCGGCGCCGCATATGGAAACAGCGAATGGCCGGCATATTGCCGCAAGGTGAGGTCGCCCGCGAACAGCGCGGCGCCGGCTGCGAAGCCGGACGCGGCGATGATGCCAATTCCGCCGTGCAGAAGGCCGCGCCCGAGCAGGGCGACGGTCGCGAGTATGGCGGTTGCATGAAACAGCAGCATGGCGCTTGCGGCGGCGAGCCGGCTCGCATCGCCGCCATGCGAGGAAGCGGCGGCCAGCGCGACGCCGGCGGCGCCCATCATACCGGCAAGCCCGATCAACAGGCGGAACGCCACCATTACGAGGTGCGCTCTTCCAGCAGCTTGGCGATCGCGGCGCGCAGCTCGGCCATGCCGGTTGCGCTCCGCGACGAGGTCGCGAGCACGTTCGGGAACGCGGCCGGACGCTTGGCGAGCGCGGCCTCGGTCTCGACGATGCGCGATTGAAGCTCGGCGGCCTTGATCTGGTCGGCCTTGGTCAGAACCAGCTGGTAGCTGACCGCGGAGCGATCGAGTGTCTTCAGGACTTCGAGATCGACGTCCTTGAGGCCGTGCCGCGCGTCGACCAGCACGTAGACGCGCGCGAGGCTCGCGCGTCCGAGCAGGAATTTGTGGATCAGCTCGGTCCAGGACGCGACCTGGCTCTTCGGTGCCTTGGCATAACCATAGCCGGGCATGTCGACCAGGCGCAGGTCACTTTTCCCGGGGACCTCGAAGAAGATCAGCTCCTGGGTGCGGCCCGGCGTATGCGAGGTGCGCGCGAGCGCGTTGCGGCCGGTCAGCGCGTTGATCAGGCTGGACTTGCCGACATTGGAGCGGCCGGCAAAAGCGATCTCCAGCCCCGCCATCGGCGGCAGCGTTTCAGTCGAGGGCGAGGCCCAGATGAACTGCCAGTCGCGCGTGAACAGCTTTCGCCCGACCTCGATCAGCTTCGCATCTTTGTCGTCATTCATGCGAAGGCTTTCTGTTTGTCCGCGTCATTGCGAGCGAAGCGAAGCAATCCAGAAATGCATCCGCGAAGGGACTCTGGATTGCTTCGTCGCTTCGCTCCTCGCAATGACGGCTACGTCGCCTCAGTCGTCAGTTTTTTTTTGAAGGAGTTTCGAATGTTGTCGAACAGCTCCACCTTCACGCCGTTGCGGCGCATGATGTAGCTCTGCTGGAGCACCGAGAGCGTGTTGTTCCAGGCCCAGTAGATCACGAGCCCCGCCGGGAAGCCCGCCAGCATGAAGGTGAAGATCAGCGGCATCCAGTTGAAGATCATCTGCTGCGTCGGATCCGGCGGCGTCGGATTCAGCTTCATCTGGAACCACATCGTGATGCCCATGATGATCGGCCAGATGCCGAGCGCCAGGTAGTGGCCGAACACCGGGATAGTGGTCGGATCGAACGGGATCAACCCGAACAGAGTGAACAGGTTGGTCGGGTCCGGCGCGGAAAGATCCTTGATCCAGCCGAAGAACGGCGCGTGCCGCATCTCGATGGTGACGAACAGCACCTTGTACAGCGAGAAGAACACCGGGATCTGGATCACCACGGGAAGACAGCCGGCGACCGGATTGATCTTCTCCTTGCGGTAGATCTCCATCATCTCCTGCTGCTGCTTCACCTTGTCGTCGGGGAAGCGCTCCTTCAGCGCCTGAAGCTGCGGTTGGACCGACTTCATCTTCGCCATCGAGGCGTAGGACTTGTTCGCCAGCGGGAAGAACAGGAGCTTCACGATCACGGTCACGAGCAGGATCGAGATGCCGAAATTGCCGAAGAAGCGGTAGAAGAAGTCGAGACCGAGGAACATCGGCTTGGTGATGAAGTAGAACCAGCCCCAGTCGATCAACAGATCGAAATGGTTGAGGCCGAGTTCCTTGTTGTAGCCGCCATGGCCGGCGAGCGGGAAGTTGATGCCGACAACGCTGGCTTCCTTGGCGCCGGCGAACAGCCGCGCGTTCGCGGTCGCGGAGCCGCCGATCGCGACGGTGACCGGATCGAGCAGATAATCGGTCTGGTAGGTGTGGACGTTGCCACTCGGATTCGACGAGAAGCGCGCCTGAATCTGCGCACTGGTGTCCGGCAGCAGCGCCGAGGCCCAGTATTTGTCGGTCATGCCGAGCCAGCCATTGGTGGCCTTGAAGTTCACCGTCCTGGCTTCGTCGATTTTCTTGTAGGCGTATTCCTGCAAGCCATCGAGATAGCCGATCAGGCCTTCATGCAGGATGTAGTAGCCGGAGACCTGCGGCGTGCCGTGGCGCGAGATCAGTGCGAACGGATAGAGCGTGACCGGCGCGTTGCCGACATTGCTCACCTCGTCCTTGACGGTGAAGAGGTAGTGGTCGTCGACCGAGATGGTGCGACGGAAGCTGAGGCCCTCGCCATTGTCCCATTTCAGCAGCACCGGGGTCGTCGGCGTCAGGCTGCCGCTGCCGTCCTGCTGCCAGACGGTCTGCGCGTCCGGCAGTTTCGCCGTCACGCCCGTCGCCGGTACCCAGCCGAACTCGGCGTAATACGGCTCCGCGGTCCCCGAGGGCGAATACAGAATAATCGGCGGTGACTTCGGATCGACCGTTTCGCGGAATTGCACCAGCGCGACGTCGTCGATACGGCCGCCCTTCAGCGAGATGCTGCCGGCGATCCGCGGCGTCTCGATCTTCACGCGCGGGCTGGCAGCAATGGCGGTGTCACGGCTTTGAATCGGCTGGGCTTGCTGGTTCGCGCTCGGCGTCGACGGCTGGGCCGTGCTGCCGGCCTGCGGCGTGGCGCCCGGCGTCGCGGAAGCCGTCGGCTGCGGCGTGGTCTTCTGCAGCTCGGCTTGCGCCTGTTGCTGGGCGCGCTGCTTCTCCATCGCCGGCATGTTGTAGAAATATTGCCAGGCGATCAGCACGAAGCCCGACAGAATGACGGCGAGGATGGTATTGCGGTTGTCGGTCATCATTCTCTCGTCATCAATCCGGTTTGCGGCTGGTCGCAGGAGCGGGGCCGGGCTTTAAGCCGTCGGTTGTTGGGCTGCTTTTTGAGCCGCGTCCCTTGTGCGTATGCCGCGCGGGCTTCGCGAACGCTATGCGCAGATCGTCGAGCATGGTGGCGAAGCCGCGCGAGAGCGCGTCCCTTCGGCCGACCAGCACATAATCATGATGGGGCTGCATCGACACCGGATCGAGCCGCTTCACCAGTTCGCGAAGCCGGCGCCGGATGCGATTGCGCTCGGGGGCGTTGCCGTTCTTTTTGGTGACGGTGAAGCCGATCCGGATCGGGCCGCTATCGTCGCGACCGCGGCTTTGCAGGACGAACGCGGGGCTATTCACCCGCGCGCCATTGGCAACGGCGAGGAAATCCGCTCGCTGCCTCAGCCGATCCATGATGAAATCCCAAAAAGGGGGTCCGGCTCAGGCGCTCAGACGCTTGCGGCCGCGAGCGCGGCGGGCGGCGAGCACCTTTCGGCCGCCGGCCGTGGCGAGACGGGCACGGAAGCCGTGACGGCGCTTGCGCACCAGTTTGCTGGGTTGATAAGTCCGCTTCACGGGTTTTTCTCCGCTGACCGGGCAATTTGCCTGTAGAATTGATGATAAAGTCCGGAAGATGCTGCCCAAAACGGGCCTTTTTCGGCCCCAAGAGAGCCGCTCCCGGCGGTCACACCGGGTCATCGCGGACAATTGCGCGGCTTATAAGCGAGCGCCTTCTTTTCGTCAACGCCGCACAAGAGCTCAATTCCGGCGAATATCGCTGTTTGTGCGGGGTTTTTAACCCTTGAGGTAGCGACTCGCCAAATCTGCGCTTACATCCGACCTTGGCAGATTGACGATCTGTAATTTGACCGCGCTGGGGGCGGGCCGCATCTTCGTACGCGCCAAACCCTTCACCAGCCAAATCTTCAACCCGGTAAAGGCAGCGAGGGCGAATTTCGTGGCAGCGACAGACCTCCAGCCGATCCAGGATGGGGATCAGCGGGACCCGCCGGCGGCGCTGCCGCGTGGGACGCGCGGACTTGGGCTGTCCGGCAAGCTGCTGCTGCTCACCGTCCCCCTGGTGATGATCGCGGCCATCCTGCTCTACGTGCCGGCCATCGCCAACTTCTGGGTCAACCGGCTCAACGACCGCGTCGCCGCGGCCAACACGGCGGCGCTGGTGCTCGATGCGGCGCCGCTCGGCATGGTCCCCGATTCGCTCTCGCGCGAGATCCTGAAAAGCATCAATGCGCGCGCCGTCGCCATCAAGATGGGCCAGCAGCGCCGTCTGCTCGCCAGCGACAATCTGCCCGCCGCGATCGAGCACGACATCGACCTGCGCGACATGACGGCGTGGGAGGCGATCACCGGCTCGTTCCGGATGATGCTGGAGACCGGCAACCAGGCCATCCGGATCGTCGGGCCCGGCGTCGGCAACGCCCAGTTCATGGAGATCGTCACCGACGAGCTGCCGCTGCGGCAGTCGATGTACCGCTTCTCCCGCAACGTCGTGGTGGTCGCGCTGATCATCGCTGTGTTGACCGCGGGCCTCGTCTATCTCGCCATGCATTATCTCTTCGTGCGCCCGATGCGGCGGCTGACCGCGAGCCTGGTCGGCTTCCACGAAAATCCCGAGAGTTCGGCGGGGATCATCGTGCCGAGCCAGCGCAGCGACGAGATCGGCGTTGCCGAGCGTGAATTGTCGGACATGCAGCGCGACCTGATGTCGATGCTGCATCAGAAGAGCCGGCTCGCCGCCCTCGGCCTCGCCGTCTCCAAGATCAATCACGACCTGCGCAATCTGCTGGCCTCGGCACAACTCCTGTCGGACCAGCTCGCCAGCGTGCCGGATCCGCGGGTGCAGCGCTTTGCGCCAAAACTCGTCCGCTCGCTCGAGCGCGCCATCGCCTTCTGTCAGTCGACCTTGTCTTACGGCCGCGCCCAGGAAGCCGCGCCCGACCGGCGCATGATCATGATCGAGCCGGTGGTGCTTGAGGTGCGCGAGACCGCTGGCCTTGCCTCCGACGCCTCGATCTCCTGGGTCGCCGCAATCGAGCGCGGGCTCGCGGTCGATGCCGATCCCGACCAGCTCTTCCGCGTGCTGCTCAACCTCGTCCGCAACGCCGCCCAAGCGCTGGAAAGCCATGCGTCCGCCGAGGGCGGCGCGCAGCAGATCCGGATCACGGGAAAACGCGAGGGCGCGGTCGCCATCCTCGAGGTCTCCGATACCGGCCCTGGCGTGCCGCAGAAGACTCGCGAACACCTGTTCGAGGCGTTCCAGACCTCCGGCCGCCCCGGCGGCAGCGGCCTCGGCCTTGCCATCGCCGCCGAGCTGGTCCGCGCCCATGGCGGCGACATCCATCTGGTCGAAGGCACCATCGGTGCCACCTTCCGGATCGTCATCCCCGACCGCCCCGTGGAACTGCTCTCCGTCCGCAACGAGCGGGCGCGGGCGTAGGTCGGCCGGCGGCTGAGTGCGGAAACCGTCATTTCCCAGCAAAATCACCTCAATCCGGACCTTGCCAATTGGGGCAAGAGCGGTTAGTCAGGGCGCTCTTTCGCACCCCTCCGGCGTCGCCGGGGGCTGCCTGCGGGCCACGCCCGCAATGTCAGCGAAAAACGCGCCCGTAGCTCAGCTGGATAGAGCATCAGACTACGAATCTGAGGGTCGGACGTTCGAATCGTTCCGGGCGCGCCATTTTCGAATACGCGATCGACGCCGATTTCCCGCATCCATTCGTTTCGTCCGCAGGCGGCGCACCCGTTTCGGCGCGATGACAATCAATTGCACTGTTCGGGATTCTGCGTACCGCCGACAAAGCCCGCTTTAGCGCCGCCCTACATCTTGCGCCGCCAGATCCGAACCAAGCCCCTTGCTCGTCAGCAAACGGTTGAACTGATCGGCGGAAAAAAGCTGCCCGTCCGGAGCCGTGATCGACACTACAAAACCATTCACCGAATGCTTGCGGGCCAGGATCACCGCAACGATCGCGCTGTCACGGAAATCCACGGTGCGGCAGTCGTCTTTTACAGCTTCGATGATGAATGTCATTTGGCCCACGACCACCGTTGGCACGCGCCAATTGCGCGCCCGGCCACTCAATCCCGTATCGGTGAAAATGATATTGCCGACAAGCCGGCTATTGACCCGATTGAACCGCAACCATACCCATATTGGGGGAAACAGCAGACCGGTCCTGCCTCACGCGCGGTGCGCCACGGATACATAGAACCGGCTTGTGGGCGTCGGACCGGACATCCGTAGAATCGGGGACTGGTGATGGTTGGTATGACTGAAGGCGAGGACATCGCGTCGGATTTGATCCGAACCGTCTCCCGCCACTCGTTGGCCTACATGCTGTGCGCAGCCAGCGAAATGTTCCGCCACTACGATTTCGATCCGCTGGACTTGATGATCATTCATGCGGTCCTGAACGCCAACGTTCTCAAGATCATGAAGACCCCCGAACTCGACCGGCAATTTGGCAGTATCCAGGCGGTGGAGCCGGACAAGATCAAGCAGGGCGTTTCCCGTGCCGCCCTGTCCCGCTTTTTCGGTCTGCCGATCGAAACCGTTCGGCGGCGCGCCGATCGCTTGAAGAAGCAAGGCATTTTCCGCGAGACCGACCAGGGTCTGATCGTAACCGAAGCCAACCAGTTCAAGTTCGGCAATAATCACGAGTTGCAGAGAACTAACATGCTCCTGGTGCGGAAATTCCTCCGTGACCTGACGGAAGCGGGCGTTGAGCTTCCCGGCGGGATTTGATGGACCATTGGCGCTTCCGAATCGGGACCGCACCAGACGGTGCGCCATTCATCATCCGGCTTTCACGCGCTCTTCGGCCGAAAAGCGACGATGGATCCGCTTGGCTCGTCTTCGCGCATTGCCGCCTCGATAGCCTTCGCCAACGCAGCCTGGTCGAATGGCTTTGATAAGCGCGGCAGGCTGGATCGTTCGTTGCTGGGAATCTCTGCGTATCCCGGGCTCAGGAGGATGACCGTCCCGGGGCGCTCCGCGGCGACAGCGCCGGCCAGCTGCAGTCCAGTCATCCCAGGCATGGCAAATTGTCCTCCCCTGACGACGCCGAATCATCCTCGGCACCAAGATCGTTTCCGCCTGACAGGGACCGCGCCGATGATCGGCCGCGGCATCCGTACCTCGTCAGACGAGAATCAGTTGAGAATAATGCCGGCCGCGAGCCTGCACCGCAAAGTGCCAGCAAGTCGGCGGGTTCCCGCAAAAGATGTATATCGCGCGACCGCCCGTGATACGCGAGGGCACGTCACAGCTGCTGCGCAGGCAAGGGCGCGGTGTGCTATGAATGGTAAGATCCAGGCACGCTCGGCCGGCGGTGCGAGGTGCAGCACGCAACATCACTTGTAATCTGCTTCACACGCAAATGCGCCCAATGACGCTAGACAAAACAGGTCGCGCCTCCGCGCGGCCTGTTCGGAGCTGGCGATGATGGCTGCACTGGCAAAGGCGATATCCCGCGCGACGAGAACCAACGTTGATGTCGAAACTCTGAAAGTCCTCGTGATCTTTTCGGGCGCGGGCTTGCTGCTCTCTCTCGTGGCCGCAATGATCTACGGGCAGGCTGGCAACGCCGCTTTGTTTTGAGATCCGGCGCGCCGGGTCGTCGAAGTGCGTCGTCTCCTTAACGAACCGTTTACCGAGCTTCGCGGCAGCCGTAACCGCGGGTTAACCATGGATATTTACGGTGCAGCAAGTCTCTAGGCTGTGCCTGTTAGTTGATTTCGAGTCCAACCCCATGGCGTTCGGTAGAAGCGCATCTCCGCGAAGCATCGCCCCGACGGAGCCCGCGGCTTCGTGGGAAGCGCCGCGGGCTGCGGCGGCGACGCCCGACAACACCGCCCCCGCGCTGATCAAGGGATCGCTGACCCTCACCGGCGCGTTCTCTTTCCTGCGTGAGAACGGCCGGCGCATCCTGATGCTGGCGCTGGCACTCTTCGCGCTCGGCGTCGCCGTGCTGATGGTGCTGCCGGTCCGCTATGCCGCGACGGCGCTCGTCGTGGTCGATCCCCGCGAGCTGCGCGTGACCACGGATCAGGACGTGCTGCCTGGCATCGGCCAGGACGCCGCTGCGCTTCAGAGCCAGATCGAGATCGCCAAATCGGACGGCTTTCTCCGGCCCCTGATCGAGAAGCTCAAGATCGCCGACGACGAGGATATCGCAGGCGGTCATACCGACATGACGCGCCTGCTCGAAAAACTCCGCAGCCGCCTCGATATCTCGCGTCGCGGCCTGACTTACGTCATCGCCATCTCGTTCACCTCGAACAGTGCGGAGCGGGCAGCGTATTATGCCAATGCCATCGCAGAGGCGTTCGTCGCGACCCAGAGCCGCGTCCGCAGCGATGCGACGGACGAGGCGGCCGACTGGCTCAAGGACCGGCTGAAGACGCTCAGCGAGCGCCTGCGCGTCTCGGAAGACGCCGTCGCAGCCTTCCGGCTCGAGCACAAGATCCTCAATGCCGGCAAGGATTCCACCACCCAGCAATTGCGGGTGACCGACCTGAACCAGCAGGTCTCCGCGGCTCGTGCGCGCACCGAGGAAGCCAAGGCGCGTTACGAGCAGGTGCAGCGCGATCTCAAGGCCAATGTCGAAGGTCCGGTGAAGCAGGATCTCCTGAGCATGCTTCGCGCGCAGCGCTCGACCCTGAACGACCAGATCGCACAGAAGAAGGCGGTCTACGGCGACCGCCATCCTGATCTTGCGATCTCCTACAGCCAGTTGGCTGACATCAACAGGCAGATCGAGGTCGAGCGGAAGAAGAACATCGACACCGCGAAGTCCGAATACGAGGCCCAGCTCGAGCAGCAGGCCGCGCTGGAAAAGCAGCTCAAGGCGGTCGAGACGCAGATGCTGGTGGACGGCCAGGCGCTCGTGAAGCTGCAGGAGCTGCAGCGCGATGCCGATGCCAACAAGAACATCTACGAGCAGTTTTTGTCGCGGTTCAAGACGACCAACGAGCAGCGTCAGCTTCAGAGCTCGCAGACCAAGATCGCTTCGCCCGCGATCCCGCCGCTGCGCTCGACGCGTCCGCCGCTCGCCTTGCTGCTCGCCGCGCTCGCGATCGGCTCGCTGCTGACGTCAACCGCTACGGTTGCGGCGATGATGAGCATGTCCGACAAGTCCGATCCTGCCGAGGCTCCGGCTCGAACGCCCGCGCGGGCGGAGGCGAGGGAGACGCCCAAGCGGCAAGCCCAACGTCCGGCTCCGGCCGTGCAGCAACCCGAGGCGATGCCGAACCTTCCGGTCTGGTCCCGCATTCCCGAACTGATGTCGGGAGCGGCGCCCAACACTGTCTGGCAACGACCGATTGCCGCCCCAGCCGAGGTCGATCTCGGCGCTTACTTGCGTCCGCTGCTCGAGCGTATCGATCGTGCCCCAGTGCGTGGCTGCAAGGTCGCCCTCGTGCTGTCGGTCGGCAAGAGCGCCGGCGGCAACACCGTTGCGCGCTCGCTCAACCGCGCGGCCGTCAATCGCGGCATGATGAGCGTGCTGATCCGGCTGCAGCCGGAATTCGCGGGCGCCCAACCGCCGGTGACCGAATGGCAGGACGGCTCGACCACGGCAGGACTCCAGTCGATCGACGAGCTGCTGAGCGCCGGCAGGAAGGCCGATGCGCGGCCGGAGGACGACATTCGCTCGGAGTTCGACTTGATCATCGTCCATGCGAACAATCTTGCCTTGCAGCCAGATGCGATCGCGCTCGCCGCGCACGCGGACCTGATCATCCCGGTGGTGCGCGCCGGCGAGCTCGGTTCGGCGGCGATGCGACGGGTGACCGCCGCGCTGTCGAAGTACGCCACCGTGCCGACCGGTCTCGTCGTCAATCATGCGCCCGCCGGCTCTGCCGCGCCTCACCCGGACGGCGGTGCGCTTAGCAGGGCGGTTTGACGATGGCGACGCCGTGCCGTCGTCTGCTCCTTGCCACGATCTTGCTATCCACGATCTTGATGCCAACGTCGCTCGCCTCCGCGACATCGGCCGAAACTTGCGTACCTGCCTCGCAGACCGTCGCGCCGGACAGGCTCGCCGCACTGTCGCGCGGGTTCAATGCCGACGGCTGGATCAATGGCGAAAAATCCGCGCCTCCAACTCGCGAATTGCTGCAGCAGCTTCGCAAGGCCGGGATGGGCCATGTCCGCTTGCCGGTGCCGGCCGAGCGCGTGATGCTGCGCTTCGCTTCGAAAGCGGAACGCGATGAGACGCTGCGTGCGCTCGACAAGGCATTGAAGCAGCTCATCTCGCTCGGCTATTCAATCTCCGTCGATCTTCATCCCGGCGATCGTTTCAATCGCCTGCACAAGGACGACGCCGACGCCTCGCTGCGCGAGCTGGAGGATGCGTGGGGCACGCTCGCCCGGGTCATTCAATCGTTCCCGGCCGACCGCGTGTTCGCCGAGCTGCTCAATGAGCCCGACATCGAAGCCGACAGATGGCAAAAGCAGGTCGAAACGCTCGCCGCCTTCGTTCGCCAATTGCTTCCCGCGACCACGCTGATCGTCGGCCCGGTCGACTGGCAACGCGCGGACTCGCTGCCGCGGTTTCGCCCGTTGCCGGATCCAAACGTCGTCTACGCCATCCATTTCTACGATCCCATGGTGTTCACACACCAGGGCCACTGGGACGTGCAGGATCCGCTGCACGACATCACGGATCTGCGTTATCCGATCAGCGCCGGCGATCCCGGGGTTCAGGCGCTCCGCCGGGATTTGCAGGACAGAGGCGCGACGAAGGCGCTCCTCATGCTCGACACGGCGATTGCCGCCGCCAGGGACAAGCCGGATATCAGCCGCTGGCTCGCGCCCGCGGTCGCGTGGCAGCAGCAATTTTCGCGGCCGATCATCATCAACGAATTTGGCGTGTTGAAAGCCGCGGCGCCCCGGGACAGCCGCGTACGCTGGCTCGCGGCCGTGACCGCATATGCGCGGGCGCATTGCTGGGGCTGGGCGCATTGGGAGCTGGCGCAGGGATTCGGCCTGCTCGAAAACGGGACCGGCAAGCCCGATCCCGACGTCATGCGCGCGCTGTTCGGCGCCGCGAAGCCGGGCCGCCGCTGAAGCCGGTCCGTCATCGTTAACGAATCCTTACGCATCCTGCCGCTATCGTGGCCGCCGCGCTGCGCCAAAGGACGAGTCATGAGTGGCGGGACCTCACCGCATCTTCAAGCCGTGCAGGCGGGCTGTCCCGAGCCTTCGCGTTCGCCTTCACGTTCGCCTTGGCGCGAGCTGATCCCGACGCTCTGCATCGCCATCGCAACCATCGGCTTTGTGCCGGTCCTGCACGGGGCGAGCCCGGTCCTGTCCCTGACCGTCGAAGTTCTCGTCGCCATCGCCATCGTGGTTGCGGCTCCAACCTACGCGCCGGCGATCGCGATCTTCGTCCTGTTCTTCCAGAACCTGTTCGTCTCGATCCTGTCGCCGCTGATTTCGGCGCCGTCCGACCTGGACTTCATCAAAGGCTATAATTTTCTCGTCTGCTCCGTGATGTGGCTGACGACATTTGGGCTCTACGTCGCCGGCCAAAGGAACCGGTCGACTGAGGTCAATCAGATCATGCGCTGGGGCGTCGTGACCCTCGCCGTGGTGTCGTTGTATTTCGCGATCGGCTTCGTCCAGGACGGCCAGGCGGCAACGGTCTATCTGCGCAACATCGTGCTGCCGCTGTTCCTGTTTCAGCTCTCGCTGCTGACGGCCGCGACCTATGAGGTTCGCGCCACGCCGTTCCTGGTGACGCTTGGAGTCATTCTGATCCTGTGCGGATACGTCGAGTTTGCGTTTCGGGATTTCTGGCTGGCCGTCACCAACGGCTACACGTTCTGGGGTTTCGACGAGCTCAAGGCGGCCCGCTCCGGCGCTTGGGAAGCCGAGATGCGCGCCACCGGCAACGTGCCGGTCGATCTGAAGGATCGCTTCAGCTTCGACTTTCTCAATACGCCCCTGCTCGAAGGGTTCGGCGTGTCGAAGATCCTCCGCATCCACGGGCCGAATATGCACCCGATCAGCTTCGCGTACGGGATCGCGTTTTTCGGGCTTTTCCTGTTTTCGGTAGGGCGTCCGGTTCTGGCCCTCGTGGCGTTGCCGCTGCTGATCGTTTGCAGCGTGAAGGGAGCGCTCATCGTGGTGGTGTTCGTCGCCACGGCCTGGATATCGACCCGTCTGCTCGGCGCCGTGGTGACGCTATGGCTCGGCTTCGTGGCCTTGATCGTGTTTGCAATTGTCGCGATCCGCGTCGGCTTGCAGATCGGCGACTATCACGTCCTCGGCCTCATGGGCGGCTTGAACGGATTTCTCGAAAAGCCGTTTGGCCGCGGCCTGGGCGTCGGCGGAAATCTGTCGGACGATTATTTCTCGATCGACTGGAGCGCCGCGCAGGCCGCCGGAACGACCAACGGCGCCGTCGAGAGTGCGATCGGGGTCCTGCTGTACCAGATGGGCATCGCCGCCCTCGTTCCGCTGGCGTTTCATTTCGCGGTGGCGCTGAAGGCCTGGCGTCTTTATGCGTTCTCCGGATATCTGACGCAGGGGCTCGCGGGCTTCGGCGTCATGGTCGTGCTGCTGAATGGATTGTTTCAGGAAGAGGCCTTGTTCGCGCCGCTGGCGCTGGGGCTCATGCTCTCGCTCACCGGACTGGTCATCGGCAGCCAGATCAGGGCGCAGACGGTCTCCGTTCCGGATGCCGATCCGGAGCGGCTGGCACACTACCAGCCCGCGACGTAGCCTTTAAAAGCCGTAACCTTTAAAAATTGTGCGGCAGTCCAGGCGTCACCGCCACCCCAGCGCAGGCGCCACATGCGTGAGGATCGCCTCGATGGCGTGCGCGCAATAGTCGACGCCGAGCTGGTTCGGAATCGTCAACAGCAACGTGTCCGCCTCGGCGATCGCCTCGTCCGCTCGGAGCTGCTCGATCAGCACATCAGGCTCCGCCGCATAGGAGCGGCCGAAGATCGCGCGGGTGCGCGGGTCGATGAAGCCGACCTGGTCCTCGCTGCCGCGCTCGCCGCCGAAATAGGCGCGGTCGCGATCGTCGATCAGCGCGAAGATGCTGCGGCTGACGGAGACGCGCGGCTCGCGGGGGTGGCCGGCCTCTTTCCAGGCTGCGCGATAGGTACGGATTTGCGCGGCCTGCTGCACGTGGAAGGCTTCGCCGGTCTCGTCGTTCTTGAGCGTCGAGCTCTGCAGATTCATGCCGTGCCTGGCGGCCCAGACCGCCGTGGCGTTCGAGCCGGCACCCCACCAGATCCTCTCGCGCAGGCCTTCCGCATGCGGTTCGAGCCGCAACAGCCCCGGTGGATTTGGGAACATCGGCTGCGGGTTGGGTTTTGCAAAACCTTCGCCGCGCAAGATGTCGAGAAAGACCTCGGCATGACGCCGGCCCATGTCGGCGTCGCTCTCGCCGTCGGCCGGCCCGTAGCCGAAATAGCGCCAGCCATCGATCACCTGCTCGGGCGAGCCGCGGCTGATGCCGAGCTGGAGGCGCCCGCCGGCGATGAGATCGGCAGAGCCTGCGTCCTCCGCCATATACAGCGGGTTCTCGTAGCGCATGTCGATCACGGCCGTGCCGATCTCGATCTTGCTGGTCCTGGCGCCGACCGCGGCCAGCAGCGGAAAGGGCGAGGCGAGCTGGCGCGCGAAATGGTGCACGCGGAAATAGGCGCCATCGGCGCCGAGCTCTTCCGCCGCAACCGCAAGCTCGATGGATTGCAGCAGCGTGTCCGCAGCCGAGCGGGTCTGCGATTGCGGCGAGGGCGTCCAGTGCCCGAAGGAGAGGAATCCGATTTTTTTCATGGAGGCAACATATGGATGACCGGAGGAATTTGCGACATCTCGGCCGGAGGAAAGATGGCAGCATGGAAAGGCGCGTGTGCCTAGGTGACGCTCCTCCGTGGGAAAGCAGACCTAAGCAGACAATGTTGCAAGCGCGCCTTTTGACCCGAAGCGGACATTTTAGAAGATGCTATCGAGATTGTTGTAGTCGTACTCGATGATCGTCGTCTTATCGAGGCGATCTTCTCGCCTGCGGACCAGACCCGTCTCAGGCGAAATCCAAAATTCCGAGAGCTGCTTTCCAGCCGCATCTCCTTCCAGAGTGGCGTAAAAATGCTCGGTAGTGATCCCCTTTGTTGTTGTTGCACCCAACATGCGACAGGCCGAGACCTTGGGGAAAGCCTCAATTTCCTTATAGGGAGCGTAAGCGGGTTCATTCGCGTTGTGTCGGGATATGCCTGCGTACGACCTGCATAGACCATTCTTGTCCCACTCGGTCCCATGGTAGAGAACGCGAAACGACGTGTTCGCCTGCTTCGCCAAAGCCTCCACAATTGGCTTGCAGTCGTCGGCCCAAGTTCCGCCTGAAGAAACGGCTGTCAAAATTGCTAGATATCTCAGAATAGCTGGGAGCTTCATTGAACGCCTCTCTTAGCAGTCCAAAGCCGATTTGCCCTTGAGCTGGTTTCAGAGGGTCGTTCTCGCCTTCATTAAAACGAACAGGTGAGAACCGGCAGCGATCAGCGAGAAAATGACTATCCCTAATTCAGTACCGTGCACATGCCGCGGGGAATATGTCGAAGCGAACCAGATGAAGAACCGGACCACGGCCATGAAGGCAATCATCCCCCACATAGCAAGCCATTTTGGGGCGTACCAAATTGGCTCGCCGTTGGGGCCCCATTGCATAGCAACGCGCTCGGTTTCGATACGTGGGCCAAGATAAAGGTTTAACCCGACGACCAACGCGATAGCGAAGCCAAAGACGTAGTCTGCTGGTACCATGCTTGGCGCCTTCCAATGCTATATCCGAGGTAACAGCTGTAGATCAGGCGACCGTTGATCCCTACTTCGAGCGGAGTCTCTGCAGCCGCTTCACGGCGAATTCGTCGCCAGGATTCAGTATTAAGACAGCCTCGTAGTCGCGATACGCACGATCAAGCTCGCCTGCCCGTTCATGGGCCAGTCCTCGATACCTCAGGGCCGTAGTGGAGTTGGGGCTGAGTTCGACAGCCTTATTCAAGCTTTCGACCGCGGCCCTCTCATTCTTCAGTTTGAGATGTGCGTCTCCAACGCCCACGCGAAGTCGATAGGTATCGTCTTGCGTAAGATATCCGAGTGCCAGCGCCTTGTCGTAATCGTCCAGCGCGGTTTGCGGTCGGTCCGAACGATTGTAGGCCTCGGCCCGTCCGAACATGAAGGCGCCCGACGTCGGATCAAGTCTTATTGCCTCGTCAAATCGATTGATTGCTTCCTTGAACTTGCCTTGTTCCACAAGCGCCAGCCCCTGGCCATTGGGGAAAGCCCCGTTATCCGGGAACAGCTTCGCCCCGGCGGTGTAGTCGGCCAGCGCAAGCTCAAAGCGACCTTGGTGGTGATAGAAAAAGCCGCGGCCTATATAAGCGCGCGGGTCGGTAGAGCCGACCATTTCGACGGCCGCCGTGAAATCGGCCTCGGCTTGATCCCATCTTTTTGCCAGCTGAGCCGTTACACCCCTCATCCGCAGCAGTTCCGCCCGGTCCTCAAGACTGAATTGCTGTTCGAGCCCTTTGGAGTAGATTTGAATGGCTCGCTCAAAGTCCAGCTTGCTTACGGCAACGGCAGCAGCCGTCTGGTAAGT
Organism: Bradyrhizobium sp. MI1.4; assembly: GCF_055811315.1. Taxonomy (NCBI): domain Bacteria; kingdom Pseudomonadati; phylum Pseudomonadota; class Alphaproteobacteria; order Hyphomicrobiales; family Nitrobacteraceae; genus Bradyrhizobium; species Bradyrhizobium sp. MI1.4. The sequence goes on along the minus strand of NZ_JBVVPP010000006.1, from coordinate 264,864 downwards.
CTGGGCGTCAGACGCAATTGCCGCAGAACAGAACCACCAGAGCACGGACAGGAAGGCAGTCCCGCGCATCACCCGCCTCTGTGCCAGGCCTATTTTCATTTGCTTCTCCGGGCCGAGAAATCGCTCTTGCCCGAAGTTAGCGCAATCGAGAATAGAGAGTTTCAAACAATGCAACTGCAATGCTGATTGCGGTTAAACAATCGTCAAGCGAGAAGGGCTATTCGCCATTGCGAAGCAAGTGCAGCGTGGCCTCCGCATGAAGCTCGAGGATATCGATACGGAGTAGCGGTTGGCGCTCGCCCTATCACGCGTGCCGCGACAATGGCATCTTGCGCCTGTTTTGCCCGACGAGTCAATATTTCGTTAAAACCTAATTTTCGTTTTTCCGTTATCTCGCCCGGCGGATTCAACGGATTCGGTAATCGCCTAAGTCATTGATCCCGTTCATGCCGGCTACTGTGCATGGGGTTGTTTTCGAGGTTTTTGTTTTGAGGGCACGACAGTGCGAGGATGAACCGGACCTGATCCGGCTCGCCCGCTACTTCATCACCCGCAAATTCTTGGTCGTGAACCGCTGCGTCTTGCCGTCTGGACGAACCGGCCGCCGCGTGCCGGCGGCCTTGCCGGTGCCGGGCGGCTGGTGCGCGGGGACCAGCTGGTCGGGGCGCGAACCGATCAGATCGGCGCGGCCCATCTCTTTCAGGGCTTCACGCAGCACCGGCCAATTGTCGGGGTCATGGTAGCGCAGGAACGCCTTGTGCAAGCGGCGCTGGCGCAGGCCCTTGATGGCCTCGACCTTGTCGCTGCCACCGCGCCGCACGCCGCGCAGTGGGTTGACGCCGGTGTGGTACATCGCCGTCGCGGTCGCCATCGGCGAGGGCAGGAAGGTCTGCACTTGATCGGCGCGGTAGCGGTTCTTCTTCAGCCACAGCGCGAGGTTCATCATGTCCTCGTCGGTCGTGCCCGGATGCGCGGCGATGAAATACGGGATCAGGTAGTATTTCTTGCCGGCCTGTTCGGCCGCGGCATCGAACATCCGCTTGAACTGGTTGTAGGCGCCGATGCCGGGCTTCATCATCTTGTCGAGCGGCCCGCGCTCGGTATGTTCGGGCGCGATCTTGAGATAACCGCCGACGTGATGGGTGACGAGCTCCTTGATGTATTCGGGGCTTTCGACCGCGAGGTCGTAGCGCACGCCGGAGGCGACCATCACCTTCTTGATGCCCTTGGTCTCGCGCACCTTGCGATAGAGCCGGATCAGATCGTCATGCGAGGTGTTGAGATTCGGGCAGATCTCGGGGAAGACGCAGGACGGCCGCCGGCACGCCGCCTCGACCTTCGGATCCTTGCACGCCATCCGGTACATGTTGGCGGTGGGACCGCCGATGTCCGAGATCACGCCGGTGAAGCCCGGCGTCTTGTCGCGGATCTTCTCGATCTCGCGCAGGATCGAGCCCTCGGACCGGTTCTGGATGATGCGGCCCTCGTGCTCGGTGATCGAGCAGAAGGTGCAGCCGCCAAAACAGCCGCGCATGATCGTCACCGAAAACTTGATCATGTCCCACGCCGGGATCTTCGCGTCACCGTAGGACGGATGCGGGGCGCGCGCGTAAGGAAGATCGTAGACGGCGTCCATCTCCTCGCTGGTCAGCGGAATCGGCGGCGGGTTGAGCCAGAGATCGCGATCGCCGTGGCGCTGCACCAGCGGCCGCGCATTGCCGGGATTGCTCTCCCGGTGCAGCACGCGGGACGCGCGCGCATAGGCTTCCTTGTCCTGCTCGACCTGCTCCAAAGCGGGCAGCCGGATCACGGTCAAGCCTTTCGTGCGCGAAGCGCCCTCATCGGCGGAGTCGATATCGTCGGCGTGCAGCTCGGTGTAATCGTCGGGCACGCGGCGGAACAGCGCGACGCCCCTGATGTCGTCGAGCTCGCGCGGCGCCTCGCCGGCGGCGAGACGATTGGCCACTTCGACGACGGCGCGCTCGGCATTGCCGTAGAGCAGCAGGTCCGCCTTGGCGTCGGCCAGCACCGAGCGGCGCACCTTGTCGGACCAGTAATCGTAATGCGCGATCCGGCGCAGCGAGGCCTCGATGCCGCCGAGTACGACCGGGACGCCCTTGAACGCCTCGCGGCAACGCTGCGCGTAGACGACGGTGCAGCGGTCCGGCCGCTTGCCACCTTCGCCGCCCGCGGTATAGGCATCGTCATGGCGCAGGCGACGATCCGCGGTGTAGCGGTTCACCATGGAGTCCATGTTGCCGCCGGTGACGCCGAAGAAGACTTTTGGCTTGCCCAGTGCCTTGAACGGCTCGGCCGAATGCCAGTCCGGCTGCGAGATGATGCCGACGCGAAAGCCCTGCGCCTCCAGCAGGCGGCCGATGATGGCCATGCCGAAGCTGGGATGGTCGACATAGGCATCGCCCGTCACCAGCACGATGTCGCAAGCGTCCCAGCCGAGCGCATCCATCTCGGCGCGGCTCATCGGCAGGAACGGCGCCGGCTTGTGCGGGCGTGCCTGCGCCATCAGGGGTTTTTCGGCGGCGATGATCTGGATGTCCATGGCGCATACGCATAGGACTCCGGGCCTCCGAATACAACCGACGGGCAGGTGAAAGATCCGGTTCCGCGACCGGCAGCCCGGGCGTGCGACCGCGTTAACCGTTCGCGAGCGCCGCCATCAGCTGTCTGCACCTTCTCGGGTCACGCGCAGGAACCAACTGCCCTCGCGAACATTCTGATGCAGGGTTGCGCTGGGCCCGGCTGGCGCGCGCTCGCCTCCGGGGTGTAATATTGCCTCGATGTTCGCCCCTGGCGGATGGGGGAGCCGTGAGTACAGTCATAGAGAACTTGCTGCTCCGAAAGCAGAAGCTGGTTGAGCAGCTCGAGAAGGCGCCCACGGCCGAGGACCGCGACAAAATCGAACACCAGCTCGAACAGATCAACACCGCGCTGGATTTTCTGGACAGGCCCGGCACGAAAAATGCGCGGTAGCAGCGCTCAATCGACCTGCAGCGCTTTGGCGTAGACCACGCCAGAATTGGTGACGTGCGTGGTCATCAGCGTCGCGAAGGCGGCGAACTCGCCGCGGGCGAACAGATCGAGCAGCTTGCGATGCTCGTCGAAGGACGTGCGCGTGCGCACGTCGATCGGCGAAGTCAAATTGGTGCGGAGTGCCGCGACGCGGCTGGATGCGAGCTGATAGGATTCGGCGAGATAGCGGTTGCCGCAATGGGCGAACAGCGCCTCATGGAAAGCGGCATCGGCGCGGCCATAGGCGATATTGTCCCTGGCTGCAATCGCCGGCTCCATCGCCGCGATCGCCTCGCTCATCGTCGCGATCGCACCGGCGCGATCATGGTGGAAGGCGAGCTCAGCGGCCTTGGGCTCCAGCGCGATCCTGAACGTGCAGAGCGCGGTGACGTCTTCCGCGCTTGGCGTAAAGACAAAACTGCCGACCTGCGGCCGGATCACGACGAGGCCCTGCGCCTGCAGCTGACCCATCGCCTCGCGCACCGGGGTGCGGCTGACGCCGAAGGAGTTGGCCACCATCTCCTCGGAGATGGCGGCGCCGAGCGCGAACTCGCCGTCGATGATGGCCTGGCGCAGCCGCTGCACGACCCGTTGCGACAGCGATTTCGGTGCATCGAGCTTCAGCGATCGCATCGGCTCTCTCAGATCACCTTGCCGGGGTTGAGCAGATGATCGGGATCGAGTGCGGCCTTCAGCGTTCGCATCAGCGCGATCTCGGCCTCGCTGCGGGCATGACCCAGCCACTTCTTCTTCAACGTGCCGATGCCGTGCTCGGCCGAGACGCTGCCGCCCATCTCGCGCACGAGACCGTAAATGATCGCGTCCATCTCTTCCTTCGGCTGCTGCTCGACGGCAAGGCCGGTGACCCAGGAGACGAGATGCAGATTGCCGTCGCCGATATGGCCGTAATAGACGCTCTCGCATCCGTCGATGCCATCAGCCAGCGCCGCCTTGCAGCGCGTGACGAACTCGTCCATCCGCGCCACGGCGAGGCCGATGTCGTAGGAGATGTGCGGCCCCAGCACCTGGCCGAACTCGGCACAGATGTCGCGCACGCGCCAGAAGCTTTGCGTCTGCGCCAGCGATTGCGCCACGGCGGCGTCGGCGAGAAGCCCGCGCTCCATCAGCTCTTCGAGCCAGCTTTGGAAGCGCGGTGCGTCGAGGCTCTCGTCGGTGCCCTGCGCTTCCACCAGCACGTAGAGGCCATGGCCTGCGGCGGCCGGCGGCTTGACGCCTGCGCGCGACGTGATCACGTCCCAGTAATCCGGCCACATCACCTCGAACGCCGACAGCAGCGGGCCGAGCCCGCTTCGCGCGGCGCCGAGCAGCGCGATCACCGCGGCATAGTCCTCGAGCGCGCAGAGCGCGGCCATGGTCGAACGCGGTTTTGGAAACAGCCGCAGCACCACGCGGGTGATGATGCCGAGCGTGCCTTCCGAGCCGATGAACAGATGCTTCAGATCGTAGCCGGCATTGTTCTTCATCAGCTTGTTGAGGCTAGTGATGATGGTGCCGTCGGGCAGCACGACTTCGAGCCCGAGCACCAGTTCGCGCGTCATGCCATAGCGGATCACGCGATTGCCGCCGGCATTGGTCGAGAGGTTGCCGCCGATGGCGCAGGAGCCGCGCGAGCCGAGATCGAGCGGAAAGAAGAAGCCGGCTTCGTCGGCTGCCATCTGGATCGTCTGAAGCGGCGTGCCTGCTTTCACCGTCATCGTCATCGAGGCGTGATCGATCTCCTCGATCCCGCTCATGCGCTCGAGCGAGATCGCGACCCAGCCTGCTTCAGGCGATGCGCCGCGGCACAGCCCGGTCAATCCGCCCTGCGGCACGAACGGCAGATGCGCCTGCCGGCAGGTCAGAATCGCGTCGGCCACGCCTTGCGCATCGACCGGGCGGATCACCGCGAGCGGCGTTTGCGGCAGGCTCGCGCTCCAGTCGTTGCAATTGCGCGCGGGCACGTCCGGGCCAACGAGCACGGCGGCCGCGCCGAGCCTGTCGCGCAAGGCGCCGAGCAACTGGGTGGGCCGCTCGACCGGGGTCACCATGTCCATGCGAGACCTCCTCGGAATCTGGCTGCGTGTTATGCGCGCCATGACGGCGGAAAGGATTTGCGCCCTTGTTGTATGTAAGGTACAAGCCGTAAAGTAAAGCAAAAATAAGGCTTGCCAAGCTCTGGGTTTGATCGTCCGAGATCAGACGTGGTGCGAAGCCACAGCAACGGATGGTGCGATGACGGAGGCAATTCGCGGGTTCTGGGTGGCTTCGGCGACGCCGTTGGCGACGGACGGCAGCGTGAACTCCGCCAAGCTCGCCGCCCGCGCCAAGCAACTCTTCGGTAAGGGCATCGACGGTGTCGTGCTGTTCGGCACCACCGGCGAGGGCACCTCGTTCAATGTCGCCGAACGCGTCGCGACCATCGAAGCCGTGCTCAAGGCCGGCGTTGCGCCGGACCGAATTGGAATCGGCGGCGGCTTCCCCGCGATCGGCGACAGCATCGCATTGACGCGTGCCGTGCTCGGTCTCGGCCTGCGCCACGTGCTGTATCTGCCGCCTTACTTCGACCGAAGCGTCAGCCCTGAAGGCATCGAGGATGCCTTTGCGGCGATCCTCGACGGCGTCGCCGACGATCGCCTGCGTGCCTACCTCTATCATATCCCGCAGATCTCGGGTGTCGCGATCCCGACCGGCGTCGCCGCGAATTTGCGCAAGCGCTACGGCAAGGTCGTTGCAGGCCTGAAAGACTCCAGCGGCGACTTCAAGCAGTTCCAGGCGTTCCGTGCCGCCGCTCCCGAGCTCGCCATCACCGTCGGCAACGAAGTTGACATCGCCCGCGCGATCGCCGCCGGCGGTGCCGGCACCATCTGCGGCATGGCCAACATCGCGCCGGAGCTGGTCAAGGCAATGATCGACGGCAAGGATGTCGAAGCACGGATGCAGGCTGCCGTGGACATCATGGTGAAATCACCATCCTTCCTCACGACGCTGAAAGCCATCCTCGCGGCACAGACGGGCGACGCGAGCTGGCTACGCGTGCGGCCGCCGCTCCGGGCCTTGTCCGACGGCACCGCGCTCAAGCGCAAGCTCGACGAGCTGATGGCTCCCGCGATCGCGTGAGATCGCGCGAAGCCGCGACACGTTGCCGCGAATTCGCGCGCTGCGTGTCGCGGTCGCTGCGCAATCCATCGAGGATTGCCGAATAGCGCGATCAAAGCCTAGAACCATTCAACACTAGAGCGATTCAAGGCCGCTTGCGGTTCTCTTCACGAACAACGGCTGTTAGACGCGCCAGCTTCTGCGTCTGACTTGGAAGTGAATCGAAAGTGCGTGCTCATCTGGATGGCCAGCGCGTCAGCGGCCGTCGAACTCCTGCCGGCACGAGCTGCGCAGTCCTCCTCATTGGAGCAGCCGTTCTGCTCGGCGCACCTTCCTTCAGCGCGACGGCCGCCCAAGCGCAATCGGCTCTGCCGCCGGTGACGGTCGAGGCGCCGGCACCGCGGCCGAAAGCGGCGCGTGCATCGGACCAGTCCCCACGCCGCGCTCAGACCGCCGCGCGCCAGCGCAATCGCAATCCCGCACCCGCAGCGCCGACGCTCTCGGAGCGCGCGGCCGCGGAAGCCGCCGCGCAACAGGCCGCCAAGCTCGGCTACCGCGCGATGCCGAGCGCGACCACGCTGCGCAGCGGCGCTTCGCCGCTCGATACGTCGCAGGCTGTCAACGTGGTGCCCGAGCAGGTGCTGAAGGACCAGCTCCCGCGAAACATCGACGACGCGCTGATCAACGTCAGCGGCATCACCCAGACCAACACGCTCGCCGGCAGCCAGGACGCGGTCATCCGCCGCGGCTTCGGCGACAACCGCGACGGCTCGATCATGCGCAACGGCATGCCGCTGGTGCAGGGGCGCAGCTTCAATCCCGCAGTCGAAAGCGTCGAGGTGCTGAAGGGGCCGGCCTCGCTGCTCTACGGCATCATGGATCCCGGCGGCATCGTCAACACGATCAGCAAGCGGCCGGAGCTGTACCAGCACGGCTCGGTTACGCTGCTTGGTTCGGCCTTCAGTGCTTCCAAGACCGGCGCCGACGGCTTGCTCGACATCACCGGTCCGATCGGTGATCAAGGCCTGGCCTATCGCTTCATCGGCTACGGCGTCAGCGAGGATTACTGGCGGAATTTCGGCCGCCATCGCGAGATGCTGGTTGCGCCGTCACTGGCCTGGTACGGCCAGGACACCACGGTGCAGCTCAACTACGAGCATCGCGAGTTCATCTATCCGTTCGATCGCGGCACGGCGTTCAATCCGGTGACGAAGGCGCCGCTGGCGGTGCCCAAGACGCGCCGGCTCGACGAGCCCTTCAATAACACGTGGGGCACGTCGGACCTGATCCAGGCGTCTGTCGAGCACCGTTTCAATCAGGATTGGAAGCTCTACGCCGGCTACAGCTACAACACCGAGACCTTCAGCGCCAACCAGCTTCGTATCACCGGCATCAACTTCACGACAGGCGCCGAGACCCGCAGCAACGACGGCACGCAGGGTTCGCTCAGCAACGCAAGCTACGGAACGTCCTACGTTTCTGGCGGCTTCTGGCTTGGCGAGATGCGCAATGACGTGGTGTTCGGTGGCGACGGCCAGTATCGCACCATCTACCGGGACAATCTGATCCGGCAGACAACGCCCGCCTTCAATGTCTACAATCCCGTTTACGGCCTGATCGGGCCGGGAACGACGGGGTCCAATCCAGACAGTGCGCAGACCGACAAGCTCGGCCAGTGGTCGATATTCGTCCAGGACACGTTGCATCTGACAGAGCGGTTCGCCTTGGTCGGCGGCGTGCGCTACATGGACTACGACCAGATCGCCGGGCGCGGGAAGCCGTTTGTCACCAACACCAATGTGTCCCAGGACAAGATGCTTCCGCTCGGCGGCGCCATTTTCAAGCTCACCGACCAGATATCGCTCTATGCGAGCTATACTGAATCGTTGAAGCCGAATTCGACCATTGCGCCGATCGGCGTCACGATCGGCTCCAACGTCGCGCCGGAAGAAGGCGTGTCATACGAGACCGGCGTCAAGTTCGATTTGAACAAGCGCATCTCCGGAACGCTGGCGCTCTACGATCTCGACAAGAAGAACGTGCAGACGACCAAGACGAACAGCGCAGGCGTCGTGGAACTCCACACCGTGGGCCGTGCTCATTCGCGCGGCGTCGAGCTGGATGTCACCGGCAGGCTCACCGACAGCTGGGCCTTGATCGGCAGTTACGGCTACACCGATGCCCGCGTGACGGCATCCGAGGATGTCACGCTGCTCGGCAGGAAGCTGCAGAACGTCGCGCTGAACACGGCCTCGCTCTATCTGGTCTATGACTTCGGCACAGCCCTGCCGGGTCAGCTCCGCCTCGGCGGCGGCGCGCGTTATGTCGGTGATCGTCCCGGCGATTCGATCAACTCCTTCTTCCTGCCCCCTTATGTGGTCGCCGATATTTTCGCGACCTATGAGATGAAATACCAGAACACGCCGGTGATCTACCAGCTCAACGTCAAGAACCTGTTCGACACTGTCTACTATCCCTCCGCCGTCAATAATCTGAACGTCGCCCTCGGCGACGCGCGGCGGGTCTCGCTGTCGGCGACGGTGAAGTTTTAGCGATGGGCATGTCGCGCAGGGACGCCCTTCGGATGATCGCGCCGAGCAGGAGGGCTCGCGCCGATGCGTGAGTCCTGGCGCGCGATCAAGGCCGCTCTGCTTCATGTCCATTCCATCGCGGGCCTCGTGCTGGCGCTGCTGCTCGCCGTGATCGCACTGACCGGTGCGATCATGAGTTTTGAGGACGAGATCGTCGATCATCTCAACGCCGGCATCATGCAGGTCGCGCCGCGCCAGGCACCGGCGCTGATGCCGGACGAACTGGTTGCGCGCCTGACTGCGGCGCAGGACGTCGGCAAAATCTCCGCCGTGACGCTGGCGAGTGATCCGTCCGCCGCGGTGCATGTGCGCTTCGCCCGCGACGAACGAGGCGCGCGGCCGTCCTCGCTCTATGTCGATCCCTATGACGCGCGCGTGTTGGGCACACCGGACGGCGAAGAGTTTTTCGCGACCGTGCGCAAGCTGCATCGCTGGCTGTTGATTCCCGGCGACGCCAAGGGCTGGGGGCGCCAGATCACGGGCGTGGCCGCGCTCGGCCTGATCGTGATGCTGATCTCGGGCCTCGAGCTGCGCTGGCCGCGTCGTGCAGGCAGCGTGAAGATGTGGCTGAAGCCGAATCTCGGGCTCAGTGGCCGCGGTCTGCATCGGTCGCTGCATGCGGTGATCGGCACCTGGGTCCTGCCGGTCTATCTGGTGATGACGTTCACCGGGCTCTGGTACTCGTTCGACTGGTACAAGGATGGCGTCGTCTGGTTGCTGTCGCGCCCGCAGATCGCCGCGGCGAAGATGCAGCCCAAGATGCCCACAAAGGCGTCGCGTGCTGCCGGTGTCAGCGAGACGGCACAGCCGATCGGCTTTGATCGCGCGTGGGCCGCCTTCCTGCACGAAGAGGGCGGCCGTTTCTCCAAGGCGTTGCTGACGCTGCCCGCCGGTCCGGGCACGGTGATACGGATCCGCTCCTGGGGGAAAGACTCGACCCTCGACACCACCCGTGACGAATTCCGCGTCGATGCCATCACAGGCCAATTCGTGTCTGCGGAGCGTTATTCCGATAAGACCCTCGGCGAGAAGACCATCGCGAACGTGCTCGATATCCACCGCGGCGCATTTCTGGGCTGGCCCGGCAAGCTCGCGTTCATGCTCGCGGCTGTGCTGATGCCGCTGTTCGCGGTCACCGGCGTTTTGCTTTATTTGTCGCGTCGAAAGCTGAGGCGGCTGGCGCAGCCACGGCTCGGGCGGCTTGTTCCCGGCGAATGAACGGGCTGCCGCAAAGGCTAGCCAACACTTCTGCAATCGTTCAAAAGCCCATGGCCAATCCTCGTCAGGGTTTACGCCATGAAGATCACCACCGTCACTCCCGCCGACATCCGCCGTGCACTGCTGCTCCGCGAGGAGATCGCGTTGCTTGATCTCAGGCACGAGGCTGGTTTCGCGACGGGACATCCGCTGTTCGCCGCCAACATGGCTGCCGATCGGATTGCGATCGAAGCGGACGTCAGGCTGCCGCGCAAGAATGTGCCGATCGTGCTCTATGATGACGGCGAAGGGCTCGTCACCGCGGGTGCCGAGCGGCTGGCCGCGCTCGGCTATACCAACGTCCGCGCGCTCGATGGCGGACTGAAGGCCTGGCGCGACGCGGGCCATCAAATGTTCGAGGACGTCAACTCCTACTCCAAAGCCTTTGGCGAGCTGGTCGAGTCGCGTAGGCACACGCCCTCGTTCAGTGCCGACGAGGTGGCAAAACTCATCGCGGACAAGGCCAACATTGCCATCCTCGACGTCCGCCGCTTCGACGAATATGCTACCATGAACATTCCGGGCTCGGTCAGCGTGCCCGGCGCGGAGCTGGTGCTGCGGGCAGGACAGGCGGCACCCGATGCCGACACCACCATCATCGTCAATTGCGCCGGCCGCACCCGCTCGATCATCGGCACCCAATCGCTGATCAATGCCGGCGTGCCGAACAAGGTCCGGGCGCTGCGCAACGGCACTATCGGCTGGACGCTGGCGCGGCATACGCTCGACCACGGTGCTAACAGGCGTGGCGCGATCGGGCCGTTCGAGGGCGGTCCGGCCAATGCGCGCGATGTCGCCTATCGCGCCGGCGTGCGCCACATCGGTGCGAGCGAGATGGCTGCGCTTGTCGCGCAGACCGATCGCACGCTCTATCGCTTCGACGTGCGTGACGCCGAGGAATATGCAGCCGGCCATCTCCCGGGCTTTCGCCATTATCCCGGCGGCCAGCTCGTCCAGGAAACCGACATGGCCGCACCGGTACGCGGCGCGCGCATCGCGCTGACCGACGACAAGGGCGTCCGCGCCGACATGACGGCGTCCTGGCTCGCGCAGATGGGCTGGGAGGTCTATGTACAGGAAGGCGGCTACGACGGCGCGCTCGAAATCGGGCCGCTGCACGTCTTCCCCAAGCCGGACCCCGCTCACCGCTACCGCCGCCCCTATGAAGGCACCGGCGTCGACGAACGCGCGATGCAGGCCTATCTCGACTGGGAATATGGCCTGGTCGAACAATTGCGTCTGGACGGGACGCACGGGTTTTACGTGATCTGACGACCGCTCCGCCATCTTCTCCCCGTATCCGAACCCTATTGTGCTGCGCATCCCCCGCGGTCTATGAGCTGCGGCGAAGCTGTGACCCACGGAGATTTCATGTCAGTCCCAGGCCGAAGCCCTGAGCGGAGCGCGAAGGCGCTGCTGCTCGAAGGCGTCAATGACAGCGCCGTGGACCTGTTCAGAACGGCGGGTTTCACCAATGTCGAGCGCCTGACCAAGGCGCTGGACGGCGAGGATTTGCGGCGGGCGCTCAAGGGCGTGTCATTGCTGGGCATCCGCTCGCGCACCCAGATCACCGATGAGGTGCTGGAGGCCGCCGACCAGCTTCTCGCCGTCGGCTGCTTCAGCGTCGGCACCAACCAGGTCGATCTGCTGGCGGCGCGCAAGCGCGGCATTCCGGTGTTCAACGCGCCGTTCTCCAACACGCGCAGCGTCGCCGAGCTCGTGATCGGCGAGATCGTGATGCTGCTGCGGCGCATTTTCCCGCGCTCGGTGTCGGCCCATGAGGGCGGCTGGGACAAGTCGGCGACCGGCAGCCGCGAGGTGCGCGGCCGCACCCTCGGCATCATCGGCTACGGCAATATCGGCTCGCAGCTCTCGACCCTGGCCGAGGCGATCGGCATGCGCGTGATCTATTTCGACCGCACCGACAAGCTCCGCCACGGCAACACCGAGCCAGTCGAGAAGCTGGAGGAGCTGCTCGCGCAGAGCGACGTCGTCAGCCTGCACGTGCCGGAGACGCCGGAGACATCAGGGATGATCGGCGAGAAGGAGCTGCGGGCGATGAAGCCCGGCTCGCTCCTGATCAACAACAGCCGCGGCACCGTCGTCGATCTCGATGCGTTGGCGGGGGCTCTGCGCGACGGCCATCTCGCGGGTGCCGCCATCGACGTGTTTCCGGTCGAGCCGTCCTCGAATTCGGACCGCTTCAACAGCCCGGTGCAGGGCCTCGGCAATGTCATCCTCACGCCGCATATCGGCGGCTCGACCGAGGAGGCGCAGGAGCGCATCGGCGGCGAGGTGGCGCGCAAGCTGGTCGACTTTTTCATCACCGGATCGACCACGGGCGCGGTGAATTTTCCGGAAGTGCAGCTGCATCTGCGTCCCTCCGGCGCGCGCTTCAGCCACGTCCATCGCAACGTGCCCGGCATGCTGCGCCGGCTCAACGAGGTCTTCCTCCAGCGCGACATCAATATCGCCGCGCAATATCTGGAGACCTCCGGCGACCTCGGTTACGTCGTGCTCGATGCCGACCTCGGCGGCCAGGATTCAGGCGCGCTGCTGCAGCAGATCCGCAGCCTCGAGGGCACCGTCGGCGCGCGGCTGGTGTTTGAGCACTAGCACTGCATTGACGAGCGGCCGCAGGGCGCCTTGAATGCGGCCTGCTGGCAGAACGAACAGAAACTCAGGGGGAAACGATGGCGCAAATCCATGTGAAGCTGTGCGCATTGCTGGTGGGCGCAGCGGGCGCGCTGGGCGCGAATTCCGCTTCAGCGGTGACGCTGACTGAGGATGCGGACACTGTCTGCAACGGCCTCGTCGGCGGCGCCGACGCCGTGATCGATTCGGCGACGTTGCTGGCGCCCTCGCAACTGGCCGTCGCCGAACGCGGCCCGACGCCGTCGGGGCGCGTCACGCCCGCCAATCCCGGCTTCTGCAAGGTGCTCGGCCACATCGATCCCACCGATCCCAAGGCGCCGCCGATCAAGTTTCAGGTCAATTTGCCCGTCGAATGGAACGGCCGTTCGCTGCAATATGGCGGCGGCGGATTCAATGGCGTGCTGATCACGGGCCTGGCGCTGCCGCCGGCCTATCCCTTCGACAAGCCGTCGCCGCTCGCGCGCGGCTTCGTCACCTACGGCACCGATTCCGGTCACGAGTCCAAGCCGGGCGAGCCGCCGCAGCTGTTCGCGCTCAACGACGAAGCCTTCGAGAATTTCGCCCATCGCGCCTACAAGAAGGTGCGCGATGCCGCCGTCGCGCTGATGCAGCGCGCTTACGGCAAGGCGCCGGAGAAAATGTACTTCATGGGGTCGTCCGAAGGCGGCCGCGAAGGCCTCACCATGGCGCAGCGCTACCCTGATGATTTCGACGGCATCTTTGCTCGCGTGCCCGTCATCAACTGGGTCGGCCTGCAGCATGCCGGCACGCGTTCGGGGCTCGTGACCATGGGCGATGGCTGGATCAATCCGGCGCAGGTGAAGCTAGTCGGCGATGCCGTGCGGGCCGCTTGCGACAAGGCCGACGGCTCCGATGACGCGCTGGTGCAAGATCCCGTTTCCTGCAAGGCGGCCTTCAAGGCGGAGACGCTGCGTTGCGCGAGCGGCAAGACGGGCGATCAGTGCCTCACCGACGCACAGATCAAGGCGATCGAGACCTTGCATGCGACCTACAAATTCCCGTTCGCGCTCGCCAATGGCCTCGACGATTATCCAGGCTGGGGCGTGTCGGGCGAGGACACGCCGGCGGTCGGCCCGACCGGCGGCTGGGTCGCGTGGTGGCTTGGCACGGCGCCTCCCGCGCAGCCGCCCGCGCCCAATAATGGCATCGCCTGGATCTACGGCGCCGGCGGCATCCAATACGTGTTCGCGCGCGATCCCAAGCTCGACGTGACGACGTATAAGCCCGAAGCGCACAAGGCGCGGCTGCTCGAGGTCTCCAGCCTGATGGATTCCACCGACCCCGACCTCAGCCGCTTCCGCGCTCGCGGCGGCCGGCTGATCATGCTCGAACATATGGCGGACTACGCGCAAAGCCCCTATGCCGGCATCCGCTATTTCGAGAACGTCGAACGCAAGGTCGGCAAAGCCGAGACGGCCGAGTTCGCGCGGCTCTACACCGCGCCAGGGGTCGACCATGTCGGCTCCGGCGCGCCGGCCAATGTCGACATGCTGAGCGTGCTGGTCGACTGGGTCGAAAAGGGCAGGGCGCCCGGCGATCTGGAAGTTACCGAGCAGAAGGTCGAGGCGCCGTCGTTTGCGACGCTTCGCGCGCTGCCGCTGTGCCGCTGGCCAACGTGGCCGCACTACAAGAGCGGCCCAGTGACGGAGGCGTCGAGCTTCACCTGCGCGCCGTAGCAGGCGCGCCACTTCGGAGCGTCACCCGGTGGCCATTGCCTGCGCGCCGCCGAGCAGCTGCGCGTTAAGCCGGCCGCCGGAGAACAGCATGTCGTCAAGGGCTTCGTCGATATCGGCGGAGATCACGGTGTTGCCGCCGTCCCGCGCGATGCTTCCTTGCGCCAGTCGTCGCATCAATTCCTTGATGAAGGCGCAACTTGTGCCCGCGCTGCGCCGGGCAGCCTCTGCGATCACCGCCCCATCGAGCGGCAGTCCCTTGCCGTAGAGCCGGACCAGCTTGCCGCGGCCGGTCTCGTCGGGCAGCGGCACTTCGATGGCTTGATCGATGCGGCCGGGACGACCCGCGAGAGCTCCCTCGAGGTCCTCCGGCCGATTGGTGGTCAGGACGAACAGGATGTCGGCATCTTCCTTCAGCCCGTCCATCTCGTTGAGCAGCTTGTTCAGCATGGATTCCTCACACGGCCCCATGTCATCGCGGTCACGGGCGATGAGATCGACATCCTCGATCACCACCATCGACGGCTGGAGCAGCCGTGCCAGGCTCATATAGGCGCCGAGCAAACCGATCTGCTCGGCCGTGATGATCAGCGTCGTATGCCCGGGCAAATGCGTTGCCAGATAGCGGATCGTGTGGGTCTTGCCGGTGCCCGGCGGCCCGTACAGCAAGATGCCTTTGCGTGTCGATTGGCCCAGCCGGCGCAATTGGTCTCGGGTGTTGACGAAGGTCAGAACGTTGCGATCGAGCAGCCGCAGGGTCTGCTCCGGCAGGATCACCTCGTCGCGCGTGACCTGCGGCAAGCGATGCACCGTGATGCCGCGCGAGCGACCGCGATAGTCGGAATCGGCATCGAGCGACAGGATCTTGCCGCGATAGGTCCGCGCAGCCTGTACGGCTTCTTCCAATTCACTGAAGCATTGCTGGACGAGAGCCGCGCCTGCGGAACCTGAGGGTACCAGGATTTCGATCCGAATTCCGGGCTCGCGACTGTATTCGCGGTGTGCGCAGAGCAAAACCGCATAGCGGAGATGATCCTGCTCACACAGCCACAGCCCGTTATCCAGACACTTGACCGGGCTCTTCTCGCCTACGTCGACGTCGGAATATTGCAGCGGGGCAATCGCGATCGCATAGCGGCCCTCCTTGAGCAGTCGTGGAATCGACAGCGTTTCGTAGCGCTGCTCCTCGTTCAGTCCCACCAGCCGGATGGCCTTGCCGAAGAGCCGGTCGACGGCGGCCTGGAGATCGACCCGCATGTGGCCAGGAAACTGGCGGATCGTGGTCACGAGTTTGCTGCGCGCGGTGCTGGCAAGGTGCCAATCGAGAACGTCGCAAGCAAAGTCGAAATCTTCCTCTTGTTCGTTCGAGGGTTCATCCGCCGCACGCATGCAGTCGCTGCACAGCCAGACCGTTCGGTCGCCGATACGAACGTCGGTCTGTCCCTCAGGCTTGCCACAGAGTTCGCAAGGAGTCTTGACCGCCTCTAGCGTGACCTGCAGTTGGTGGCCGGCCAATTCGATGGATTGTTGCGCAGATTTGAAAAGGGCTTCGGCAACCGATTGCGGGTAAGGTCCGCAAACCGCTTTTTCCTTCTGCTCGATCTGGGTGATCAGCGCGGTCGCTTCACGGTCTGATTTGCCGAAAACCTGCCGAAGCAGATCCATCACGAATTGGTCCGGCGTATCATCGTCATTATGAATTACGAGCTGGGTCGGCTGGTTCTCGCCACGCATACTGTTCATCACGAAAGGTCTCCGGGACAATCTATGATTGAATAGAACGAATAGAGAACATAAAAGGAAGCGGCCGTCAAGCGTGACGGCGGCGGCTAATTGCGATTGGTGGGTGAGGTCCTGGTGCGCCGGGGCGGCCCTGTTCCTCGACGACTGCCGCGGCACATGTCCAGCTGCCGTCCTTTGACAATCTGATCCGCCTCGATTATCTATTTCGCATGCGAAATAAAGACGCGGGCGCGAGACACCATCGGTTGATCTACCTGTTGAGCGTGGCGCAGCGGCGCGTGCAGCGCTGGATGGCGGCGCAGCCTTCGAGCGAGGTCACGCCGGCGCAAGCGGGGCTGCTGTTCATCCTCGGCAAGCAGAACGGCGTCCTGATGGGTGAGGTGGGCGCGGCGCTCGACATGGGGCCGGCCGGCATCTCGGGGCTGGTCGACCGTACGGCGGCGGCTAAACTGGTCGAGCGGCGCGCGGATCACGAGGATGGTCGCGCCTGGCGCGTCTGGCTGACGCCGAAGGGGCGGACGGCACTGGCGCAGGCGAAGGCCAGCGCGGCACAGGTCAACGCGGCGTTGACGGACGGATTCACCAGTGCGGAGATCGATATCGTCGCGCGCTGGCTGACCAGCATTCAGGACAAGTTTCCAAGACAGCTTTCAACAGAGCTTTCTAGAGATCCATAGGAATAGAGGAGAGACCCATGACCGAGCACGTCCGGATCCGGAACGACGGCGGAATTCTCACGCTCACGCTGGCACGCCCCGACAAGAAGAATGCGCTGACGGATGCGATGTACGGCAAGCTCGCCGATGCCATCGAATCAGCCGAGCACGATCCGTCGGTCCGCGTGATCCTGATCCGCGGCGAAGGCGACATGTTTACCGCCGGCAACGATGTCGGCGAGTTCGCGGCGGTCGCGGCGGGCAAGTCGGAAGGAAGCCGCAACGTCGTGCGCTTCATCCAGTCGCTGGCGCGCTGCTCCCGGCCCTTGGTGGCCGCGGTGCAGGGCCGCGCCGTCGGCGTCGGCACCACGATGCTGCTGCATTGCGACCTCGTCGTGCTTGCCGCCAACGCGCAATTGTCGACGCCCTTCGTCAGCCTCGCACTGGTGCCGGAAGCAGCTTCCAGCCTGCTGATGCCGGCGCGCATCGGCTATGCGCGGGCCTACGAGATGTTCGCGCTGGGCGAGACGGTGCCGGCCAAATCCGCGCTGGAATGGGGGCTCGCCAACCGCGTCGTGCCGCTCGACAAGCTCGATGCCGAGGCGCTCGCGCTGGCGCAGCGTCTTGCCCGTCAGCCGGCCGGCGCACTCACCGCCACCAAGAAGCTGATGCGCAACGGCGAGACGCTGGTCGCGCAGATGAATGCCGAAGGCGAGCAGTTCGGGCTGCGCCTGCGCACCGCTGAGGCGCGCGAGGCCTTCACGGCGTTCGCGGAACGCCGCCCGCCGGATTTCACCAAGGTTGCGTGATATCCGGGACTGCGCTGAGGCTCGTCGGGCCGGAAACTCACGCCCATTCGATTAAAACCTTAACGGAACATTGGCATGTCGCGGGCAAGGTGGCGCTCGAAAGAATAGGCCCCCCGACCCAGGCCCCCGACACCATGGCAATGTTTAAGAAATCGGTAAGTTCGCTCCTTCTGACCTTGATGGCCCTGCTGGCTGCGGGTGCGCTGGCCTCCACGGCGATCCAGATGGTTGGGGCGTTCGGCCGCTATAGCGACAGCCTCGAGACCGCGCGGCTTGCCGCGGCCGACAAGGCGATCTTCCATGGCGTGCTGGCGCTGCGCAACAATCGCGGCGATGCCCAGAGCGCGATCCTCGGCGAGGATGATCCGCGAGCAAAACTCGAGGCGGCGGAGAAGGCCGAGCAGGGCGGCTATGACGCCATCGGCGCCGCGCTCGCCACCGTCGATTTCGCCCGCCGCGACGAACTCGCCGGCACATTGAAGCAGGGCTGGAGCGCCGCCGCGCCGCAATTCCAGCTGTTCTACGACGAGGCCAAGCGCCCGCGCGCCGAACGCAAGATCGAGCGGACCAACTCCTGGTATGATGCCGTCACCAAGGTGATCGAAACGGCCAACCTCGCCTCCACCGCGGTGTCGAACCGTGCCTGGATGAATGACCCTTTCATCGCCCGCATGATCCAGGTCCGGCGCTTCGCCTGGCAGGTGCGCGACCGTTATGGGATCCATTGTTCGTCGCTTCGCTCCAACGTCAACAGCAGCAAGCCGCTCGACGACGCTCAGAAGCGGTCAGTGGCGCAATGGGATGGCACGATCGCCTCCGGTTGGGCGGGCATGGCCGAGTTGCTGGCCGCGCCCGGCGTCGCGGCGGAGCTGGTGACGGCAGCGGCGGACGCGAAGGCCAAGACCGACGGTGCCCTCAAGCAGATCGGCGACCTCACCAAGAATTTCGACGGCAGCGGTAAGCCCGCGATGCCCGCCGCGGAATGGAATACGCTGTGTCAGTCACCCTTTGCGTCCATCGTCGCGGTGGCCAACAAGGCGCTCGACCAGTCAATCGTCCGGGCGGAAACGGTGCAGGCCAAGGCGCTCACCAATCTCGTCGTGCAGTCGCTCGCGTTCCTGCTCGCGCTCGCCGTGACCCTGACCGGCGTGTACGTGGTGCGCAATCGCCTGATGCGCCCGGTGCGCGCCATCCTGGACGCGATCGCCAAGATCAGCGCCCGCGACTACGCGACGCCCGTCCCGCAATCCAGGTATCCCGACGAGTTCGGCACCATGGCGGCCGCACTCGAAAGCCTGCGCGAGAGCGCGGCGACCGCGGAACGCCTGGGCCAGGAGCGCGAATCGCAGCAGGCGCTCCAGCTCGCCCGCTCCGGCACCGTCGATGCGGCCTGCCGCAGTTTCGACGACACCGTGCAAGC
Organism: Bradyrhizobium sp. MI1.4; assembly: GCF_055811315.1. Lineage (NCBI taxonomy): Bacteria > Pseudomonadati > Pseudomonadota > Alphaproteobacteria > Hyphomicrobiales > Nitrobacteraceae > Bradyrhizobium > Bradyrhizobium sp. MI1.4. Next base: position 245,913 of record NZ_JBVVPP010000006.1, on the reverse strand, counting down.
CGTCATTCACAGCGTTGCGGCGTCGACCAAGGAGCTCGATGCCACCGCGACGGACGTCCGCTCACTGGTTTCGGAATCGAGCAGCCAGACCGCGGCGGTCTCCTCCTCCGCCGAGCAGGCCACCAACAATCTCGAGACCATCGCAGCGGCGACCGAAGAACTCTCGGCGTCCGTCGGCGAGATCTCCGCGCAGGTGCAGGCCAGCGCCCGCGAGGCCCGCGAAGCCGTGTCGCAGGCAGCGCAGACCAATGCGACGGTCGAAATCCTCGATCAGACCGCTGGCCGCATAGGCGAGGTCGTGAAGATGATCAACGCCATCGCAGGGCAGACCAATCTCCTGGCGTTGAACGCCACCATCGAAGCCGCGCGCGCGGGCGAGGCCGGCCGCGGCTTCGCCGTGGTCGCCGGCGAGGTCAAGAGCCTCGCTTCGCAGACGGCGACGGCGACGGAAGAAATCTCCCGCCAGGTCGCGGAGATCCAGGGCGCGACGGGCCAGGCGGTCGCGGCCATCCGCGCGATCGGCGGCGCGATCAGCGGCATCGACGAAAAGATGACGGCGATCGCGGCAGCGGTCGAACAGCAGCGTGCGGCCACCACCGAGATCTCCCGCAACTTCCAGCAGGCCGCGCAGGGAACCCGCGAGGTCACCGACACCATCGGCAGCGTCGCCAGGCTGAACCAGGAGACGGGCAATGCCGGTTCGGTCCTGTCGGTGTCCGTGACGAAAATGTCCGCCGACGCCGATCGTCTCCGCGTCGCGGTCGAGGGCTTTTTGGGCGCGGTGAGGACCGCATAGCTTCGACAATCTTCCGTCCTTACGTCGCGCGATCGGCATTGCCGCCGATGCGCGCGGCGGGTACATCTGTGGCGCTGTGCGAGCGTCGCGGCAGATGTAAGAGATATCAGGGATGGAGAGTTCGATGCCGGTCACGCCCCACCACAAGGCCCAGCGCCCCTATCGCGGCGTGTTCCCGGTCGCACCCACCATCTTCGACGAGCGCGGCGAACTCGACCTTGAGGGACAGCGTCGCTGCATCGATTTCATGATTGACGCAGGCTCGAACGGTCTGTGCATTCTCGCCAATTTCTCCGAGCAGTTCGTGCTCACGGATGCCGAGCGCGAGACCGTGATGCATGCGGTGCTGGAGCATGTCGCGGGCCGCGTTCCCGTGATCGTCACCACCACGCATTTCAGCTCGGCCGTCTGCGCCGCGCGCAGCCGGCAGGCCGAGGCGGCCGGTGCCGCCATGGTCATGGTGATGCCGCCCTATCACGGCGCCACCTTCCGCGTGCCCGAAAAAGGCGTCGTCGAATTCTTCAAGGTGCTGTCGGGCGCGATCAAGATTCCGATCATGATCCAGGATGCGCCTGTCGCCGGCACCCCCCTGTCGGTTGAGCTGCTCGCGCGGCTGGCGCGCGATTTCGCCAACATCCGCTATTTCAAGATCGAGGTGCCGGGCGCGGCTGCAAAGCTGCGCAGCCTGATCGACGCCGGCGGCAGCGATATCGAGGGTCCCTGGGACGGCGAGGAAGCGATCACGCTGCTCGCCGATCTCGATGCCGGCGCCACCGGCGCGATGACCGGCGGCGGCTATCCCGACGGCATCCGCCAGATCGTCGATCCTTATTTCGCCGGCAAGCGTGAAGAGGCCAAAGCCGCCTACGAACGCTGGCTGCCGCTGATCAACTACGAAAACCGCCAATGCGGCCTGATCGCCTGCAAGGCGATGATGCAGGCCGGCGGCGTGATCAAGTCGGACACGGTGCGGCATCCGCTCCAGCCGTTGCACCCGGCGACGCGGGCCGGGCTGCTGGAGTTGGCCAAGGAGCGCGATGCGCTGGCGTTGAGGTGGGGGAAGTAGCGCAACGCTGTCGGGGGGGGCGGGGGGCGGGGGGGGCGGCGGGGGGGGGGGGGGGGCCGCCCCCCCCCCCCCCCCCCCCCCAAAGGGGGTGGGGGGGGGGGGGAAAAGGGGGGGGGGGGGGGGGGGGGGTGCGCGCGGCGGCGGGGGGGGGGGGGGGGGGGGGGGGGCGCCCCCCCCCCGCGCGGCGCGCCCCCCCCCCCCCCCCCCCCCCCCACGCTGAGTGTGAGGTGCGCACCCTGGCCTGATCCCGCCAGCTTCCATCTGGCTGAAGGCGTCGAATTAACGCGGTTCGGGCGGTTTCCCGCAGCCCGGCGATGACATATTGTACGCTCGCCAACCTGGCCCGCGGAGCAACTCAAGACATCGCGCAACAGCTCTTCATTATGCCGCTATTCCGAACCAGGTTGGTGCGAACCAACGAAACAGGGAGGCAGTGCCATGACGATGAGGCCGGATCCCACCTTTCACGCATCGCCCAAGCTTGCGATGGAAGCTCCTGCGGAGAACTTTGCCTACACGTTGCTGCTCAGTCCGGATTTCTCGAAACCGGATGCTCTCGCGGTGATCGACGCCAAGCCGGGATCGCCGACCTACAGCCAGATCGTCCACACCGTGACGATGCCCAACAAGGGCGATGAGTTTCATCACTTCGGTTGGAATGCCTGCTCCTCCGCCTTGTCGCCGCTCACTGGGCATGCCTTCATCGAGCGGCGCTATCTCATCATCCCCGGGCTGCGCTCGTCGCGGATTTACATCATCGATACCAAGCCCGATCCGACCAAAGCCAAAATCCACAAGATCATGGAGCCCGAGGAAGTCTTCAAAAAGACCGGCTATTCGCGGCCGCACACCATCCATTGCGGGCCGGACGGCGTCTATGTGAGCACGCTCGGCGGCGGCGGCAAGGACGGCACCAACGGGCCTCCAGGCGTCTTCATCATGGATTGCGAGACGTTCGAGGTCCTTGGACGATGGGAGATCGACCGCGGTCCGCAGACGCTGCACTATGATTTCTGGTGGAACCTGCCGCGCGACTACATGGTGACGAGCGAATGGGCATTGCCGCCGCAGTTCGAGAACGGGATCGTCCCGGAAGATCTGCTGGCGAACAAATATGGCCATCGTCTCCACTTCTGGGATCTCCGCGCCCGTCGCAACGTGCAGACCATCGACCTCGGCGCCAATCATCAGATGGCGCTGGAGGTACGGCCGGCGCACGATCCGGTTCGCGAATACGGCTTTGTAGGCGTTGTGGTCGACACCACGAATCTCGAAGCCTCGATCTGGACCTGGTGGCGCGAAGGCGGAAAATTCCATGCGGAGAAGACGGCGACGATCCCGCCCGAGCCTGCGCCAAAGGAGAAGCTCCCGCCGCTGCTTCAGGGCTTTGGCGCCGTGCCGCCGCTGGTGACCGACATCGACCTGTCGATGGATGATCGTTTTCTCTATGTCTCGTGCTGGGGCACGGGTGAAATGCGCCAGTACGACGTGAGTGATCCGCGAAAGCCGAAGCTTGCGGGCTCGGTTCACATCGGCGGCATCGCGCGCCGCACCCCCCATCCGAACGGCAAGGCATTTGCGGCCGGTCCGCAGATGGTCGAGATCAGCCGGGACGGCAGGCGGGTGTACTGGACCAATTCGCTCTATTCCACCTGGGATGACCAGTTCTATCCCGATGGCGTTCCGGGTTTGGAAGTCATGGCCAATGTCGGTCGCAATGGTGGCCTCGAGCTCGACAAGAACTACTTCGTGAGCTTCCCCGACGGATATCGTGCGCACCAGATCAGGCTGGAGGGCGGCGATTGTTCGACGGACTCCTTTTGCTACCCGTCGGCCTAGATTGGGCACACGCGAGCCTCGGCTGGCTGTGGCTCGCTCTTGTTGCGAGCGGTCTCTATCACGGGGTCAATCCGGGAATGGGCTGGCCGCTCGCCGTTTCGGCCGGGCTCATGGACAAGAGCCCGCGCGCGCTCTTTCGTGCGTTGTGGGCTCTGGCCGCCGGACATCTCCTGGCAACGCTTCTCGTGCTGCTGCCATTCGCGTTCCTGCTCGTGCTGGCCGAGTGGCAGCGTTCGATCCAGCTCGGCGCGAGCCTTTTCGTCATCGGCTTCGGCGTCTATCGGCTGGTCGAGCGGCGCCATCCGCGCGCGCTGGCACGAATTCCGCCGACGCAATTGGCGCTCTGGTCATTTGCCGTTGCCATTGCTCACGGCGCCGCCTTGATGCTCGTGCCGATCTATCTCGGGCTCTGCCAGGCCTTCGAACTCGATGCCGGCCATGAGGCCGCCGGCGCGCTGATGAAGGCGAGTCTCGGGATGGCGGTTCTGGTGTCTTTGGTGCACGTCGCTGCCATGGTCAGCGCCGGCGGATGTCTGGCGTGGCTGGTCTACCGCCATCTGGGATTGAGGTTCGTCTCGCGAAGCTGGTTCAATCTGGATGTAATCTGGGCCACCAGCCTCATTCTGGTTGGCGTTGTGGCCTTCGGCTTCAATCTCGCGAGCTGGCACTGACGCTTACTGGGTCAAAGCCCACTCGCCGATGATGCGGAAGCGAGCCTTGGCGTGGTCCTGTTTGAACAGCGCGACGCGATCGATCGCAAGCGTCTTGAGGCCGAGCGCAGCAAACCTTCCCTGCAGCATTTCCAGAATCGGCCCGCGCCGCTCCACGTCGAGCCGGCCCGTCAACGTCATGTGGAAACGGAATTCCTCCATCACGTAAGGATAGCCCCAGCGGTCGAGATAGTGGCGCTGCCGTTCGCTCAGCTTCTCCGGCTTGCGCCGCGCACGGTCTTCCGCGCTCAGCGGCGCGCGGAAGGAGTCGAAGTCGCGCGCGCAATCGGCGGCGAGCTGCTGGAGTTCGCCGACCGGCTCCCCGGGAATGACGGCGATGAAGCCGCTGATGGAATCGACGACCGGGCGGATCACCGGAATTGCGCGTGCCCTGCCGGCGAATGTCGCGCAGGCCGCAACAAGCTCGACCTCGCGCCTGTCGGACGCCAGCGCCATCGGCGCCTTCAGCGTGGCGTGAAAGCCGTATTTGCGGGGATCGGCGGTGACATCACGCCAGTCCGGCGCGAGACGCGATGCGTCGGCGGGAAACGGCAGCTCGTTGCCGGTATAGGCATCGTAGCCGAGCAACTCCGCGCCGAAGCGGGTGAGCGCGCTGTCGCTGCCTGCGGCAAAATAGATCGCGTAGCGGGGGAAACTCGTCATCGTCCGAGCATAGCGGGTTTATGCCGCGGCGACAGCTTGGCGCGGGGTAGCTGGCATGCCAAGCAACCGCGTCGCCTCGGTGAGATGCACGAGCTTGCCGCCTGATATCACGGCGATCAGCCGCGGCCGCAGCGGCATGCTGTCGTCGACCAGCAGAATGTCCGCGCGCCGGCCTTCCGCGAGCACGCCGCGATCTGCAAGACCGGTCGCGCGCGCGGGCGCGGCGGAGACCAGATTCCAGGCCTCGGTCAGCGGCAGCACGCCATCGGCGGCGAGCCGGAACGCAGCGAGCAGCTGCGCGGGATAGTAGTAGTCCGAGGCCAGAACCGAGCAGAGCCCTTTGGCGATCATGTCGGATGCCCTGGTCCAGCCCGTGTGGCTGCCTCCGCGCACGACGTTCGGCGCGCCGTAGACGATGGCGTCACCGTGGCTTGCTGCCGCCCGCGCTGTCTCCTCGTTGATCGGAAACTCCGCAATCGCCACGCCCATGGCGCGAAAGCCTTCGCGCATCGCGGGCGTCGCATCATCGTGCGAGAGCATCCGCACGTCGGCGGCGCGGGCCGTCGCGGCCAGCCGTGACACGGAAGCCGGCACATCCGCGGCGCGGGACATTATGTGTCCGACCAGCCGGTCGAATTCCTCGCTCGACAGGCCGGTGCGCTCCACCATGCGATTGCGCTTGCGCGGCTTGGCCATGTCCCCAACCGTGCCGTCCATGTGGTCGTTGAAGGCGAACAGGTCGACGCGGCCCTCAGTGAGCCATTGGCTGATCTCGGTTTCGGCGTCGAGATTGTAGGTCTCGTGGCGCAGGTGAAAGCGGGTGTCGGCGGCGAATTGCGGGCGCTGCCGTTCGATCGCCTCCATCAGGCTGCGCGCATTGCCGGCGCTGCGCAGGCCCGGCTCCCACGAACAGGTCGTGGCGTGAAAAACCGTGGTGATGCCGTTGCTGATCGCCTGGCGGTCGCTGTCGGCGAGCGCGACGTCGATCGGGAAATCGACCCCGGCGCGCGGCATCATCTGTCGCTCGAAGGCATCGCCATGCAGATCGACGATGCCCGGCAGGACCAGCAGATCGCGCGCGTTGATCGCCAGCCGCGCCCGGCTGCGCGAGGCATTGATCTCTGCGATGTCCGTTCCGGACACGAGAAGCGACGTTTCGGCGAACTCGGAGCCGATCAGGGCCCGCCCGCCCTCGAGGAATATGTCTGTCACGCGACCGCGCTTCGTTTGCTGGCAGAAGAGGGTGCCCCTGCTTCGTATGCCGTGAGGAAATCCTCAATCCCGAGCTTGCGGAAATTGGGCAGGGCTTCACGCAACTTGTCGTGATCCCAGTCCCACCAAGCGAGCCTCGCAAGCCGCCCCGCAACCTCTTCCGAGAACCGCCGGCGAACGATGCGCGCCGGATTGCCGGCAACGATGGTGTAGGCCGGCACGTCCTTGGTGACGATGGCGCCGGCCGCGATCACCGCGCCGGTGCCGACGTTGCGGCCCGGCAGCACGATCGCGCCATGGCCGATCCAGACGTCATGGCCGATATGGACGTGATGCTGGCGCCGCCAGTCGAAGAACTCGGTGTCGTCGCTCCCGCCTTCGAAATAGGCGCTCGAACGATAGGTGAAATGCGCCTGCGTGGCGCGGTGCATCGGGTGATTGCCCGGATTGATCCGCGTCATCGCCGCGATCGAGCAGAATTTTCCGATGGTGGTGTAGGTGATCTGGGCGTCGTTCACGACATAGGAGTAATCGCCCATCGTCACTTCGTGCAGCATCGTGCGGGCGCCGACCTCTGTGTAGGCCCCAAGCCTGGTGTCGTGCAGCTTCGCCGAGGAATCGACAGTCGGCTGGAGCGAAAGAGCTTTGGCGGCCATGTTGTATCCGAACGAGAGGGCGAGTGTTTCTCTTCGAGCGGCTTGATGACAATGTCATGACGGCGCGATGACAGGGGATGAACAGGGGATGAGGTGTGTAGGATCGCCGCATCGCAACGTCCGTGTCACACAAGTGTCAAGCGCCGGCGTTAGCGGTGGGTCCCAGCTACTCTGGAGCCCTGCATGCTGGTGGTTGAAGGTCTGACGTGTCGCTTCGGCGTGAAAGCCGCGGTGGACGACGCCTCGTTTCAAGTCTCTCCCGGCGGCTTCGTCGGCGTGATCGGACGGTCCGGCGCCGGCAAGTCGACCCTGCTGCGGACCATCAACCGTCTCGCGACCCCTTCGCAGGGTCGCATCCTGTTCGACGGTCTCGACGTCACCGCGCTACGCGGCAAGGAGCTGCGGCAGTGGCGGGCGCGCTCGGCGATGATCTTTCAGCAGTTCAATCTGGTCGGCCGGCTCGATGCTCTCACCAACGTTCTTATGGGACGGCTCGCGACGATGCCGGCCTGGCGCTCGCTGTCGCAGAGCTGGCCCGAGCAGGACAAGGCGCTGGCGATGTCCGCGCTCGAGCAGTTCGACATCGCCCCACTCGCAGCCCAGCGCGCCGACCAGCTCTCCGGCGGCCAGCAGCAGCGTGTCGCGATCGCCCGCGCGCTGGTGCAGCAGCCCGACATCATCCTTGCCGACGAGCCGATCGCCTCGCTCGATCCGCGCAACACCAAGATCGTGATGGATGCGCTTTTGCGCATCAACAAGCATTTCGGCATCACCGTGCTCTGCAATCTGCATTCGCTCGACCTGGCGCGCAGCTATTGCGACCGCCTGATCGGCATGGCGCAGGGTCGCGTGGTGTTCGACGGCGCGCCGGCCGAGTTGACCGAGCACGTTGCGCGCGAGCTCTACGATCTCGAAGCCGCCGAAGTCATGGGCGGCACGCCTGCACCGGTGCGACAGGGCATTCCGGCGCTTGGAACGGCGGCCGCCGCCTGAGCTGCGCCGCATCAGGACTTACCAATTTTGCGTCAACCGACCTCAACCAATGAAGAGGCTATCATGATTACTCGCAGATTGATTCTCGCCGGCGCCGCCGCGCTCGCGTTGACGACTTCGGCCTCCGCCGAAGACTGGAAAGCCAAATATCCCGAGCTGACCTTCGCGGTCATTCCGGCGGAAAACGCCTCGGGCGTGACCGAGCGCTGGGCGCCGTTCATGAGCTATCTCTCCAGGGAATTGGGCGTGAAAGTCACGCTGCGCATCGCCAACGACTACGCTGCCGTGATCGAAGGCCAGCGTGCCGGCAACATCCACATCGCGAGCTATGGCTCGGCTTCGTTCGCTCGCGCCCGCCTGACCGGCGTCAAGACCGACGCCTTCGCCAACGACATCAACTCCGACGGCTCCACCGGTTATTACTCGGTGTTCTTCGTCAAGGCGAGCAGCCCCTACAAGAGCATCGATCAGCTCAAGGGCAAGAACCTCGGCCTGGTCGATCCGAACTCGACCTCCGGCAACAACGTGCCGCGCTTCGAGCTCGACAAGATGGGCATCGCGGACGCCGACACCTATTTCAGCAAGGTCGTCTTCACCGGCAGCCATGAGAACGCGATCCTGGCACTGGCGCAGGGCACCGTCGACGTCGCCGCCAACCAGTGGACCAGCGACGACGATTCGACATTGGCGCAGATGTTGACCAAGGGCATGCTGAAGAATGCCGACGGCTCGGCGATGAAAAAGGACGATTTCCGCATCATCCACAAGTCGGCGCCGATCATCAACGGTCCGTATGCCTACAATTCCGACCTGCCGGAAGAGGCCAAGGCCGCCATCGCGAAGGCGTTCTTCGACGCGCCGGCCAAGGACAAGGCTGCCTTCGACCGCCTACAGGACGGCCAGAAGAAAGGTTTTCATCCCGCGACCAGCAAGGATTGGGATGGCACGATCGAGCTGATCAAGTTCGTCGATGCGCTGCGTAAGAAGAAGGCGTCCTGAGTTTCGGGACGATGCCACTGGAGCCGGGTCGATGGACCCGGCTCTTTCTCTTTGATCGACCACCTTTCCTGATCAGATGACCGTCGCGGTTTCGATTCTCCCCGAGCAGCAGCTCGCCGTGCTCAACGCCGGCTATCGCCAGGCGGTGGCGCGCAAGCGGCTCCGAATCCTGTCTGGAGCCGTGATCTTCGCCGCAGCACTGTGTCTGGCCGCGATCGGCGCTGAAGTGAATCTGCGCACGCTGTTCGCCCACTTTGGCAACTTCATCAGCTATTTCGACCGCATCCTCACACTCGACACCGGCCAGCGGGTCTGGACCGATGTCGGCGAGTGGCTCTGGGGCTGGCGCAAATGGCTGAGGATGCTGGGCGAGACCCTGCTGATCTCCTATGTCGGCACGCTGATCGGCGCGACTCTTGCGTTCTGCCTGAACTTCTTCGCCGCTGAAAACACCTCGCCCGCGCCCTGGCTGCGTTTCATGGTGCGGCGCCTGCTCGAATTCGCGCGCACGGTGCCTGGCATCGTGTTTGCGCTGATCTTCGTGATCGCCTTCGGGCTCGGTCCGATGGCCGGCGTGCTTGCGATCGCGATCCACTCCACCGGCGCGCTCGGCAAGCTGTTCTCGGAGATCGTCGAGAATGCCGACATGAAGCCGGTCGAAGGCGTCCGCTCGACCGGCGCAAGCTGGCTCTCCTGCATGCGCTTCGCCATCCTGCCGCAGGTCACGGCAGGCTATGCCAGCTACGCGCTGCTGCGGTTCGAGATCAACGTCCGCGAGGCCTCCGTGATGGGCTTCGTCGGTGCCGGCGGCATCGGCCAGGAGCTCGTCGTCGCCATCCGCAAGTTCTATTACTCCGACGTCAGCGCCATCCTGCTCACCATCATCGTCACGGTCTTCATCATCGACATCAGCACCGGATGGCTGCGCGGCCGTCTGTTCGGCAAGGAGGCGCGGACGTGACGGGACCGCAGGAGACCGACACTGCGGCGCTTCGCGCGCGCTATCCTGACGTGTTCGACCGGCCGGCCTCGGCGCGGCTCGCCATGCCGGCGATGAGCGTCGCGGCGCTCGCGATCCTGATTTACGGCCTCGTCGATCTCGACTTCTCGCCGTCGCGGTTCGTCGCGGGCCTCAACCAGCTCGGCTGGATCAGCCTGATGATGATCCCGCCGGATCCCGGCTCGTCGCTGCCGGTCTATCTGAAGGCGCTGGGCGAGACGCTGTCGATCGCGCTGCTCGGCACAACGCTCGCCGCGCTGTTCGCACTGCCGGTCAGTCTTCTTGCGGCGCGTAATGTCGTGCCATCAAAGCTGCTGCGCTTTCCGGTCCGACGTTTCCTGGATTTGATTCGCGGCGTCGACACGTTGATCTGGGCGCTGGTGTGGATCAACGTGGTCGGGCTCGGCCCGTTTGCCGGCGTGCTCGCCATCGCCGTGTCGGATTTCGGCGCCTTCGGAAAACTGTTCTCGGAGGCGATCGAGGGCGCCGACCAGAAGCAGGTCGAGGGCATCCGCGCCTCCGGCGGCAGCGCGCTGCACGAGATTCGCTTCGGCCTGCTGCCGCAGGTTTTGCCCGTGATTGCGGGGCAGGTGCTCTATTTCATCGAGTCGAACACGCGCTCGGCCACCATCATCGGCATCGTCGGCGCCGGCGGCATCGGCCTCCAACTCGCCGAGCAGATCCGCGTGCTGGAATGGCAGAAGGTGTCGTTCCTGATCCTGATGATCCTGGTCGCAGTCGCTGCGATCGATTTCGTTTCGGGCAAATTGCGTTTTGCGATTATCGGGCGGCGGGCGGTGGCGTAACCTTCTTCCTTCTCCCCTTGTGGGAGAAGGTGGCGCGAAGCGCCGGATGAGGGGTCTGCATCCTCAATTCAGATCAGTGCGCGGAGGCAACCCCTCACCCGTCTCGCCGCTAGCGCGGCGAGCCACCTCTCCCGCAAGGGGAGAGGGGCAGAGGGCAGCCAGTTCACCCGTTCTCCACCAGAAATTCCACCCGCTCCGCGGCAAAGCGCGAATGCTTGGTCACCAGCGGCTTGCCGTCGAGATCGTGATCGGTGGCGTCGACCACCAGGATCGGCCGTCCCAGCGCCAGATCGAGCCGTGCGGCGTCGGTTGCGTCGACGATACCGGCGGTGATCCGGGTCGCGCCGCGGCGATAGTCCCGGACGCCGTAATGCTCGAGCAATTTCGTCATCGAGCGGGTCGCGGCAAAGACGTCGCCCGCAGCCGGGAATAGCTGCGCCGACAGCCACGTCGTGGAGACACAGATCGGCGTGCGGTCGGCGAGGCGCATCGCCTCGATCCGGACCAGCGGTGCGCCGGTCTTGAGGCCAAGCTCCCGCGCGAGTTCGCGGGTCGCAACGTCAGCGGACGCCTCGATCAGCCGGCCATGCGGTTCGCGGCCGTCCGCGCCGACGATCTCGGAGAAACGGGTCCGCGAGCGCAGTGGATAAGCGAGCTTCTGCGCCTCGACATAGGTTCCGCTGCCGCGTTCTGCCCGCACGATGCCGCGCTCGGCAAGCGCGGCCAGCGCGCGTCGCACGGTGTGGCGGTTGACGCGATAGGTTTCGGCGATCTCCACCTCGCCCGGCAGCTTGTCGCCCGCCGCAAAGCGGCCGTCGGCGATGCCGCGCTCGATGCCGTCGGCAACGAGACGCCACAACGCGACGCCGGAGGAGGCTGTGTCCTGCATGCTCATGTGGCCGGGAAGCTACTCCAGAAATCACGCCTTTGTCACGAAACAGTCATGGCGCTCCCGTATCAAGTTGTCTAGTATCATAGACAACTTGGATTCGGCAAGTTCTGCAGAGAAGTCGGTGGATGCGGTGACCCAGCACAATAATCAGCAAGCCCAGCGCAAGGCCGCAATGGCCGTGCTGGCGCACGCGGAGGCGGGCGAGATCGCCGCTCGCCTCGACGCTCTCGTTTTGCCGGCGCATCAGGATCTGCGCGCGCCGGAAAACGGCCTCGTCATGCTGCGCGGCCGGGTCGGCGGTGACGGTGCGCCGTTCAACCTCGGTGAAGCCACGGTGTCGCGCGCCGCGGTGCGGCTTGCGAGCGGCGAGGTCGGTTTCGGCTACACGCTCGGTCGCGACGGCGAGAAGGCGCGGCTGATCGCGCTGTGCGATGCCCTGGTGCAGTCCCGCGATTTCGCCGGCGCGGTGGAGCGGGACATTATCGCGCCGTTGCGTGAGCAGCTTATGGTCAGGCGCAAGCAGGTGGCGGCCCAGACCGCCGCGACGAAGGTTGATTTCTATACCATGGTGCGCGGTGAGGGGTGAGATCATGACCACGATTGCGGAACTGCCCCCCGGGTTCGCCGACAAGGTGCTGTCGGCGCAATCGACCTTTCGTTCGGTCATGGACGCGATGGCCCGGCCGGGGTCGGTCCAGCGCATCGTGCCGACATCAGGAGCGCCTCATGTGATGATGCGCGGCACGGCCGCGATCGCGTTGACGCTGTTCGATCACGACACGCCGCTCTGGCTCGATGCGCGCATGCATGAGACTTCCGACGTCGTGAAATGGCTGAAATTCCATACTGGTGCGCCGGTGGTGCAGGATTCTTCCATCGCCAGCTTCGCGCTGATCAGCGACGGCGGGGCGCTGCCTTCGCTGGAGCGCTTCGCGCTCGGCACCAGCGAATATCCGGATCGGTCGACCACGTTGATCCTGCAGGTCGAGAGTCTGGACGGAGGGCGGAGCTTCGAGCTGCGCGGCCCCGGCATTGACGGTGTCGCGACGCTCCAGGCTTCGATTAAGCCGTTCGACCTGTTCGAGCGCCTGCGCGTCAACGAAACGCTGTTTCCGCGCGGCATCGATGTGGTGCTGGTCGCAAATGATGCCGTGGTTGCGATTCCGCGCACCACGCGTGTCGTGAGCAAGGGAAGCTAAGCATGTATGTCGCAGTCAAAGGCGGCGAACGCGCCATCGAGAACGCCCATCGCCTGCTCGCCAGTGCGCGGCGTGGCGACCAAAGCGTTCCGGAAATCTCGCTCGACCAGATCTCCGAGCAGCTTGGTCTCGCCGTGGACCGCGTCATGAGCGAAGGCTCGCTCTATGATCGCGAGCTCGCGGCGCTCGCCATCAAGCAGGCGCGCGGCGATCTGATCGAGGCGATCTTCCTGGTCCGCGCCTTCCGCGCGACGCTGCCCCGCTTCGGCGCCAGCGAGCCGGTCGAGACCGGCGCGATGCGGGTACGGCGGCGGGTGTCCTCGACCTTCAAGGACATTCCCGGCGGCCAGATCCTCGGCCCGACCTTCGACTATACCCACCGCCTGCTCGATCCCTCGCTCGCCGAGGGCTTTGTGCCGGAAGCGCCGGCGACGGCCGAAGCATCGTCTGCGCCGACCCCGCGGGTGACCGACATCCTCGGCCGCGACGGGCTGATCGAATCCTCGCCTAAGGCCGAGGAAGGCGCCAGCGTCGGCGATCTCACCCGCGAGCCGCTCAATTTTCCCGCCGATCGTGACCTGCGCCTGCAAAATCTCGCGCGTGGCGACGAAGGTTTTCTGCTGGCGATGGGCTATTCCACCCAGCGCGGCTACGGCCGCAACCATCCCTTCGCTGGCGAGATTCGCTTCGGTGAGGTCGAGGTTGAATTCTCCGCGGAAGACGTCGGCTTCGCCGTGCCGCTCGGCTCGATCGAGCTCACCGAGTGTCAGATGGTCAATCAGTTCAAGGGCTCCGCGACGGAGGCGCCGTGCTTCACCCGCGGCTATGGCCTCGCCTTCGGCCAGAGCGAGCGCAAGACGATGTCGATGGCGCTGGTCGACCGCGCGTTGCGTGCGCGCGAGCTCGGCGAAGAGGCACTCGCCCCCGCGCAAGACGAAGAATTCGTGATGTCGCATTCGGACAACGTCCAGGCTACCGGCTTCGTCGAGCATCTGAAGCTACCGCATTATGTCGACTTCCAGTCTGAGCTCGGCCTGTTGCGCAAGCTGCGGAAGGAATTCACTGAGGCCAATGCGCCCGATGCCATGAAGGAGGCCGCGGAATGAACGCGCCCGCCTACAATTTCGCTTATCTCGACGAACAGACCAAGCGGATGATCCGCCGCGCGATCCTCAAGGCGATCGCGATCCCCGGCTATCAGGTGCCGTTCGCCAGCCGTGAAATGCCGATGCCCTATGGCTGGGGCACCGGCGGCGTGCAGGTGACGGCCGCGATCCTCGGGCCCGAGGACGTGCTGAAGGTGATCGACCAGGGCTCCGACGACACCACCAATGCGATCTCGATCAGGAAGTTCTTTGCCAAGACCGCCGGCGTCGCCACGACGACGGCGACGATCGATGCGACCGTGATCCAGACCCGCCACCGCATTCCGGAGACGTCGCTACACGCAAATCAGGTGCTGGTCTACCAGGTGCCGATCCCGGAGCCGCTGCGCTTCGTCGAGCCGCGCGAGACGGAGACGCGGCGCATGCACGCGCTCGCCGAATACGGCCTGATGCATGTGAAGCTCTACGAGGACATCGCCCGCTTCGGCCACATCGCGACGGCTTACGCCTATCCGGTGAAGGTCAATGCGCGCTACGTGATGGACCCGTCGCCGACGCCCAAATTCGACAATCCCAAGATGGACAATTGCCCGGCGCTGCAACTGTTCGGCGCCGGCCGCGAGAAGCGCATCTATGCGATCCCGCCCTATACGCAAGTTGTGTCGCTCGACTTCGAGGACCATCCCTTCGAGCCGTACCGCTTCAACGCGCCGTGCGCGTTGTGCGCCGCTGAGAATTCCTACCTCGACGAGATCGTGACCGACGACAAGGGCGGTCGCATGTTCGTCTGCTCCGACACCGATTATTGCGAGGGACGTCAGGCCGCCGGCCATCACGGCAGCCTCAGCGCCGCGCCGTACAAGGACAAGGCGCAGGAGGCATCGAATGGCTGATCAAGACATGCTCGAGAACGACGAGCCGCTGCTGGTCGCAAAATCCCTCAGTAAGTCCTATGGCCGGATCGCGGCGTGCCGCGACGTGTCCTTTGCGCTCTACCCCGGCGAGGTGCTGGCGATCGTCGGCGAATCCGGCTCGGGCAAATCGACGCTGCTGCAGCTGCTGTCGGGTCAGCTCGCGGCCAGCGGCGGTGAGGTGTCCTACCGGATGCGCGATGGCGTCACCCGCGATCTCGCCACGCTGGGCGAGGCCGAGCGGCGCTTCCTGTTTCGTACCGATTGGGGCTTCGTTCATCAGGATCCCGCGCAGGGGCTGCGCATGGCCGTCTCGGCCGGCGCCAATGTCGGCGAGCGGCTGATGGCGGTGGGGTGGAATCACTACGGCCGCATCCGCGATACCGCGTCGGACTGGCTGACTCGCGTCGAGATCGACATCGCGCGCATCGACGATGCGCCGCGGACCTATTCCGGCGGCATGCGCCAGCGGCTCCAGATCGCCCGCAACCTCGTCACCGAGCCGCGGCTGGTGTTCATGGACGAGCCGACCGGCGGCCTCGATGTTTCCGTGCAAGCCCGTCTGCTCGACCTCGTGCGCAGCCTGGTCGCGGAGCTGCATCTCGCGGTCATCATCGTCACCCATGATCTCGCGGTCGCGCGCCTGCTGTCGCATCGGGTCATGGTCATGAAGGGCGGCCGAGTCATCGAGACCGGCCTCACCGATCAGGTGCTCGACGACCCCCGCGAGCCCTATACCCAGCTGCTCGTCTCCTCGATCCTGCCGCCATGAGCCTTCCAACGTAATGAGCCTTGCAAGAAGAGTTCTCCAATGACCGCCATGATCGACATCGCCGACGCCAACAAGACCTTCACGATGCACCTGCAAGGTGGCATCGAGCTGCCCGTGGTGCGCGGCGTGACCTTTCACGTCAATCCCGGCGAATGCGTCGTGCTGTCGGGGCCATCAGGCGCCGGAAAATCGTCGATCCTGAAGATGATCTTCGGCAATTATCGTTGCGATTCCGGCCGGATCGGCATCCACCATCGCGGCGCGCTGGTCGATCTCGCCACCGCCGAGCCGCGGCAGGTTCTCAACATCCGCCGCGCGACCATTGGCTATGTCAGCCAGTTCTTGCGCGCGGTGCCGCGCGTCGCGACCCTCGACGTGGTCGCCGAGCCGCTGATCGTCAACGGCCTGGCGCGCGCGGAGGCGCAAGCCCGTGCTGGCGAACTGTTGCATCGCCTCAACATCCCCGAGCGGCTCTGGCAGCTTCCGCCCGCGACCTTTTCCGGCGGCGAGCAGCAGCGCGTCAACATCGCGCGCGGCTTCATCTCGGATCTGCCGATCCTGCTGCTCGACGAGCCGACCGCGTCGCTCGACGCCGCCAACCGCGCCGTCGTGGTCGGGCTGGTAGCCGAAAAGAAGCGCCAGGGCGTCGCCATGGTCGCCATTGTCCATGACGACGAAATCCGTCATCAGATTGCCGACCGCATCGTCGACGTCACCAGCTTCGCCGCCGCGGCCTGAAGGAAATGGACATGAACGCCAAGAAGGACATCGTGATCGCCAACGCCAGGATCGTGCTGACGGAACGGGTGATCGAGCAGGGCTGGCTTGCCCTCGCCGATGGACGCATTGCCGAGATCGGCGAGGGCAGGGCGCCCGCGGGGGCAGAGGATGCCGGCGGCGATCTGATCATGCCCGGCTTGATCGAGCTCCACACCGATCACCTCGAGGCGCATTACGTGCCGCGACCAAAAGTGTTCTGGAATCCAGTCGCCGCCGTCGTCTCCTATGACGGCCAGCTCGCGACATCAGGCATCACGACGGTGTTCGACTCGCTCCGGGTCTGGCGCGAGGATGGCGCCGAGGAAGTCGACGGCCGCGCCGGCACGCTCGCCGCCGCAATCACGACCGCTCGCGATGCTGACCTGCTCCGCGCCGATCACTTCCTGCATCTGCGCTGCGAAATCCCGATGCCGAGCGTGGTCGAGGAGGCCAGGGAGCTGATCGACCGTCCCGACGTGCGGCTGATGTCGCTGATGGACCACACCCCCGGCCAGCGCCAGTTCCGGGACGAAGGCAAGCTGCGCGACTATTATCGCGGCAAGGGCGGCGGCAAGACCGACGCCGAGCTCGACGAGCTGTTCGCGAAGCGCTTCGAATATCAGAAGGCCTATGCCGCGACCAACATGCGCGAGATCGTGGCGCTGGCCCACAAGTACAAGATCCCGCTGGCGAGCCATGACGACACCACTGAGGAGAACGTCGTGGACGCCGTGCGCGATGGCGTTTCGGTGGCGGAATTTCCGACCACGCTGGAGGCCGCGCGCGGCCTGCACGAGGCCGGCATCGACATCCTGATGGGCGCGCCGAACGTCGTGCGCGGCGGCTCGCATTCCGGCAATATCGCCGCGGTCGATCTCGCCCGCGAGGGCCTGCTCGACATCCTGTCGTCGGACTACATCCCCTCGAGCCTTCTGATGGCCGCGCTGCACTTGCCCGAGCACGTGCCCGCCATCACTCTTCCGGCGGCGATCCGCACCGTGACGAAGGCGCCCGCGGAGGCAGTCGGCCTGTCCGACCGCGGCGAGATCGCGATCGGCAAGCGTGCCGATCTGATCCGCGTGCATGTCGCGGGCAGCGTCCCCGCGGTCCGCAGCGTCTGGCGCGAAGGAAGCCGTGTCGCATGAGCGAGGCCGTCACCGTGGCGGGAAAGACAACGGGTGCGATCGGGCCCGGGCGGCTCGTGCTCGTGGTCGGTCCCAGCGGTGCCGGCAAGGACACGCTGCTGCGGCTGGCGCGGGCAGCCTGCATCGAGGATCACGACATCGTCTTCCCGCGCCGTGTCGTGACGCGCGAATCCTCGGCCGACGAAGACAATAATGCGGTGAGCCCTGACGAATTCCGTCGCGCGCGCGATCGCGACGATTTCGCCGTGCATTGGGAGGCGCATGGGCATTGTTACGCGCTGCCGCTCGACCTCAACGACGATATTCGTGCCGGACGCGCCGTCGTGGCCAATGTTTCGCGCACGGTGATCGGCGTGCTGCGCCAGACCTATGCAAACGTCGTGGTGGTCGCGATCACGGCGCCTCCGGATGTGCTGGCGCAGCGGCTTGCCGCTCGCGCCCGGCACAGCGACGGCAATATTGCGGAACGGCTGACGCGCAGCGTCGACGACGCATCGACTCAGGCCGACGTCACCATCCTCAACGCCGGCAGCGCGGAGTATCACGGCCGCCAGCTTCTGCGCGTGATCAGGAACCAGGGCTGGCACGAATAGCCCGCACAACAAGGAGACTGGAATGTCGGTGATCGAAACGGTCGAGCAGCTGGAGGCCATCTACGGCGTCACCAACGACGCATCGATCGTGAAAGTCGCCGACCACGTCACCCCGCTCTATCGCGTCTTCATCGAAAAGGCGCCGTTCGCCGCGCTCGCTACCATCGGACCCGAGGGGATCGACTGCTCGCCGCGCGGCGATCTCTCCGGCTTCGTCCGCATTCATGACCCGAAGACGCTGATGCTGCCGGATCGCCGCGGCAACAACCGGGTCGATTCCTTGCGCAACATCGTGCGCGATCCCAGGGTGTCCCTGATGTTCCTGATCCCCGGCTCCGGAAATGCGGTTCGGGCCAATGGCCGGGCGCATCTGTCCATCAATCCCGAGCTGCTCGCCTCGTTCAAAGTCGACGGCAAGGCGCCGCGCAGCGTGATGGTGATGACGGTCAACGAAATCTACTTCCAGTGCGCCCGCGCCATCGTCCGCTCCGATCTCTGGAATCCCGACAAGCGCATCGACCCCAAGACGCTGCCGACGCCCGGCCAGATCCTCGCCGAGATGAGCGAGAACAAGGTCGGCGGCGCGGAGTATGATCGCGCCTGGCCCGAGCGTGCGGCCGCGACGATGTGGTGAGTTCGTTCTTCCCCTCTCCCCTTGCGGGAGAGGGTGGCTCGCCGCGCAGCGGCGAGACGGGTGAGGGGTCTCTATCCCCCGGGGGCGGGAGTGGTGGTTTGGGGGGGGCAAACCCCCAAACCCCCCCGAGGCGCCC